>NZ_JBQTCE010000001.1:220589-512016 GCF_052665095.1 Streptomyces sp. NEAU-174 | reverse complement strand
GGGGGGGAGGAAGAGGGGAGGGGGGGGGAGGGGGGGGGGGGTTTTTTCCCCCCCCCCCCCCCCCCCCCCGCCGCCGGAACTCGGGCTTCAGCTCCCTCCTACTCCTCCCTCGACTTCAGGCCCACCACCACCGTGTGTGTATTCAGTAGCGGCTCCGACCTGACGTCCGGGAAGCCCGCCTCACGAAGCCAGCGCTCGCAGTCCACTGCCCGGTACTCCGAGCCCATGGGGCTGACCAGACGCATGTAGAGGCTGTAGAGCAGTCGCTGCTGGTCTCGGCGCTCTTCGTCGATCATGCGGTCGTAGACCAGCAGCATGCCGCCGGGCCGCAGTGCCTCGTGAGCCCGCCGCACCAGCGTCCGGCGTTCCTCGTCCTCCCAGCCGTGCAGCACCTGCCCGTAGACGAGGACATCGGCCTCGGGGATCGGATCGGTGAACAGGTCGCCGCCGACGAAGCCCACCCGGCCTGCCATGCCCAATTCGGCCATGTGCCCCTTCAGGTAGCGCTCGGCCGAGGGAGGTTCGAAACAGTAGCCGCTCAGATGCGGATGCGCCTCAAGGAGCGCTGCCGCCAGATGCCCCCGGGCTCCACCGAGGTCCCCGACGTCCTTGTAGCCGCTCCAGTCGAAGCGCTCGGCGAAGTCCCGGGCCACCCGAGTGCTGAGGTGGTCCATCACCTCCGCATATACCTTGAAGCGCGCCTGGTCTTCGTGGGACTTGGCGACGAAGCCGCCCCGGGGCTGGGTCTCCACCTTCCCGGTGCGCAGCCCCCTCGACAGCTGCCCCCACGCCTGCTGGAAGGACGCCGTGACCATCCGCGGATAGTCCCCCAGATACACGCCCTGGCCGGGCACCAGGTAGTGCCCGGCCACCGGGGCGTTCCGGTACCTGTCCCCCACCCTGATCAGCAGCCCGAGCCCGGCCAGCGCGTCCAGGAAGTCCTTCGAGAACCGCTCATGCAGCCCCAGCCGCTCCCGCAGCTCGGGCTCGGTCAGCGAGCCTTCGGCCAAGGAGCCGAACACGCCGAGCTCCAGGGCCGCGTGCATCACCTCGGTCTGACAGACAAGTGTCGCGAGCCGCAGAATCGGCTCCGGGCCGATCGGGGGCAGGTCGACGATGCCCTCGGGTGCGCTCTCCATGTGCTACTCCCTGTGTCAACGGGTTGCTGGCAGGCACATCGTGAGCACTCGGGCTTGCAGCCCGATGGCAGGCCGCTGGCGGCCCCTGGTCTTCGGGGGTTCAGCCGTTGATGGGCGGCTTGGCGGACCAGGCGGTCAGGGAGAGGGTGCCGTTGTCCAGGTCGTGGTTGAAGGCGACCGTGCTGTGGGAGTTGCTGCCCGTCGGGGAGATCTGGAGGTACTTCGCGTGGGCGGTCCCGGCGCCGGTGGTGGTCCACACCAGGTCGGCCCAGGCGCTCTTGCCGGGGGCGAGGGTGATCGGGTGGGTGCCCGGGTCGGTGGCGAAGTAGGTGCTGCCGTGGCGGGCGGTGGTCTTGATGGCGGTGTGGCCGGCGCCCTCCAGGGCGACCCCGGCGTAGCCGCTGATCACGCAGGTCTCGTCGCCGGTGTTGGTCACCTTCAGGAAGGTGCCCCGGTGGTTCATCTCCGCCTGGGAGGTGCCGGCGGAGTCCAGGGTCCCCCGCAGCGTGCCCGGCTGGCATTCGGAGGCCGCCTGGGCCTGGTTGGCGCCGGAGCCCAGGGCCGTTGCCTGCTTGCCGGTCTTGTTGCCCGCCTGGCTGTGGATCGAGGAGTCCGACTGCGACGACTTTGCGGCGGACGACGCGTGGGAGGAGGAGCTCCCCTTGGCGTCGGACGAGGAGCCGTTGCTCCCGCAGGCGGTGAGGGCGACGGCCGAGGCGGCGGCGATCAGCGCGGCCGCACCGGCCTTACGGATACGGCGGTTGAGAATGTGGTGCGACATGACGACCCCCATGGGCTTCCGGTTTGTGCGGTACCTGCTCACGCACCATCCATGGTGTCGGCCGCCGCTGGCGTTCCCTTAACGGTCGCTGTCGATCCGCTAACGCCCGACTAACGCCCGCCGTCACCGCTCCGGCGGGGTCCAGTCGGCCACGAGCTCCAGGAGGCCGGGGAAGCGGGCGTCGAGGTCGGCGACCCGGACATGGCTGCGGCGCTCCAGGCCGTATTGGCGCTGACGGGTGATGCCTGCCTCGCGGAGGGCCTTGAAGTGGTGGGTGAGGGAGGACTTGGGGCGGTCGAGGCCGAACCAGCCGCAGGTGTGGTCGAACTTCTCCGATTCGAGAAGGAGTTTGCGCACGATGCGGAGGCGGAGGGGATCGCTCAGCGCCGCCAGGACCGTCTCCAGGCGGATGTCCTCCACGGCCGGCTCCGGGAGCGGGGCCGGGAGGTCCGGGGGTTCGGGGAGCGCCTTGATGGCGGGGCGTTCGCTTTCGGTGGTCCGGGGGGTCATGGGCGGGTCCTGTGGGTCCTCGGTGCGCGACTCTCTGTACGAGTCCGATCGTACTGCATGCTAAGTTCGACTCAAGTCGTACTGAGTGTTCATCGGGAGGAGTCGTCGTGTTCGGGAGTCGGGCGGGGGTGGTCTCGGGGGTGCGGGAGGCCGACGGAGGGGAAGACGGCGTCGCCACCCGGTGGGTGTGGACCGCCGCGTGGCCGGTGACCGCGGTGTTCGTCCTCTCGAACGCGGCCACACCGCTGTATGTGCGGTGGCAGCGGGAAATCGGGTTCTCCAAGGGCACCCTGACGGTGATCTTCGCCTGCTACATCGTCGGGTTGCTCGGTTCGCTGCTGGTCTCGGGCGTGGTCTCGGACCGGGTGGGGCGGAAGCCCGTGCTGCTGCCCGCGCTCGGGCTCGCGCTGGCGGCGTGCGCGATCTTCGCGAGTGCGTCGAGCGTGGTCGCGCTGCTCGTGGCGCGGCTGTTCAGCGGGATCGCGGTCGGCGCCGTGGTCTCCGCCGGAATGGCGGCGGTGACCGATGTGGCCGGGCCGGGGCGACGGCGGCTGGCGGCGCTGTTGGCCTCGTGCGCGATGGTGTTCGGGGCCGGTCTTGGGCCGTTGCTCGCGGGCGTGTTGGGCGAGGGGGTGTTCGCCTTGGAGGCGGTGTTGCTGGTGGCGGCGGTCCTGGTCGTGGTGCGGATGCCGTTGCGTCGTTCCTCCGGTGTGCCCGCGCGGTCCGTGCCTGCTCGGTGCGCGTTCGCACGGTCCGTGCCCGCGCGGTCCGTGCCCCCGCGGTCCGTGCCGGCGAGCGGGGCCTGGGTGCGGATTCCCGGGGTGCCTCGGGGGAGTGGTGGGGAACTCCTCATGGGCATCGCCGTCTTCGCGCCCGGCATCACCGCCACCTCCTTCGTGCTGTCCCTCGGGCCGTCGCTGCTCTCCGGGTTGCTGGACACCACCAGCCCCGTGGTCGCGGGGGCCATGGCCTTCGTGATGTTCCTGACCGCGACCGGTGCGCAGTTCGCGGTCCAGCGGCTGGACCGGCGGACGATCCTCCTCGCCGGTGCGGTCAGTACGACGATCGGCATGGGCGCGCTCATCGCCGCCGTCCGCGCCTCCTCCGTGCCGCTGCTCGTCGCCGCCGCGCTGCTGGCCGGGGCGGGCCAGGGGATGGGGCAGCTCGGTGGGTTGTCGCTGCTCAACTCCAGTGTTCCGCCGGGCCGTCTGGCGGAGGCCAACGCGGCACTCAACGTCGGCGGCTATGTGCCCGCGGGCGTACTGCCGGTAACGGCGGGTTATCTCAGCGACGCGGTGGGGCTGACGGCGGGGGCGACCGTCTTCGGGGCCGTGCTCATGGCGTTGGCCCTCGTCGGGGGCCTGGTGGTGCTCACCGGCCCTCCGCCTGGCCAGAGGAAAGAGGCATGAGGGCATGGAGGGTGGGTAGACGGGACCCCAATCAGCCTATGCATGCAGCCGATACAGGGAGTGCGACGGTGAACGACACGGCACCCGCGACGATGTCGATGCTGACAGCAGCGGAAGCTGAGCAGGCACATGACGTTCGTGTAAGTGACATTGCAGTGGATGGAGTCAAGACCGCCGGCCCCGTCGATCTGCCCACGGTGGACGATCCGGCAAAGGTGGCGCCCAAGGACGCACGCGCGCTGACCAAGACGTTCCTGGATCGGCTGACGGAGCTGGAGGAGGGGACGCACGAGTACCAGTACGTGCGGAACACCCTCATCGAGCTCAATCTGTCGCTGGTGCGGTACGCCGCCCGGCGGTTCCACAACCGCTCGGTGGAGATGGAGGACATCGTCCAGGTCGGCACCATAGGGCTGATCAAGGCGATCGACCGGTTCGACCTGAGCCGTGAGGTGGAGTTCACCACCTTCGCCGTTCCGTACATCGTCGGCGAGATCAAGCGGTTCTTCCGCGACACCAGCTGGGCGGTGCATGTCCCCCGCCGGCTCCAGGAGTTGCGGATCGACCTCGCCAAGGCGAACGAGGAGCTGTTCCAGCGGCTGGACCGGTCGCCCACCACGGCCGAGCTCGCGGAGCATCTGCGGCTGAGCGAGGACGAGGTCGTCGACGGACTGGTGGCCAGCAACGGCTATCTCACCACCTCGCTGGACGCGCCCGCGGACCAGGAGGGCGGCGCCGCCCGCGTGACCACGTACGCGGACCGGTTCGGCGACGTCGACCCGGCCATGGAGGCCGTGGAGAACCTGCACGCGCTCAAGCCGCTGGTGGAGCAGCTCGGTGAGCGGGACCGCCGCATTCTTCAGATGCGGTTCGGCGAGGAGATGACGCAGTCCGAGATCGGCACCGAGCTCGGCGTCTCCCAGATGCATGTCTCCCGGCTGCTCAGCCGTGCGCTCGGCCGGTTGCGGCGCGGAATGCTCACCGAGGAGTAGGTCCGCGAGGAGTAGGTCCGCGAGGAGTAGGTCCGCGAGGAGTAGGCCCGCGTGGGAAGGGGCCGTACGAAGGGGCACTGCCGCCGCGCTGCTGATCACGACGCTGCTGATCACAACAGAACACGACCGAAGGGGCCCGGCCGGAGATTTCTCCGGCCGGGCCCCTTCGGTATCGCGTTGTGGTTTATCTGTGCCGACTTCGGGCTACCAGCGGTACCACCGCCCTCGCCGGCCGCCGACCGTCGGCCGGGCGATGAAGCCGATCAGCCAGACGGCGAGCACGATGACCGCGATCCACCACAGAGCCTTCAGGGCGAATCCGGCGCCGAAGAGCAGCAGGGCGAGAAGTAGAACGACAAGCAGGGGGACCATGATTACCAACCTCCTCGCCGCGCCGAGTACCCCTCCGGGAATCCGGCACACCTGATCAATTCATGCTCTTTCGAACACTCGGTTACTCCTGGTGGCCGGATGGCGTGGCGTCCCACGGTGAGCGGAGGCAGGCTGGAAGGGCAGAGGTCAGAGGGTGATACGTCATGATCCAGCCAGCCGATATCCGTGAGTGGCGCGACCAGGATGTCGTCGATGAGCAGGGCCGCAAGATCGGGGTGCTCGAGGCGATCTACGTGGCCACGTCCACCGACGAGCCCGCCATGGCCACCGTCCGCACCGGACTGCCCACCCGTCACCGTCTGGTGTTCGTCCCCGTGGACGACGCGGTGGTCGGGCCAGGCTATGTGAAGGTCTCCTACACGCGGTCGCTGGTGAAGAAGGCACCCGCGCTCGGCCTGGACGATGTGCTGCCCGCGGAGCAGGAGGGGGCGATCTTCCAGCACTACGGGAAGACGTACCAGTCGGGTCCGGGCGGCGGGCGGCAGCTCGCGCGCCGCTGATGGCCGAGGACTCGTGACGACCGAGGAGAGGTGTCGGCGGTGGCGCTCTTCCTGTTCCTGGTGATCGTGGCCATCGTGCTCGGCCTCATCGGCTGGGTGGTGCACGGTCTGGGCTATCTGCTGGTCATCGGTGTGGTGGTGCTGGTGGCCGACATCGTCTTCGGGCTGGTGCGGCTGGCACGGCGGGGCCGGCGGCGTCGGCTCCGATGACGGGACGCGCCGAGGCCCGCGTCCCCTTCGGGGCGCATGCCGTCCCGTACGCCCCCGGCACGCTCCGGCCCACCCGCGACGGCGACCCGGCGGCGGCCGACCGGCGGGTCCTGGACCACTACGAGCTGTGGAAGGCGTACTTCCTGCGGTCGGGCGACGAGGTGGGCGGCGGGGGCCGGTGCGCGGTGTTCACCCCCGACGCGGCGTACCCCTTCGTGGCCGAGGCCCAGGGCTACGGACTGGTGATCACCGCGCTGATGGCGGGCGCCGACCCCGACGCCCACGCCCTCTTCGACGGCATCCTCCGGTATGTCCTGGCCCACCCCTCCGTGCACCACCCCGATCTGCACGCCGCCCAGCAGGACGCCGGGGGCCGGGATGTCGGGGGACGGGACTCGGCGACCGACGGCGACCTCGACATCGCGTACGGGCTGCTGCTCGCGGACCGGCAGTGGGGCAGCGGCCATGGCGGGTGCGGCGGCCACGGCTACGACTACGAGGCGCTCGCGGTGCGGCGGATCGACGCCGTCATGGAGTGCGAGGTGCACTCCACCACCCGGCTGACCAGGCTCGGCGACTGGTCCTCGGGCCGCTATGACGAGGTCTCCCGTACGTCGGACTGGATGCCGGACCACTTCCGGGCGTTCCGGGCGGCCACCGGCGATCCGCGGTGGGACGAGGTGCTGGACGCGCAGCTGTCGCTGGCCGGGGAGCTGCGCGCCCGCCATGCCCCGGCCACCGGGCTGCTCCCCGACTTCGTCGTGGACACCACGTCCGGCGAGCCGAGGCCCGCGCCGGGGCAGGTCCTGGAGAGCCCGCATGACGGCGACTACCACTGGAACGCCTGCCGCGTCCCCTGGCGGCTCGGCGCCGACGCGGTGACCAGCGGCGACGCACGCACCCGGGCGGCCGCGCGGGGGCTCAGCCGCTGGGCGAGGGCGGCGACGGGCGGCGATCCCGGACGGATCCGGAGTGGATACCGACTCGACGGCACGGCCTATGGGGACCTGGGCTCACCCGCCTTCGTCGCGCCCTTCGCGGTCGCCGCGCTGACGGAGGGCGAGGGCGAGGGCACGGGCGAGGACGAGGGCACGGGCGGGGGCGAGGGCACGGGCGAGGACGAGGGCACGGGCGGGGGCGAGGGCGCGGACGGGAGCGCGGACCACGAAGCGGCCGGGGCGGCGCAGGGCTGGCTGGACGCGCTGTGGGCGCGGATGTGCGCCGCCCCGCCCGATCCGGCCCGCGCCTACGCGGCGGGGGTGCAGCTCCAGTCGATGCTGGTGGTCAGCCACAACTACTGGGTGCCGTAAGGGCGACGACCGTCTCGCAGAGCGACTCCAGGACGTCCCGCGCCGGGCAGCCGGGCAGCGTCGACAGGGCCGCGCGGGCCGCGTCGGCCTGACGGGCGGTCTCCTCACGGGCCCGGTCCAGGACCGGATGGGTGCGCAGCCGCGCCACCGCGTCCGAGTGCCCCACCGCGTCCGCGTGCCCCGCCCGCTCGGTGGGCCCCGCCCGCTCGGCGAGCCCGGTGAGCAGCTCGTGCAGCTCCCGGTCCGCGGGGTCCGCGGCCCCCGCCAGCAGCAGGACGGGCAGGGTGGGGCGGCGGGCGGTCGGGGCCGCCACCTCGTCGGCGAGATGGCTCGCCACGCCCAGCCGTTCGCCGTACCGCGCGAGCGCGTCCGCGACGCTCGGATCCGCACCCGAGGCCAGCGCGCCCAGCCGTCCGGAGACGGCGGTCAGTGAGCCGGTCCGGCTCGCCAGCACGTCCAGATGGTGCTCGACGGGGTCGCGGCCCTCGCACGGTCCGGTCGTCTCCAGGATCTGGCCGGTGACCTGCCGCCGGAACGCCTGGGCCTGGATCCGTACGGCCTCCGGCCCCAGGTCGGCCAGGATGTGCGAGGCGCGGGCGAAGAGGAAGTCGCCGGTGAGCACCGCCACCGTGTTGTCCCAGTTGGCGTCCGGGCGCGGGGCGTCGCGCCGTACGGCCGCCTCGTCCCGGACGTCGTCGTGGTAGTGGGTGGCGAGATGGGTCAGCTCGACGACCACGGCGGCGGGCACCACGCCCGGTGCGCCGGGGTCGCCGAACCGCGCCGCCAGCAGCACCAGCAGCGGCCGGAGCCGTCGCCCGGCCGTGCGCGTCAGCTCCCGCGCGGCCTGGGTGATGAACGGCACATCGCTCTTGGTGGCCCGCAACAGGCCCTCTTCCACCGCCGCTTGACCGGCCCGGAGGCCGTCCGCCAGCGCGTGGTCCCGCACGGTCGGCTGCATGGACAGAAATGTCTCATATGTCGTCAGTCGTGGGCTTGAGGGCGTGTCATCGGCGACCGGTTTCAGGACGTCGTCAGCACGTGGGCCCAGGGCGCCGGATCAGGAGTCCGGCGCGGCCGGGATCCTGGCCCGGATGCGACTTCCCTGTCCGGGGCGGCTGTCCACGTTCAGCGTGCCGCCCACCTCACGGGCCCGCTCCCGCATGGAGAGCAGTCCGAGATGGCCGGGGAAGGAGCCCTTGCAGTCGAAGCCCACGCCGTCGTCGGCGACCGTCAAGGTGATGGCGCCCGGTTCGTTGAGCAGATGGAGCCGTACGTTCCGGGCCTGCGAATGCTTGGCGACGTTGTGCAGCGACTCCTGGGCGATCCGGTACAGGGCGTGCTTGGCCTCCGGTGTGGTCTCCGGTTCGGCGTCCAGCTTCGCCTCGGTGGCGATCCCGTACCGGGCCCGGAGCGCCTCGACATGCTGGGTGAGCGCGGCCACCAGGCCCTCGGTCTCCAGCGATTCGGGCCGCAGCCGGCACAGCAGGGTCCGGGTCTCGGCGATCGCGGCGTCCGCGAGCCGCCGTATGTACTCGATGGGCTCGGCGAGTTCGGCCAGCTCGGCGAGGTCCACGACCTCCCCGGCGGGCTCGTGTCCCGCCACCGGATCGACCCGGCCCGGCGCCCGCGCAGGGCTCGACGTCCCGGTCCGGCCCTCCGCCGGCTCCGCGCTGTCGATGTCGCGCTCCAGCATCTCGCGGGCGGTACGGGCGCCCAGCGCGATGCCGTAGAGCGCCTGGGAGACCGAGTCGTGGAGCTCGCGCGAGATGCGATGCCGCTCCTCGTGGACGGCCTTGTCCTGGGTGGCCGCCCGCTGCCGGTCGTTCTCCACCGCGCACGACGCATGCCCCGCGATCACTTCCAGGAGGGTGATGTCCGCCTCGCCGGGGTCGCGGCCGGGCGGGAAGTGGCAGCACATCGCGCCGATCGCGGTGGATTCGCGCAGCAGCGGCCACGCGGCCACCGCGCCGCGCGCGGGGCCCTCGCCGTCCGCGCCGGTACGGCCGCCGCCGTGGATGACGGGCGCGGCCCCGCCGATCGCCTCCAGCGCCGGTTTCCGCGACGGCGGGGTGTGGCCGTGGCCGCCGCCGACCAGGCGCAGATTCGCCGACGGGCCGGGCTCCAGCAGATAGACCGTGCAGCTCGCGGCGCCGGTACGGGCCACCGCGCCCGCGGCCAGGGAGTCCAGGGTCCGCCGTACGCAGGGGCCGGAGGGACGGGGGAACACCGAGGGGCCGGACGAGCCCCACGAAGAACCGGAGGGCCCGGCGAATCCCGAAGTCCCGGCGGACCCCGAAGCCCCAGCGGTCGCGGCCGACCCGGAAGTCTCGGAGGCCCCGGCGGACCCCGAAGAGCCGGAGGACCCCGAAGCCCCGGTGGGCCCGGCAGACCCGGAAGTCCCGGCGGCCCCGGCGGGCCCGGCGAATCCCGAAGTCCCGGCGGACCCCGAAGTCCCGGCGGACCCCGAAGCCCCAGCGGTCGCGGCCGACCCGGAAGTCCCGGAGGCCCCGGCGGACCCCGAAGTCCCGGTGGACCCCGAAGTCCCGGCGGGCCCCGAGGCCCCGGCGGCCCCGGCAAACCCCGAGGCCCCGGCGGCCCCGGCAAACCCCGAAGCCCCGGCAGCCCCGGCGAATCCCGATGGCCCCACGGCCCCCGGTGCCACCGACGCCCCCGAAGGATCCGGGGGCCCCGAGGAAGCGCCCCCGGAACCGTTGGTGCCCGGTCCGGCCGCCGCCGCCGACGCCAGCCGCCGCAGATGCTCCCGGTGCCGGATCTGGGCGACCGCGTGGCCCGCGGCCGTCGCGAAGAGCCCCACGGTGCTCACATCGGCGTGGCTGAGCCGGCGCCCCCCGCCGCGGTTCGCCACCTCGATCACCCCCACGGGGTGGCCGCGTACCAGCAGCGGCACGTCCAGCACCGAGGCCGGGACCGCGTGCCGGGGGTCCCGGCCGCGGCGGCGCGGCCGCCGTTCGGCGCCGGAGACCGTGGGCCGTCCGGCCCGGATCGCCTGGCGGGCGGGGGAGGAGCCGCCGGGCGTCAGCGGTCCGCTCGGCGCGGTCCACGGGGCGCCGTCGGTGGCCCGTATCGTCAGGACGTCGCCCGGCTCCAGCACCATCACCCGGGCCATATCGGCGCCCAGGAGCTCCCGCACCCGGCGGGCGATCAGCCGGAGCGTGGCGTCGGCGGTCTCGCCCGCCAGGATGTGTTGGGTGACCTCGGCGAGCGCGGTGGCGCTCCGTCTCCGCCGGGTCGGGGTCCATCGTGTACTGATCACGCCGACCACCACTGCTCCCTCGTCGTCGACTCCACTGCTTCCGGAGGGGTGAGCTCACCCGCGGGCACCAGGCCGGACTGCACCGCGTAGACCGCCGCCTGGGTCCGGCTGTGCACCCCGAGCTTGGTCAGGATGTGGCTCACATACGTCTTCACCGTCTGCTGGCCGATCCGCAGATCGTGGGCGATCTCCTTGTTGGCCTTGCCGCGCGCGAGCATGGTCAGCACCTCGGTCTCCCGCTCGGTGAGCTGCTCCGGGCCGCTGGGCTCCCTGACCTGGCCCATCAGCCGGGAGATCGCGGCGGGAGAGACATGGATCTGGCCCGCGGCCGCGGCCTTCACCGCGTTGCGGAGGTCGTCGGCCTCGGCGTTCTTCAGCAGGAAGCCGATGGCGCCCGCCCGGACCGCGCCCATGACCATGGCGTCGTCGAGGGAGCTGGTCAGCGCCACCACCTCGACCTCGGGGAGGTCCTGGCGGATCTCCGCCGTGGCGGATACGCCGTCCATCACCGGCATCAGCAGATCCATCAGGACGACGTCGGGGCACAGCTCCCGGGCCAGCCGCACGGCTTCCCGGCCATTGGTCGTCTCGCCGACCACCTTGATGTCGTTGTCGAGGCCAAGGATCATGCGCAGGCCCTGCCGGACCACCGCATGGTCGTCTGCGATCAGCACGCGAAGCGCCACTTGGTTCACCTGCCCATGGAGTACCCCGCCGCACGGGCGGAGACATACGCGGAAACGGTCGCGATCAGCGGTTCGAAGAGCGGGAGGGCCAGCAGGACGAGGACGCCCGCCGCCCATCCGCCCAGGACGTCACTGACCCAGTGGGTGCCCAGATAGACGGTGGTCAGACCGATGCCGACGGCCATCACGCAGGCGACCAGCGCGCCCGTCAGCCGGTGGCGACCGGCGAGATAGGCGAGGGTGCCCCAGACGACGACGGCGTTCGCGGTATGACCGGAGGGGAAGACCATGCCGCCGTGGAAGAGCTCGGCGGACCCGGGGGTCCGGGCGTCGTACGGGCCCAGCCGCCCGGTGAGGATCTTGACGGCGCCGACGCTCACGTTGAGCAGCAGCAGCGCCACGCCCAGGACCAGCGGCGGACGGAGGCTCCGGGTCCGGCCGCCGCGCCAGACGGCCCAGGCCAGGGCGGCCAGGGCGGTGGGGCCGCGCTGGCCGGTGATGACGAAGGCGTCCAGCACCGGCCGGACCCGCGGCCACTGTGCGTACGGCTTGAACAGGGCCACCTGCCAGTCGAACCGGACGAGCTGCGAGCCGGTGAGGACGGCCGTGAGGACCGCCGCGTAACAGGCGGCGGTCACCAGGAAGGCGATCGTCTGCCCGCGGCTGAGCGGGCATCGGATCCGTCCAGGGACTCGCATAGGGACTCGCATGAGGAGGGAACCCGTCTCGGTAGCTCCGCGATTCCATCCGAAGGGGGACTTGTCGTCCCATTTGGCCCGGGCTGCCCTGCCCCACGGTTGCCCCCGGCTGCCCCGCCCCGGGCGCCCCAGGTGGTCCCGCCCCCATCCGTACGGGCCCGTCCAGGGGAACCCGTACGGCGACACGCAAACGGCCCCCACCAGAGGGGGCCAGGGCCACCGCCGTACCGAAGGCGGACACGGGTCAGCTCAGCCCGTCACTCACTCCTCCTCACCCGTCCTCGCCCCTCCTCACTCCTGCGGCCCCTCCGGCTGCGCGGGCTTGAAGCCGAATTCGGCGGCCTTCGCGACCGCCTCCAGCTGCGAGCGCGCCTCCAGCTTCTCCAGGATCCTGCGCACATGGGTGCGCACCGTGGCGTAGCTGATGCTCAGCCGCTCCGCGACGGCGCGGTTGTCCAGGCCGTGGCTCATCAGCGTGAGGATCTCCTGCTCGCGCGGGGTCAGGCTCTCCAGGCGCTCGGTCTGCTCGGCGGTGGACCGCGCGTCCTCGCGGTGCCGTGCCAGCACCTCCACCAGCGTGCTGGCCGGGATGAGGGTCTCGCCCTCGGCGGCCGAGCGGATGGCGGACGCGATCTCGTCCCCGCTCGCCGACTTCAGCAGATAGCCGCAGGCGCCCGCCTCCACGGCGGCCAGCAGCGCCGAGTCGCTGGCGTCGGCGCTCAGGATCACGATGGCGACGGACGGGTCATGGGCCCGGATGCCGCCGGCCGCGTCGGCCCCGGTGCCGTCGGGCAGCCGGAAGTCGACCAGTGCCACATCGGGCTTCAGCTCCTTGGCCATCGGCACGGTCTCGGCGACCGAGTCGGCCCAGCCGACCACCGTCAGATCCGAGTACTCGGCCAGCAGGGCCCACAGCCCCTCGGCCACCACCCGGTGGTCCTCGACGATCAGCACCTTCGTCAGTTCGGGAGGTGCGGTCACGGCTGCGGGTCCCCTTCGGGGGAGTCGGGCGAGTCGGGAGCGGCGAGCGCCGCGTCCGGGGGAGTGCCGAGCGGCACCCAGAACTCCACGGTGGTGCCGGAGCCGGGTTCGCTCTCGATCCGGCACCAGCCGCCCGCGATCTGGGCCCGCTCCTGGATCAGGGAGAGCCCGAGGTGGCCGGGGCGGGACTCCACCTCGAGCGGGTTGTAGCCCTCGCCGTCGTCGACGATCCGCACCAGGCAGCCGTCGTCGAGCCCGAGCAGCTGCACATGGACCGTCTTGGCGTGGGCGTGCTTGCGCACGTTCACCAGCGCCTCCTGGGCGGTCCGGTAGATCAGCGCCATCGTCTCGGCCGGGGGATGGGCGGTGAGCCGGTCCTCCAGCCGGTAGGTGACGCCGGTCTCGGTGCGTATCTGCTCCAGCAGGCCGCGCAGCGCCCCGGCCAGACAGCCGTGCTCCAGGCTGGACGGCCGCAGGTCGAAGATCAGCTGGCGCAGCCGGCTGAGCGAGAGCTTCAGGGTCTCGTCCAGCTTGTCCATCACCCGCTGCTCGTCCGGGTCCCGCAGCCGCCTGCGCAGCTGCTGGAGGCGGAGGCTGGCGGCGGTGATCACCTGGATGGTGTCGTCGTGGATGTCGGCGGCGATCCGGCCGCGCTCGGCCTCCTGGGCGTGGACCAGATGGCTGAGCAGCGCCTGGCGGTCGCGGTCGGTGACCTCCAGCAGCTCCAGGCTGCGCTCCAGGACGAACTGGGCGCGCTGCACCTCGGTGATGTCGCGGACGGTCAGGACGGTGAGCAGGCCCTCCTCCGTACGCAGCGGGCTGATGCTGACGTCGGCGGGGAACTGCTTGGCGTCGCTGCGCCGCCCGACCAGCTCCATGCTGTGGCCGACCGGCTCCTCCAGGCTGTCGTCCCATTCGCGCAGCGAGACGGTGAGCGGCTGGTCGGGCAGCAGCGCCTCCACGGCCCGGCCGATCAGATGGTCGCGGTCGTAGCCGAAGAGCGCCTCGGTGCGGTGGTTGGCCGCCTGGATCCGGCCGCTGGAGTCCACGATCAGCATCGCGTCCGGGGAGGACTCGATGAGCTGGCGGAACCGGCTCTCGGCCGCCCGCAGCTGGCTGAGGTCGGCGATGAAGACCACTCCGCGGGGTTGCCGGCCCTGGAGATGGCCGCCGCTGAACTGGGCGGGGAACTCGCTGCCGTCGCGGCGGCGGCCGCTCATCGCGGACGGTGTGGTGAAGACCCGGCCGATCAGCTGCTCGGAGGCGGTGCGGTAGCGCTCGGGGACGAGGTCCCGCAGCCGCTTGTCGCGCAGCTCGGCCGAGCCGTAGCCGAACATGTGCCGGATGTGGGCGTTGGCGTACTCGATCCGGCCCCGGGGGCCGACCACGAGCACTCCGCAGGGCGCGTGGCCGAGCAGCTCCAGGTACGAGTCCTCCAGCCGGTTGCCGACCAGGTCCTCGAACCGCCAGGAGGCGCGCTCGGCGCGGCGCAGCGGTTCGGCGCAGTCGACGAGCAGCTCGGCGGACATGCTGAACTGATCGCGCGCGGCCCGGACGATCGCCTCCAGGATCTCCTCGGCGGGGGTGCCCTTGACCAGATAGCCGCTGGCCCCGACGGCGAGCATGTTCAGCACGGTCTCGCGTTCGCCGTGGGCGGACAGGGCCACCACCCGGGCCCCGGGGACCTGGTCGCGGATGGCCCGGACGCTGCCGGGGGCGTCGCCTCTGGGCATGTGCACATCCATGATCACGACCTGTGGGCGGTGGTCCACCGCCGCGCGCACGGCCTGCTCATGGTTGATGGCCAGGCCCACCAGCTCCAGGTCCGGGTGGGAGTCGATGAGGTCGGCGAGCGCCTCGCGGACGGCCGGGTCGTCATCGGCCACCACAACGGCGATCCGGTTGTCGCCCATCGCTACCCACCTCCCTTGAGGACGGCGCCCTGCAACTCGCGGGGCTCGAATTCATCGCGCCGGCAGTGCGCCAGCGAGGGCATGACCGCGGCCAGTGGCGCGACCAGCACGTTGTAGTGGCTTCCGATGCGGTCGCAGACGGCGACCGCGGTCGCGGCGTCCCAGACCGCGGCCCAGAAGGCCCAGTCGTGTTTCTCGTGGTTCCGCGCGGCGTCCAGGGCGGCCCGGCGCGCCACCGAGGCGGCGACCAGGATCCGGTACCGCTCCTCGGGCGTGGTGGTGCGGTGGACCACCGCCCAGCCCTCGGCGCGGGTCTGGCTGGACGTCTGCTTCCACAGATCGGCCACCCGATCGATCTCCTCCGGGGAGAGGTCCTCGATATGGGTCAGGAATTGTAGGACTCTTCGTGAGTTAGGGCCGAAAATTACGCTCATAGGACACTCCAGGACGCATGGTACATCTACGGAACTGGTGAGCCGCCCGGGTGGGCCGCCCCACGGCCGTCGGCGGCCGGTCGCTCCCTGGAACGTGGGCCTGTTTCCCGGCCGTGTCCGCCGCTCTCCGCCGCTCTCCGCCGCTCTCCGCCGCTGTCCGGCGCTCTTCGTCCGGCGGGCGGCACGGCCCGGCCCACGTTCTCCCTCGGCGCCACTCGCGGCCCCTAATCCCCGCGGCCTTGGGACATGTTGATGCTCGCCCTGGCGACGCCACCGCTCTTCTGGCCGATGAGCTGGAAGGACACACCGCTCTCATCCGCCGGAGTGATCTTGTACGAGCCCACGGCCGCCGCCTTGCCCCGGCTGTCCACCTGGAAGGTCCCGATCTTGCGCTGGGCCTTCGAGCCCGAACCGGCGTAGGCGGTCACCGTCTCGCCCGGGGCGAACCCCGCGACGTAGAAGCTGAGCGTGGTGCCCGCCCTGCCGCCGAAGGCGCTGGGCTCGGCGGACGGGGTGTACGGCAGCACGGTGAAGCCCGAGCGGACCACGGCCCGGCTCTGGTCGCCGATCGCCATCAGCGTCTGCCGCCCCTTGAGGCCGAACGGCACGTTGAACGCCACGTCGCGGATCTGGCCCATGCCGTTCGCCTGGGCGGTGAAGGCCGGCAGACCGCCGGTGGAGTTGATGTAGACCAGCACCCGCTCGCCGGGCGCGAACTTGTTGGCGGACAGCGTGATCCGCTGGCCGGCCTTGAGCGCGTACGGCTTGGACTTCATCGACGGGTACATGGCCAGCATCTGGAACGGCGCGGTGGCCGTGGTCTTGCTGCGCTTGCCCACCAGGACCAGGGTGCTGGAGCCGGTCGGGGCCACGCCCACCTTGATCGCCGCCTGGCCCACGCCACCGCTGCTGTCGGTGTGCAGCGTGGTGACCGGGATACCGGTGGTCCGGCCCCAGAAGACGTCGATCGGCTCACCCGGGCGGAAGCCGCGGGCGGTGACCGTCACCACGTCGCCGGGTCGGCCCACCATCTTGTTGATCTTGGCGGTGCCGACGGCGCCCCCGGTGATCACCTTGGCCTCCGCCGTCTTGCTGCTGCCGCGCTGCTGGGCGACCAGCGTCGCGGGCCGGTTGCCCGCGTTATCGGGCATGGTGAACCGGGCGTAGATCGACCCGAACTTGTCCGAGCGCACGCTGCCGATGGCGCGGCCCTTGGTGTCCGACTTCCGGGCCTTGAGCAGGATGTCCACGGTGGCCTTCTTGTCGAAGCCGCCGCCCTCGACCGCGGCGCTGCCGCCGGGGGTGACCAGGCCCGGGTTGATCACGATGATCGGGCCGGACGCCTGGGGGACCCGCTGGTTGCCCAGCCTGATGGTCTTGGGCTGCTTGGGCGGGCGTATCTGCTGCTCCTGCCGGGAGTGATGCTCCTTCTTCGGGGCGCCGCCGCCTCCGCTGCCGGTGGTGTTCAAGGCGCCTCCGAAGCCGCCGCGCGCGACCACCTGGACGAGCGATCCGACGATCGCGAAGACCACGAGTGCGAGCAGGACGGTCTTCCAGGTGAGCTTCTTCTTCTTGTCACCGGCGGGGGTGTCCTCCTCGTCGAGGGTGTTCCCCTCGTCGGGGATGTTCTCCTCGTCGAGGGTGCTTTCCTCGTCGGGGATTTCCTCCTCGAGGATGTCCTCCTCGTCGGGGACGTCCTCGTCCTCGGGAATATCCTCGTCCTCGACGATATCCTCCTCGTTCTCGGGATCATCCCTGTCCTCCGGAACATCCCAGTCGTCGTCGTACTCAGGCATGGCCTTCACCTCCTCTTCCCATGGCTACTGCACACGGTAGATTTCCAGCTTGATATTGCCCTCGGTCACCGACCAGACGCGGTCGGAATTTCGCAGCGCCTGGAGAATCCAGTTCTCCCGGCCGTCGGCATTGTTGAGCATCATGGATTTGCGCATCTTGTTCGACAAGATGATGTAGTCCACGTTCTGCCATCTCTTCTTGAACAGTTTGTCGCGGACATCCGGGTCGGACGAGGCGTTCCAGTGGGAATGCGCGTACGGGTAGAACGGGCGCACATCGTGCAGTTCACCCCACAGGTCGTCGTCCATGATGATGCGCGAATTCGGCGGTACGTGCTTGCGCACCCAGGCGATCTGGGCGTGCTGCATTCCGGTGAGGTTGATCTTCGACTGGTACTGGTCGGCGATCTGCGTATGGCCTTCGGTATTGGTGTGGACGAGATATCCGGAGGCCGGTGACGCCAGCAGCAGAATGGCCACGAACGACGGCACGGCGACCCGGGTCACGGAATGCGCGCCGCGCATGAACCGATTGGCGAACGAACCCTTGAGCAGCCGGTCCGTCACCATGCCGAGGTTGAGCGCGAACATCGGGATCAGCGGGGTGACATAGAAGTCCAGCACCACGCTGCCGCGCACCAGATAGAAGGCGTATCCGAGGGCCAGCGTCCCGGCGATCAGAAAGCCCAGATTGCGCCTGCGGTCCCGCATGCCGATCCACAGGCAGATCGCCATCGCGCACACCCCGGCGATCAGCAGGAACTTGTCCCGGACCAGCCAGCTGCTCTGAAGCAGCCCGGTGTGGCTGAAGAGGGTGCCCTGGTTGCGGTTGAGCTGCCACCACAGGGTGTAGAGCAGCGAGACATGGTCCGCGGGCGGGTTGTTCAGATCGAAGTCGAAACCGCTCGGCAGCAGCTCGTTCTTGAGCAGTGCGTAGGTCACATAGCCGCCGATCGGGGTGGCCGCGGCGAACGGCCAGAGGGTGCTGGTGAACCGGCTGCTGGCCGAGCCTTTGACCCTCCGGTAGAGCAGATACATGAAACTGGGCACGAAGAAGATCGCGTTCTCCTTGGTGATCAGGGCGATCCCCAGCGCCACCCCGCCGCCGAACACCGATCTGATCGTGACTTCTCGCCTGAGCAGCATGAACAGGCTCAGCAGCAGCCAGAGCATCATCAGGTTGTCCAGCAGGACCTGCCGCTGGAAGTAGACCGCGATCGGCGAGACGTTGAAGAGGAACGAGGTGACGGTGGCGGCCAGCACACTGCCGGACAGCCGTCGGGCGATCTCGAACAGCAGATAGACGCTGGCGATATGCACCAGCAGCATCAGAAACCGTCCGGTGTTGATGGCGTTCCCGAAGGTCTCGAACTGCTTCGGCAGCGGGAAGACCCACCCGGCCAGGGTGATCCAGCCCAGCGGGGCGTGGTCGTAGTCGTAGGTGTACGGGGACAGGCTGGTCTCCCGCACCAGCGACCACGCCCGCTGCATATAGATGCCCTCGTCGGTGAGGTAGAGGGGGTAGCGGAACAGGTGGTAGCCGTGGGTGAGCAGCCCGGTCAGCAGGGAGACGACCAGGGCGATCCTGCCCTTGGCCCCCAGCGGCGGGAACAAGCCGCGCTCCACGGAGAACCGCGGGCGGCGGCGCGGACGCCGCGCGGGGGCCTCGGTGGTCTTGGCCGTTGTGGTGCGCTTGCTCGTCGCGGCGTTCTTGTTCGCCGTGGTCTTCTTGCTCGTCGCGGTGGTCTTGGCCGTCGCGGCGTTCTTGCTCGTCGCGGTGGTCTTGGCCGTTGTGGTGCGCTTGCTCGTCGCGGCGTTCTTGTTCGCCGTGGCCTTCCTGCCCGGCGCGGTGCTCTTCCTCGCCGCGGTCTTCCGGCCTTCCGCGTCGACGGCCGCCGGCCGCGAGGGCATGGGGTTATCCGACACGCGACTCCGCCTCCTCGGTGGTGGCCCGGTGGGCGCCTACGTGCTGTGTCTTCTCCCAGTCGTGGCGGCCGAGCATCTCCCGCCGCATGGCCCGCAGCGCGGCGTACGCCAGCACCATCTGGAACGGGAACCAGGCGATGGCCATGCGCACGAGGGCCTTCGGCGAGGCCTCGAGGCCGTGGGCGCCGGTGAACTCGTACAGGCCGACCGCCTGGACCAGAAAGTGCGCGGCCAGCAGCAGAACAGGCAGATAGGAGCAGAGCGCGATCAGCACCGGCACCTTGAGGATCAGGATCATGCCGAGCGAGATCGGCAGATAGATGCCCAACAGCGCCTGCCCGCGCGGGAACACCAGGACGTAGAAGGCGAGCCAACGCTGTTTGCGCGTCGGCATCTTCTTCCAGGTGCCCTTCTTCAGGGTCTGCATAAAGCCCTGGCTCCAGCGGGTGCGCTGGCGGATGAAGTGGCCGAGGGTCGGCGGGGTCTCCTCCTTGGTCACATACCGGTCGTCGTAGACCACGCGCACCCGCTCGCCCATGGCGGATATCCGCAGCCCCATGTCGGCGTCCTCGGTGAGGTTGCGGTCGTCCCAGCCGCCGAGCCGCAGCAGCAGCTCACGGGCGAAGAAGACGGTGTTGCCGCCGAGCGGGATCGAGCCGTAGTGGGCGTGGTAGTGCAGCCGGCTCTTGAACCAGAAGAAGTACTCCAGGACGTTGAGCGTCGAGTACCAGTTGGACTCGTAGTTCATCAGCTGCACACCGGCCTGGACCACCCTGACCTTCTCCTGCACCATCACGGTGTTCACCAGGTTGAAGATCTCCGGGTGGATGTCGTCCTCCGCGTCGAAGATCGTCACCACCTGGTTCGCGGTGTGCGGGAGAGCGGTGTTGAGGCCGTGCGGTTTGTTGATCGGCTTGTCGTCGAACACCACGACCCGCACATTGCGCAGCCCCTTCCGCTTCAGGTCGTCGATCTTCTCCTCGGCCTTTTTGATCGTGCCGTCGTCGTCCTGTGAGCAGATCACGAAGACCTCCAGCAGTTCGGCCGGATAGTTGGCCCGCACCACGCGCTCGATGGTGCTCTGGATGACGTCTTCCTCATGCCGGGCGGGCAGCAGGACACTGAAGGAGATCTGGGGCGGCAGGAATTCATCCGGCGCCCTGGCCCTCCGTTCGGCATCCGCCCGGTCCCAGGTGTAGAGCATGAGATAGAGGACATGGGCCGACTGCACGGTGAGCAGGATCGAGACCACGATCAGCACCAGGTAGACGATGGCGACAATCATCGGCTCCGCCTCCCCCAGACCCAGCCGGTACTCGACGCGAAGTTGACCGCGAATGCCGCCGCGATACCGACGCAATTCGCCAGCAGTAGATGCGTTCCGGTGCGCACCAGTGTCCAGACGATGAGCACATTGACCCCGAGTCCGCCAAGGACCGAGACATTGAACTTGATGAATCGGCCGAGGGACGGAGCGGCCACCGCGAAGGTCCACCGGTCGTTCAGCAGATAGTTGTGAACGACGGCGATTTCCACCGCTATCGAGGACGCCACCAGCAGCGGCAGTCCGGCCCAGTGATAGAGGACGAAGAGGACCACCGAGTTCACGACCACACCGCCCCCGCCGACCACCGCGAAACGCAGGGCAAGACCGGGCATGCCCGCCATCGGGTTCCGGACCTGGCGGACTCGGAACAGCATTCCGGCCCGCCTACGGGCATTACGGTCGGTGCTGTCCGCCTCTTCGCCCGGCTCTCCGGTGCGCTCGCTGAACGTTCGGAAACGCTGCATCGCGACTCCCTCGACAGGAGGCTCTTATCGCCGTTGACCCAAGAGTGCGTCACCCGAAAAGGAGGTAGTACCCGCGCCCGGGGGAGCGGGTGGTACACCTTCGGTGGACCCCTCCCATCCCCCGTATTGGGGAGAGCCGGGTCCGGGGTATCCGGACCGGTCCCCCAAAGAAGGGACGGCGCGCTCACCCTCTCGCGGGTGCCAGTACCTGCGGGGGATGCCCAAAGATGAAATGGGCCGGACGGCCTTGCGTCCCGTGCGAGGAGAGTAGGTGACGTAATGTCAGGTCACGTGATGTCACGCCATCCATTCGCCGGCCGGGCCGGAGCGGTCATCGCCGTGATGACACTCGCACTGGCCACGCCGGCTGCGGCAAGTCATTCCGATTCCGGCAGACTGCACGACTCTGGAAGACTGCGCGATTCCGGTGGGCTGCATGATTCCGAATGGGCGCTGGTCGCGCTCAAGGCGGAGCGCGCCTGGAAATTCAGCAAAGGCGCCGGAGTGACCGTGGCGGTCATCGGCACCGGGGTCGACGCCTCCCATCCGGATCTGCGCGGCCGCGTGGTCCGCGGAAAGGATTTCGCGGGCGGCACCGGCGGCTACGGCACCCGGGACGGCGGCAAGACGGCCGAGCAGTCCACCCATGCCGCCGGAATCATCGCCGGGACCGGCCGCAACTACCGCGGCGACGGGGTGTACGGGCTCGCGCCCAAGGCCAAGGTGATGCCGCTCGGCGTCTACCGCGACGGAAAGCCCCTCGCCGACCCCACCGCGAAGGCCATCCGGCACGCGGTGGACCATGGCGTGCGCGTCATCGACCTGGCCGTCGGCTTCAAGCGGCCGACCCCCGCACTGCGGTCCGCGGTGAAGTACGCCGTCGACAAGGACGCCGTGATCGTGGCCGGCGCGGGCGACAACGGGAAGATCGGCAACCGGCCCACCTATCCGGCCGCCCTCCCCGGAGTGGTCGCCGTGGTGGCCACCGACAAGAAGGGCGCCGTCTGGACCTCCTCCCACCACGGCGGGAAGACCCTCCTGGCCGCCCCCGGCGTCGCCATCCTCACCACCTCCGGCAACAACGACTACTGGACCGGCGACGGCACCGGCTTCGCGGCGCCCTGGGTCGCGGCGGGCGCCGCGCTGCTGCGCGCGGAGCACCCCCGCTGGAACGCCAATCAGGTGGTCCAGAAGCTGATCGACACCGCAGACCGCAAGGGCTCCTCGGGCCATGACCCGCGCTATGGGTACGGGGTGATCGCCCCGGCCAAGGCGCTGGCGGACCGGGCCGCGCCCCCCGCCTCCGCCGAGCTCTCCGCGCCCCGCCGCCATCCGTCCGCCACGCCGGACGCCGCCGCGCCCAAAACCGAGGGGGATGAATCCGCCCTGGTCACGATAGGTGTGGTGGCCGGGGTCCTGGTGGTGCTCGCGATCCTGGCGGTGGTGCTCATCAGCCGCCGCAGGCCGCCCGACAACTCCCACCACGGCTGAGGCCGGGCAGGACTCGCCATGATCACGAAACTGTGCGGCCGCGACCGTCGCCCCCGCCTTCCGGCGCGTGCCCGCACCTCGCGGTCGGCGGGGCGGGGCGTCGTCGCCCAGCTGATCGTGATGGTGCTGGTGGTCGAGGTGGTGATGGCGGCGACCACCGTACAGGCCCTGTTCGTGGGCCCGGTGCGACCGCCCGCCACCAAGCCGTCGCTCCCCGTGGCCAAGCCGTTCTTCCCGGCCACGACCCGCTTCTACGTCGACCCGCACAACCCGGCCGCGACCTGGGTGCGGGACCATCCGCACGACCGGCGGGCGACGGCCATCGCCCGGCGGATCGCCGCCGAGCCCCAGGCCGCCTGGCTCACCGAGACCAATGAGTCCCTGATCGAGGAGCGGGCCCGCGACCTGGTCCGCACCGCCGCCGCCCGGCGACGGCTGCCGGTGCTGGTCCCCTACACCATCCCCCAGCGCGACTGCCAGCAGCTGAGCTCCGGCGGCGCCGGGGACACGGCCGCCTACCGGCGCTGGAGCGAGGCCCTCACCCGGGGGATAGGGGACGGGCGCGCGATCGTCATCCTCGAACCGGACGCGCTGGCCCATATGAGCTGTCTCAAGCGGCGGCAGCAGGCGGACCGGTTCGCGGCGCTGGCGTACGCGGCGCGGTCGCTCCAGCGGGGCGCGCCCCGCGCCCGGGTCTACTACGACGCCGGGAACTCCGGCTGGCAGCCCGCGCGGACCATGGCCGAGCGGCTGCGGCGCGCCGGGATAGAGCGGTACGGGGACGGGATAGCGGTCAACGTCTCCAACTTCAACGCCACCGCGGACGAGGTGCGCTACGGGCTGTCCGTGATCCGGGAGCTGCGCCGGCCCCGGCTGGGGGTCGTGGTGGACACCAGCCGTAACGGGGCGGGGCCCACGCGTAAGCACAGCTTCTGCGATCCGCCGGGCCGCAAGCTGGGCAGGGCCCCTACCGCCGCCACGGGCATCCCCGGGGTCGATGCCTTCCTGTGGGTCAAGCAGCCGGGCCAGGCGGACGGCTGCGCCGCCGGCGCGGGGATGTTCGTCCCCGGCTACGCATACCGCCTGACCCGCTGAGGCTCGCGAC
This sequence comes from Streptomyces sp. NEAU-174, assembly GCF_052665095.1. Classification (NCBI taxonomy): domain Bacteria; kingdom Bacillati; phylum Actinomycetota; class Actinomycetes; order Kitasatosporales; family Streptomycetaceae; genus Streptomyces; species Streptomyces sp. NEAU-174. The sequence continues at coordinate 488,677 of NZ_JBQTCE010000001.1, read as the reverse complement.
GCCTGCGGCGGGCTCCTCCCCTCCCCGCCCCTCCCCGAAACAGGGGCTCCGCCCCTGACCCCGGACGCTGGGGGCTGCGCCGCTGGCCCCGGGCGGGGGTTGCGCCCTTGGCCCCGAAGCTGGGGCTGCGCCCCTGGCCCTGGACTGGGCCCAGCCCCCGAAACTGGGGCTGCGCCGCTGACCCCGGGCGGGGGCTCCGCCCCTGACCCCGGACGCTGGGGCTCCGCCCCTGGCCCCGGACGGGAGCTGCAACCCCTGGCCCCGAAGTTGGGCTGCGCCCCTGGCCCCAACCGGGGGGCGCCCCTAAGCGCTCCGCTGGAAGTGTTGCGATGCGTCGTCGGCCGACTGCGGCGCCGTCGTGGCTGGTCGCGCAGTTCCCCGCGCCCCTTCGGGGCGCAACCGAACCGCACCGGACTTCAGCGAGGCCGCCCAGCCCCGAAGCTCGGGCTGCGCTCCTGGTCCTGGAGGCGGGGGCTTCGCCTCTGGTCCCGGAGGCTGGGGCTGCGTCCCTGGTCCCGAAGCTCGGGCTGCGCCCCTGGTCCCGGGGCTGGGGCTGTGCCCTTGGCCCCGGATGCGGGGGCTGCGCCCTTGGCCCGGGCGGGGGCTCCGTTCTTGGCCCCGGGCGGGGGGTTCGCCGCCAGGCCTGGGGTCCAGGGGCGGAGCCCCTGGTAGCGGGAAGGGGCGGGGAGGGGAAAGATCCGCCGGGCGCCCCCTAGGCGTCGGTCACTTCGTGACCGGCGCCTTTTGTATGCCCTGAGGGCCCTCTGGGCTGCCTCTGGGCACTCCTGAGCACCCCGAACCACCTCCCCCAAAACGGACATAACCCATATAAAACGGCCGAATTCCTCTACCTCAACTGAGGTAGGCGGAATTCGGCCGTTTGGTGTGCCCTGAATTCCCGCAATTGAGGTACGCAGATTTCAGCCAGGCGTACGGCGATTCCGACTGCGGTCACTCCCTAATGTCGTGAAGCGAAAGGACAAGCCCCGAAGGAGCTCCAATCGATGCACAGAGTTCTCGTCGTGGAGCACCACCCATTGGTGTTGAGTGCTCTCGCCGATCTCGTAGTCGAGGAGCCCGGACTGGAGCTATCCGGAATTGCAGGTTCGGCCCGGGAGGCAATTTCTCTGGCCAACCACATGCAGCCGGATGTGGTGCTGATCGACGTGGATGAGCCCAGCTGGCAAGCGCAGCGGTTGGTCCGCCTGATCGGCGAACTCCTACCGTCCGCGCGGATTGTCCGGCTGACCGCAGTCTCCGACCCGCAGATGGAATGTCTGGAATCTCCGACGAACAACCCCAGCGTCCTGAAAACCGCAGTACCCGATTTGCTCAGGAGCATCTCCGAATGAATTCCCCCATGGACCAGAACAACGCCCCGACCACCGAGACCAAGCGTGCGCCGCGCTCGCAGCGTCTCCGCTTCGGTATCGCCGCGGCCGTCGTCGCTGCTGCTGCCGTGGGTGGCACGGTCACCGCTTTCGCGGTGAACAACAACTCCGATGGCCAGTCGGCCACCACCACCACTACCTCCGCCGTCAAGGCATCCGGTGCGGGCGCCGAGGGTCCCCTGTCCACCAAGAAGGGCGACATCGTCGACGCCGACGGTAAGAAGGTCGTCCTGACCGGTGTGAACTGGTTCGGCTTCGAGACCGGCACCTACGCGCCGCACGGCCTGTGGACCCGTAGCTGGGAGTCCATGCTGGACCAGATGGCCAAGCAGGGCTTCAACACGATGCGTCTGCCGTACGCGAACGACATGTTCAAGTCGTCCGCCAAGCCCGACGGCATCGACTACCACAAGAACCCCGATCTGAAGGGCCTCACCCCCCAGCAGATCATGGACAAGATCGTCAAGGGTGCCACCGACCGTGGTATCCGGGTGATCCTGGACCAGCACCGTCCGGACCAGTACGGCCAGAGCGAGCTGTGGTACTCCCAGAGCCTCTCCGAGAAGCAGTGGATGGACGACTGGGTCAAGCTGGCCAAGCGCTACAAGAACAACGACCGGGTGATCGGCGCCGACCTGCACAATGAGCCGCGTGGCCAGGCCACGTGGGGCGACGGCAACCCGAAGACCGACTGGCAGCTGGCGGCCACCAAGGCCGGTAACGCGATCCACAAGGTCAACAAGAACTGGCTGATCTTCGTCGAGGGTACGGACCGCCACAAGAACGAGCAGTTCTGGTGGGGCGGTGACCTCCAGGGTGTGAAGAAGCACCCGGTGAAGCTCAGCGAGCCGAACAAGGTCGTCTACTCGGCCCACGACTACGGTCCGGGCGTCTACAACCAGAACTGGTTCATGGCGAAGGACTTCCCGAAGAACATGCCGGCCATCTGGGAGAAGCACTGGGCGTACATCAAGAAGCAGAACATCGCCCCGCTGCTGCTCGGTGAGTTCGGTGGTAAGAAGACCGCCGGTAAGAGCTCCGAGGCCGTCTGGCAGAACGCCCTGATGGACTACCTCAAGAAGCACCAGATCAGCTACACCTACTGGACCTGGAACCCGGACTCGGGTGACACCGGCGGTGTGCTGAAGAACGACTGGAAGACGATCGACAAGAACAAGATGAAGATGCTGGCCAAGTACCAGACGCCGCTCCTGGAGGCGAAGAAGGGGAAGTAAGTCGGAGTAACCCCTTCGGTACACCGCCGATGACCACATAGCTGATCACGGCGTTGGCAAGCAGCGAGGGCCCGCAGGCAGTGCCGCCTGCGGGCCCTCGTCTTTTCTTCCCTGGCGCCCGTTTGGTTCTGATTCGTTCCGCCGGAAGGGAAGTGGGGCGGCCGCCCGGCGGGTTTCCCTCCCGGGCCGCGGGCCGCGCCCGCGGACCGGCCCCCGCCCCCAGGGAGGCCGATGATGAAGCCCCATCCGGCGACCGGCCGGCTGCTCTTCCCCCTGGTCGCGCTCGCCGTGATCCTGGCCGATCAGCTGAGCAAGGCGATGGCGCTGGCCGCCTGGAGCGGCACCGCGGGGCCGCAGGCCCGGTTCGGGCCCTTCTGCGCGCTGCTGGTGCGCAACACCGGGGTGGCCTTCGGCCTGGGCCAGAGCCGCCCCGCGCTGATCGTGGTGATCACGCTCGCGGGAGCGGTGGCCACGCTGGGCGCGGCCGGTGCCGGGCTGCGGGCCCGCGGCCGGGGCGCGGCGCTGGGCCTGGGGCTGATCGCCGGGGGAGCGCTGGGCAACGGCGCCGACCGGATGATCCGGTCGCCGGGCCCGCTGCGCGGCGCCGTCATCGACTGGATCACGCTGGACGCCCGCGGGCCGGTCTTCAACCTCGCCGATGTGGCCCTGATCAGCGGAACCCTGCTCACCGCGGCCCTGCTGCTGCGCAGACCCTCGCGCGAGCGCGAGCGTGAGCGCGGACGCGAACGCGTACGGACCGCCCGCCCGGGCCCGAGCGGCCCGGGCGCGGGGCTTGATCCGCTGGCCGTCAGCCTCCCGCCTTGTGCACCGCGCCCTGATCGGCGTCCAGATCCGCCCCCGGCGCCGTTCCGGGAACCGTCTCCGTCTCCATCTCCTCGGCCGGCCTCGTCTCGGCCGACATCCTCTCGGCCGACCTCGTCTCGTTCGGCATCGCCTCCGGCGGCACCGTCTCCGTCCCCGGGATCGGCTCCTGCGGCGCCCCCTCCGTCCCCGGCTCCCGGCTCTCCCGCTCCGCGAGGGACTCCGCGAAGTCCCTGAGCCGGTCCAGCACCGCCTCGTCGATCGTCGCGCGGGCGGCCAGCGCCTCGCTGATCCGCTGGTAGACGGCGAGCTCCCGGGCGCAGCGGTGGCACTCGGCCACATGGGCGCGCACCCGGGCCGCGGCCGGGGCGTCCAGCTCCCCGTCCAGATACGACTGGAGCATCGGCGCGCCCAGGGGACATCGTGTGGTCCGGAGCCGTCCGGTGGTCTGCGTGGTCCCCGTGGTGCGTGGGGTCCGCCACCATGTCCATCTGCTCATGCGCCACCTCGCTCCGATTCCACTCCCGCGGCCAGCAGCTGGTTCCGGATCCGCTTGCGCGCCCGGTGCAGCCTGCTCATCACCGTCCCTTTGGGGACGTCCAGCACCTGTGCGGCCTCCGCGTACGACAGTCCGTCCACGTGCACCAGCCGCACCACCTGCTGGTCCCGCAGCGGAAGCGCCGTGAACGCGGCGTCCACGGCCTCGTCGAACGTCGTGTCCACCACCAGCTCCTCCGGCGTCGCGTCCCGGGCCGGGACCAGCCGCTCCAGCTCCGTGTCCGGATCGTCGAGCAGCCGGGGCCGGCGCTGGCGGCGCCGGCTGACCTCCGCATGCCGCATGATCGTCAGCAGCCAGGCCCGTGGATGTCTCCCGTCAAAACGGCCGACTGCCCGGTACGCCCGTAGTAACGTGTCCTGCACGAGATCCTCGGCGTCGGCTCGCTGGGTGGTCAGTGACATGGCCACGCGCAGCAGCACCTCGACCTCGGGCAGCACATACTGAGTGAACATGCGCTGCTGATGGGCGTCCGGGTCAGCCACGGGGTGCCTCCTCGGATCCGACCCCCCGGGGACGCGAAGCACGACATATCACACTCTGTGTAACATCTCGCTCACCGCGCCGCATGGGTTGATCGGCGATCCGAGTGGCGGGTTGGACGTATCGGTGGCAGGCCGGACGTTTCGGTGGCGGGTCAGACGTTCAGGGAGACCAGGCGCTTGCCGTCGGTCGTACGGACTTCGAAGCGTTCGATGTCGGAGCGCTTCATGCCCGCGCCGCCGTGCGCCCACAGCGGACCTCTGGCCTCCGCCTTGGGGCTGTCCTCGATCCCGTAGCCCCACTCGGGCACGGACCAGGTCATCATCGTCTGCTCATGGCCGTTCTTGGAGACCGCGATGAGGCTGCAATCCAGGGGGCCCTTGAGGTTCTTCAGCCGGAGGACGGCGTCGGTGCCCCACATCTTGTCCTCCAGCGCGACCGCCGCGTTCACCTTGGTGTCCGGGTCGGTGCCCTGCACCTTGTCGGGCATTCCGGCGAAGAGGTCGCTCTCGCTGGGGGCGGCCGTGACGGAGCTGTCCGAGCCGCCGGAGGTGACCGCGATCGTGCCGACCGGGCCGCCGACGATCAGTACGGCCGCCGCCGCGACCAGGTAGAGACCGCGCCGCCGCCGCTTGGCGCGGGACGCGGCGACCTCGCCGACCATCCGGTTGAACAGGGCCGGACCGGGGCGCGCGGTGAGGGTCTCGATGGCGTTGGGAGTGGCGCTGAAGGCATGCGGAGTGTGGCCCGTGAGCTGGGTCCGCCCGGGGCTGGCGTGGATCCCGGGGACGTCGGCGGCCAGATCGGCCAGCAGGGGTTCCAGTCCGGTCAGCTCGTCCAGCTGCCGTCCGCACTGGTCGCAGCCGGCCAGATGCTCCTCGAAATAGGTGGCGTCCGCCTCGTCGAGCACGCCGAGCACATACGCGCCAACGGCGTCATGTCCCGGATGGTGCGTCTGCGCTGTCATGCCGTTACTCCTCTCTCCTCGAGCGCGAGCTTCATCGAGCGCAGCGCGTAGAAAACCCGGGACCGTACCGTCCCGCTGGGTATGCCCAGGGTCTGGGCCGCCTCGTTGACGGTCCGCCCCTTGAAGTAGGTCTCGACCAGCACCTCGCGATGGGCGTCGCTAAGGTCCTGCATCGCGTCGGTCAGGGTCATGAGCCGCAGTGCACGGTCGATCTCGTCCTCCGCGGGCATGAGTTCCAACGGGGAGGGGTCGACCTCCTGCGGCCGGGCCTGCCGGCTGCGGTGTCCGTCGATCACGATCCGCCGGGCGACGGTGACCAGCCAGGGCCGGATGGAGCCGGTGGCCCGGGACAGCTGGTCGGCGTTGCGCCAGGCGCGCACCAGGGTCTCCTGGACGACGTCCTCCGCGCGGTGCCGGTCGCCCGCGACCAGTCGCAGTACGAACGCGAGCAACGGCCCGGCGTGCTCCTGGTAGAGCGCGCGCATGAGTTGCTCGTCCGGCGTACCACGCCTGGATCTTGACGGACGCTCATCGGCCACGGCGGCGTCGTCGTGCACCTGAACCTCCAGGACCTGACCTGAGTTGGACAACATCAACGGACGACTCCCGGTCTGAGCCCCGGGGGGGATCGGCGGCCATGTCGGCCTCTTCCCCCTTCACTACGCACGGGGGGAGGCAGCCGCTCAACGCGTCACGAAGAATTTCCGATCAGAGGTCAGGGGGCAGGGGGCGGGTGTCAGGGGCCAGGGGCCGGCGACCGGGGGCGGTCAGGAGACCATCGCGTCCAGCAGCAGGGGCTGCACCTTGCCGTCGAGCATCGCGCCGAGCCCCTCGACCGCGCAGACGTCGGGGTGGTCGGCGATGTTCAGCGGCATGCCGGTGGCCTCGCGCAGCATCGTGTCGAACCCGGGCAGCACCGCGCTGCCACCCGCCAGCATGATGCCGCGGTCGGCGAGGTCGGCCACCAGATCGGGCGGACAGCGGCGCAGCACCGTGCCGATGGCGTCCAGCACCCCGGTGAGCGGGGTGCGGATGGCGGTCCGCACACCCTCGACATCGATCCGTACGGTCCGGGCGAGCCCGGTGGCCACGTCCCGGCCGTGCACCTCGGTGCTCTGCACGGCCGGGGCGCCGTCCGCGCCGCCCGCGCTGTCCTTGACGATCAGATGCAGCGGGCGGACGGCCTGGCTGGGCAGCATCAGCGCGTGCTCGTTGCGCAGATGCTGGACGACGGCGTGGTCCACGGTCTCGCCGCCCACCGGCACCCGCTCGGCGGCCACGATCGAGCCCAGCGACAGGACCGCGACCTGGGTGGTGGCCGCGCCGCACACCACGATCATCGTCGCCTCGGGCCGTTCCACCGGAAGGCCGCAGCCCACGGCGGCGGCGATCAGGGTGTCCACCAGCTCGACCCGCCTGGCGCCGATCCCGGTGAGCGTCTCCATGGCGGCGCGCTGGGCGAGCGGGTCGGCGTCGTGCTGCACGCAGACGGCGGCGCTCACCAGCGGGCGGCGCCGCCAGGCGCGGCGCAGCTTGTTGCCCAGCAGCAGCCGCAGCATCCGCTGGGCCATCTCGATGTCCACGACGGTGCCGTTGGAGACCGGCCGGACCACCCGGATGTGCGCGGGCGTCCGCCCGGTCATCCGCTGCGCCAGCGTGCCGACCGCGATCAGCCCGCCGGTGTGGGTGTTCACGGCGGCCACGGTCGGCTCGTCGACGATGAGCCCGGTGCGCCTGAGGTAGACGCGCGTCCTGGCCGCGCCGAGGTCGACGGCGATGGAGCAGCGGCGCAGCGCCTCGAGGCTGATGGTCATGGCAGGTCTCCCCTGTGGGCGGTGTGGCGGGCCGCCGCCCGGCGGCCCTCCGCTCTCATCGTGTGGGGACGATCAGGCCCGCTGCCCGTGGGGCTGCGCCGGTCGGGGGAGGCGGCCGCCACTTCCGGGCCGCCTACTTCGCGTCCGCGTAGCACTCCACCGCCGCCATGGTGAAGGGGAACCGCACCGGGGTCGGTCCGAAGGCGATCCGGCCGGCCGTCCCGCCCGCCTCGGCGATCGCCTCCCGGACCGCGTCGGCCTCGCCCTCCGGGCAGTGCACGATCACCTCGTCGTGCTGGAAGAAGACGATCTCCGCGCGCAGCCCCGCCCCGGTCAGCGACCGCCGCAGCGCGGCGAGCATCAGCAGGGCCCAGTCGGCGGCGCTGCCCTGCACCACGAAGTTCCGGGTGAAGCGGCCCCGGGCGCGGGCGCCCGCCGTGCTGCCGTACGACGGCTCCTCCTGGTCCCGCGGCAGCCCCGCCTCGTCGGCCGTCTCCTCGGCCGCGCCGCCCGCGGGCGGGCAGGTGCGGCCCAGCCAGGTGCGCACCAGCCGGCCCTCCTCGCCCGCGCGGGCCGCCTCGTCCACATACGCCACCGCCGCCGGGAAGCGCCGCCGCAGGGCCGCGAGATGCTTCAGGCCGTCGCCCGAGGTCTGGCCGTAGACCGCGCCCAGCAGCGCCAGCTTGGCCTGGTCGCGCTGACCGGAGAAGGCGCGGTCGGACAGCGTCGCGTACAGGTCCCGGCCGCTGCCCGCGACCTCCATCAGCCCGGGGTCGCGGGAGATCGCGGCGAGCACCCGGGGCTCCATCTGGTCGGCGTCGGCCACCACCAGCCGCCACCCCGGATCGGCCACCACCGCACGCCGCACCACCTTGGGGATCTGGAGCGCCCCGCCGCCGTTGGTGGTCCAGCGGCCGGAGACGGTGCCGCCGGGCAGGTACTCGGGGCGGAAGCGGCCCTCGCGCACCCAGGACTGGAGCCAGGCCCAGCCATGGGCGGTGTGCAGCCGGTAGAGCTTCTTGTAGCGCAGCAGCGGCTCCACGGCGGGGTGGTCGATCCGCTCCAGCTCCCAGGCGCGGGTCGAGCCGAGGGCGATGCCCGCGCGGGCGAACGCCTTGACGACCTCGGCGGGCAGATCGGGCCGCACCCGGGTGCCGAAGGCGCGCGAGACCTCGTCGGCCAGCTCGGCCAGGCGCCGCGGCTCAAGGCCGCCCGGATAGCGCTCGCCGAGCAGCTCGTCCAGCAGCTCCCGGTGGCGGTCGGCGCGCCAGGGCACCCCGGCGCGCCGCATCTCGGCGGCGATCAGCATCCCGGCCGACTCGGCGGTGGTCAGCAGCCGCATCCGGTCCGGGTGCTCGGCCGCGTCCGTACGGACCAGCTGGTCCGCGTACACCTCGAGCAGCGCGTCCAGCGGATCGGTGCCCGGCGGCAGCGGCGGCGGACCGGGCTCGAACAGCGACGGCTGGCCCCCGGCCGCCCGGGGCGGCGGATCCTCGGGGACGGGCAGCCCGCGCAGCCGCGCCCGGGCGGCGGCGAGCGAACGCGGTGCGCCCGAGCGCCCCTCATGGCCGAGGAGCAGCGCCTCGGCCGCCTCGATGTCATAGGCCCGCTCGACCCGGACCCCGGCGGCCAGCAGCCGTGGATAGACCTCGGCGGTGGACCGCCACACCCACCGGTCGGCCTCGGGCCGGGACCGCACGGCCTCGGCGATTCCGCCCTGCTCCGCCGTGACCTCGACGACCGGTCCGGCGGCCCTTCCCCAGGGGTCGAGCGGGCAGAGACGAACACCCCCGTGGTCCGTCTCCGCCGCCGCCCATCTCATGCCCGGGATTCTGGCAGGGGGGTCCGACAACGCTCCGAGGACGAGGCCGGCTCAACCCGGAGGGGGACCGGGACGTCATTCATGACGACTGCTCTTCTTCACTCCGGGCAGAAGATGTCGGGTGTCGGGTGATCATGCCGTTGCACATGGTGCACGTGCATCTGCTTGTGCATCTACCTGCGCATACGCAGATGCATTTGCCCATGCATTCGCAAAGGAACGGAGCTATGATCCCGGACAGTTGACAGCTGCACGCATGCACGAACGTGGAGAAGCCCTGTGCGCGACCACCCCTACAACGGCATGGCGGCCGCGGACCTCCGGGGAGTCGTCTGGCAGAAGAGCAGACACAGCAACTCCCAGGGGTCGTGTGTCGAGTTCGCCAAGCTGCCCGGTGGGGACGTGGCCGTCCGCAACTCCCGGTTCCCCGACGGACCGGCGCTGATCTACACCCCGGCCGAGGTCGAGGCGATGCTGCTCGGGGTCAAGGACGGCGAGTTCGACCATCTGGCGCAGGATCCGGCAGGTCTGGGCTGATCGCCGCGGACGCGCGACACTGGTAGTGGCAATCGGGGGGACCCGACCCATGTGAGACGGCGATGAACGGCTCGGTCCGCGTCGGACGTGTACTCGGGGTACCACTGCGGATGCACTGGAGCGTCCCGGTGCTGATCGTGCTGCTCGCCTACGGGCTCGGCCATGAGACGCTGCCCGCCTGGACCCCCGGCCGGACCGGCGCCGTCTACGCCGTCGCCAGCGTCATCGGCGCCGTACTGCTGATGGGCAGCCTGCTGGTGCACGAGACCGCGCACGCGGTCGCCGCCCGCAGACGGGGCGTCTCGGTGGAGGACGTGACGCTCTGGGCGCTTGGCGGCATGACCAAGATGGGACGGCCCCGCACCGCCGGGGTCGCGTTCTGGGTGGCCGTCATCGGGCCGCTCACCAGCCTGGTCATCGGCGGTGTCGCGGTCGGCGCGGGGGTCGGGGTGCACGCGCTCACCGGGTGGGGTGTGCCCACCGCCGTGCTGATCTGGCTGGGCTGGGCCAATCTGCTGCTGGGCGTCTTCAATCTGCTGCCCGCCGCGCCGCTGGACGGCGGACGGGTGGTGCAGGCCGTGATCTGGTGGCGCACCGGGGACCGGGAGCGCGCCGAGCGGGCGGCGGGGCGCAGCGGCCAGATCCTCGGGGTGCTGCTCATCGCCGCCGGCTGGGTCTCCTTCCTGCGCGGGAACAACGGCGGGCTGTGGCTCTCGCTCATCGGCCTCTTCATGGTGATCATCGCCAACGCGGAGCGGCAGCGGGCAGGGGTCAACACGGCGCTGCGCGGGGTGCGGGTGGCGGACGCGATGTCGGCGCCGGTGGCCGCCGGGGCCGACTGGCTGACCGTGGCGCGGTTCATCGACGAGGTGGCGGCCCACGCCCGGCATTCGGCGATGCCGCTGCTGGACTTCGAGGGACGGCCCAGCGGGCTCGTCCAGCTGCGCGCGCTCGCGGCGGTGCCGGTCGAGGCCCGGGACGAGCGGCGGGTGCGCGATGTGGCGACCCCGCTGGCGCGGTGCACCGTGGCCGAGCCCGGTGAGCTGCTGAGCGAGGTGCTGGAGCGGGCGCGTCCGGGTGGCGGGGCGCTGCCGGTGCTGGTGGTGGACCACGGGCAGCTCGAGGGCATCGTCACGATGCACGATGTGAACCGGCTCTTCCAGCTGCACGGCCTGGGCATCACCACGGCCCCGCCGGAGTCCACCCGCCCGTGAGGGGTGGTGGCGTCCGAGACAGGCGGCGTGCGTTTCCCTACGCGTATCCCGACGCTTCTCCCTGCGCGTATCCCTACGCGTCGGGGAGCCGGAAGACGGCCCAGACGATCTTGCCGCGCAGGGTGCCCGCCAGCGGCTGCCAGCCCCAGCCGTCCGTGAACGACTCCACCAGATGGAGCCCGCGCCCGGACTCCTCGCCGCAGCCCGCCTCACCGGCCACCGGTCCCACCTCGCTGGGGTCGCGTACGGCGCACACCAGCCGGGAGGGGCCGCGCATCAGATGGAGCCGCACCGGCCGCTCCGGCTCGCCGGTCGCCGCCGTGCCGGACAGGGCGTGCCGGAGGGCGTTGGTGACCAGTTCGGAGACGACGAGCGCCACTTCGTCGAGGAGTTCGGGGATGTCCCACTGCCGCAGGGTGGAGCCGGTGAACTGCCGGGCCCCCTTGACCGCTTCGTAGCGGGCGGGCAGGGCGCAGGAGACGGATCCGGAGACGACGGCGGGATCGATGGCAGCAAGCCCTTGCCACAAGGGTTCCAGCAGGGTCGAACCTTCGCTCCCCATGCGAGCACTCCTGCATCCGTGGCCGTGACGAACTCTGGCCAGATTTCGTACCAGCTAGCACGTGCGCACACCCTATGGTTCCGAATGCGCACGTCAGATGCAAGGGCAAATGCACGTGCACGCGGGCTGGTTGGTCCGATCCGCCGGGTTTTGCTCGGATTTATGACTCCGTACACTGGCGTGCGTCATCGGGTTGAGTAACGACGCGCCTACGGCGTGAAGCCCGATCAGTGGCAGACTTCGCCCTCAGGGGCTGCGGGGGCGCCGTTCGCAAGGATGCTTTCCGTACAGGGAGGATCGCGGAAATGGCCGCAGGCGAGTCGAGTGGATCGGTGGTGCGCCGCATCCTCCTGGGCTCTCAACTCAGGCGGTTGCGCGAGGACCGCGGCATCACCCGCGAGGCGGCGGGCTATTCGATCCGGGCTTCCGAATCCAAGATCAGCCGGATGGAGTTGGGCCGGGTGAGCTTCAAGGCGCGGGACGTCGAGGATCTGCTGACGCTGTACGGGGTCACCGACGACGCGGAGCGCGGGGCACTGCTCGGGCTCGCCCGCGAGGCCAATGTCGCCGGATGGTGGCACAGCTACGGCGATGTGCTCCCCGGCTGGTTCCAGACCTATGTCGGCCTGGAGGGCGCCGCCTCCGACATCGCCTGCTACGAGGTCCAGTTCATCCACGGCCTGCTCCAGACCGAGGGCTACGCCCACGCCGTGGTCACCCGCGGGCAGCCGCAGGCGTGCTCCGACGAGGTGGACCGGCGGGTGGCGCTGCGGCTGGAGCGGCAGAAGCTGCTGGTCTCCGAGCGCGCCCCGGCGTTCCATGTGGTCCTGGACGAGGCCGCGCTGCACCGCCCGTACGGCGGGCGCGATGTGATGTCCGCCCAGCTGCGCCATCTGGTCACGGTCTCCGAGCAGCAGAACGTGACGCTCCAGGTGATGCCGTTCGCCTTCGGCGGACACGCGGGGGAGAGCGGGGCGTTCACCCGGCTGCGCTTCCCGGAGTCCGACCTCCCCGACATCGTCTATCTGGAGCAGCTCACCAGCGCGCTCTATCTGGACAAGCGCGATGAAGTCCTCCAGTACGAGCGGGTGTTGGAGCGGCTCAGCGCGGACAGCCTCTCCCCTGAGGAGAGCCGGGATTTGCTCCGGGGGCTCCTTCGCGAAGCCTGACCCGTCAGTAGGATGACGTTCTGTCAGGATTACCCCCCACACGTGCGCGGCTGTCGGGGACCGGCACCGCGTCCTGAAGATAGGGATGGCATGTCCTACTTCTCCGAGTTGGCCCTTCAGTTCATCGATGGCGAGTGGCGCGGCGGAAGCGGTTCCTGGGACATCGTCGACTTCAACCCCTACAACGGGGAGAAGCTGGCCTCCATCACCGTGGCGACCGTCGAGGAGGTGGACCTGGCCTACCGGGCGGCCGAGCGGGCGCAGCCGGAGTGGGGCGCCACCAACCCCTACACCCGGCGGGCGGTGTTCGAGCGGGCGCTGCGGATCATCGAGGACCGGGAGAAGGAGCTCACCGAGACGATCATCGCGGAGTGCGGCGGCACTCATGTGAAGGCGGGCTTCGAGCTGCACCTCGCCAAGGAGTTCCTGCGCGAGGCGATCCATCTGGCGCTGCGGCCCGAGGGCCGCATCCTGCCGTCGCCGGTGGACGGCAAGGAGAACCGCCTCTACCGGCTGCCGGTGGGTGTGGTCGGCGTCATCAGCCCGTTCAACTTCCCCTTCCTGCTGTCGCTGAAGTCGGTGGCCCCCGCGCTGGCCCTCGGCAACGCCGTCGTCCTCAAACCGCACCAGAACACCCCGGTCTGCGGCGGCGGTCTGGTCGCCAAGATCTTCGAGGAGGCGGGGCTGCCCGCCGGGCTGCTCAATGTGGTGGTCACCGACATCGCGGAGATCGGCGACGCCCTGATAGAGCACCCCATACCGAAGGTGATCTCCTTCACCGGCTCCGACAAGGTCGGCCGGCACGTCGCGACCGTGGCCGCCTCCCACTTCAAGCGCACGGTCCTGGAGCTGGGCGGCAACAGCGCGCTGGTCGTGCTGGCCGACGCCGATCTGGACTACGCGGTGGACGCGGCCGTCTTCAGCCGCTTCGTCCACCAGGGGCAGGTCTGCATGGCGGCCAACCGGGTGCTGGTGGACCGGGCGGTCGAGCGGGAGTTCACCGAGAAGTTCGTGGCCAAGGTGGAGAGCCTGAAGGTGGGCGATCCGGTCGACCCCACCACCCATATCGGCCCGCTGATCAACGAGGGCCAGGCCGAGGCGATCACCCAGCTCGTCGACCAGACGATCGCCGAGGGCGCCACCGCGCTGGTGCGCGGGCGGACCGAGGGCACCCTGATGGGGCCGACCGTGCTCAGCGGGGTCCCGGAGGGCTCGGCGATCCTCGGCCAGGAGATCTTCGGCCCGGTGGTGACGCTGATCCCGTTCGACGGCGACGACGAGGCCGTACAGATCGCCAATGACACCGACTACGGGCTCAGCGGGGCCGTGCACACCGCCGATGTCGAGCGCGGGGTGCGGTTCGCCCAGCGGATCCACACCGGCATGATCCATGTGAATGACAGCACGGTGCACGACGAGCCGATCGTGCCGTTCGGCGGGGAGAAGCACTCCGGTCTCGGGCGGCTCAACGGGGATTCGATGATCGAGGACTTCACCACCACCAAGTGGATCTCCATCCAGCACGGCCGGAGCCAGTTCCCGTTCTGAAGCGGTGGGATGACAGGGTCGGCTCGCGGACAGAAGCTGACCGCAAGCCTCCCTAACGTCGGGTTCATCGAAGGGCGCCGCACCCGGGCGCCCTCCAGATGAGAGGCGGCAGCCATGCCCGTGATCGTGGACCCCGAGGCCTGTCAGAGCGAGTGCGGCGCGCTGCTGGCGTACCTGGACGCACAGCGCGGCGGCATCCGGCGCTCGGTGCACGGCCTGACCGAGGAGCAGGCCCGCAGCGTCCCCAGCGCGAGCGTGCTCTCGCTGGCCGGGGTGCTCAAGCACGTGGTCACGGGCGAGCGCGGCTGGCTGCGCGTCCTCCAGGGCAAGGTGGGGGATCCCAGGGACGAGATGGCCCGGTGGGAGCACACCTTCGAGCCCACCGAGGACGAGACGGTGGAGGCGCTGCTCGCCCTGTACGACGAGGTGGCGCGCGAGACCGAGGAGGCCGTACGGGCCCTGCCGTCGCTGGACGAGACGTTCGAGGCGCTCCGGCTCCCCTGGGACGAGGGCGGCACCCGCACCTGGCGCTGGGCGGTGCTCCACCTGATCGAGGAGGTGGCCCGGCACGCAGGGCACGCCGACATCATCCGCGAGACGATCGACGGCAAGGGCGCCTTCGACCTCGTCTTCGAGACGGGGGCGATGCCGGAGCCCGACTGGTCGGTCCTGGAGCGGTGATCCGCCCGGCCCGCCGACCCCCTAGCCTGGTCATCGCGGGGGTCGGGACCAGGATGGAGACGAGCGGGCGATGTCAGCGATCCGGCTGCTGGTGCTGGGGGCCGTGCGCCAGCACGGGCGGGCGCACGGCTACCAGGTCCGTAACGACCTGGAGTTCTGGGGCGCGCATGAGTGGTCCAACGCCAAACCCGGGTCCATCTACCACGCGCTCAAACAGATGGCGAAGCAAGGGCTGATGCGCGCGCACGACGTCGCGCCGAGCACGGTCGGCGGGCCGCCGCGCACCGAGTACGAGCTGACCGAGGCGGGCGAGGAGGAGTACTTCCGGCTGCTGCGGGAGGCCCTGCTGCGCCATGACCAGAAGATCGACGAGCTGACGGCCGGGGTGGGTTTCATCGTGGACCTGCCACGGGACGAGGCGATCGCCCTGCTCAAGCGGCGGGTGGCGGCGCTGGAGGAGTGGCGGGCCGAGGTGACCCGGCACTGGACGCCGCCGGACGGCACCCCCGAGCAGTGGGGCCATATCGGCGAGATCATGAAGTTCTGGGTGCACTCCGCGGACAGCGGGGCGGAGTGGACCCGTGGGCTGATCGAACGGCTCGAGGGCGGGGCGTATGTGATGGCGGGCGAGGGGGAGCGCTCGGTGGAGGTGCTGCCGGAGGGCGTCACCAACCCGTACGCCGAGGCGCCCGGCGCGGACTGACGGCCGCCCTCAGCGTTAATCAAGTTTGACTAGCCAGGTCTCGGGCAGTACCTTCCGGCGTACGTAGTCAAACTTGACTACGCGGTGCGGAGAAGAGCATGAGGGAGAGGGGAAGACCTTGGCCGACAGCGATCCCGCGATCGTCGTCGAGGGGCTGCGGAAGACCTACCGGGACAAACAGGCCCTCGCCGGACTCGACCTGACCGTCCCGCAGGGCACCGTGCACGCCGTGCTCGGCCCCAACGGCGCGGGCAAGACCACCTGCGTACGGATCCTGGCCACCCTGCTGCGGCACGACGGCGGCCGGGCCGAGGTCGCCGGGTACGACGTGCTGCGCGACCCCGACGAGGTCCGCTACCGCATCGGACTCGTCGGCCAGCACGCCGCGGTGGACGAGGAGCTGAGCGGACGGCAGAACCTGGAGATGTTCGGCCGCCTCTACCACCTGGGCGGCCGCCGTGCGGCGGCCCGCGCGGACGAACTGCTGGAGCGGTTCGGCCTCGCCGGCACCGGCACCAAAGCCGTCGGCCGGTACAGCGGCGGGATGCGCCGCAGGCTGGACCTCGCGGCCAGCCTCATCATGCGGCCGCGGATCCTCTTCCTGGACGAGCCGACCACCGGGCTCGACCCCCGGGGCCGTACGGAGGTGTGGAACGCGGTCCGCTCGCTGGTGGACGGCGGTACGACCGTGCTGCTCACCACGCAGTACCTGGAGGAGGCAGACCAACTCGCCGACCGCGTCTGCGTGATCGACGGCGGGCGGGCCATCGCCGACGGGACCGCCGACGAGCTCAAGGCCCGGCTCGGCGGCGACCGGATCGAGGTGGTGCTGCGCGACGCGGGCCAACTGCCCGCCGCCGCCTCGGTCGTGACCGCGGCGACCGGCGGCGCCGAGGTCGAGAGCGACCCCGACCGGCGGCGGCTCGGCGCGCGGGTCACCGACCGGGTGGCCGCGCTGACGGAAACCGTAAGGGCGCTGGCGGCGGCCGGGATCGAGGCGGAGGACATCGTGCTGCGCCGCCCCACGCTCGACGAGGTCTTCCTGCACCTCACCGGGGAACCGGCCACGACGGACACTGCCGAGGAGGAGACCCTCGTATGACGACCGCGACCCTCATCGACTCCTGGACCATGACCCGCCGCGGACTCGCCCACTGGGCACGGCAGCCCGTCCAGGTGGCCGTCCAACTGGTCTTCCCGGTGATGATGCTGCTGATGTTCGCCTACTTCCTCGGCGGCGGGATGACCGTCCCGGGCGGCGGCGACTACAAGGAGTACCTGGTGCCGGGCACGTTCGCGCTCACCATGGTGTTCGGCCTCGAAGGGACGATGCTCGCCATCACCCAGGACCTCAACAAGGGCGTCATCGACCGCTTCCGCTCGATGCCGATGGCCCGCTCGGCGGTCCTGGTCGGGCGCAGCGTGCTGGACATGCTCCAGTCGGCGCTCGGGCTGCTCGTCCTCCTCGGGGTCGGGCTCGCGATGGGCTGGCGCTGGCACGGCGGGCCCGGCGACGCGCTGCTCGCCATCGGGCTGCTGCTGTGGCTGCGCTTCGCGATGCTGTGGCTCGGCATCTTCCTGGGCATGGCCGCCGGGCGTCCGGAGATGGTGCAGGCCGTACAGATCCTGGTCTGGCCGGTGGGCTTCCTCTCCAACGTCTTCGCCTCGCCCGAGACCATGCCCGACTGGCTCGGCGCCCTCGCCGTCTGGAACCCGATGTCGGCCACGGCCACCGCGATCCGCGAGCTGTTCGGCAGCCCCGGGGGCGGTGGCGGCTCCTGGGCCGCGGACCACGCCCAACTCCTCGCCGTCTGCTGGCCGCTGGCGCTGATCGCGGTCTTCCTCCCGGTCGCGGTGGGGCGTTACGGGCGGCTCAGCCGCTGACGGCGGCGCCCCGGATCCGGATGCCGCGCCGGTCACACCTCCACCGGTCGTCGCCGGTTGCGGATACGGTGCAGGTATGGGGAACGACAGGTCGGGCACGGGGGCGGAGACGGTGAGCGGGCCCGGATACGCCCTGTTGCTCGCCGCCGGCCCGGCCGGCAAACAGCGACTGATGGACGCGGCCGCCGCGCTGCCCCAGCTCGCCGCCGTATCCCCGGCGGCGCTGCTGGGCACGCCCGGCGGCGCCAGCGTCGTCCAACTCGTCGACCCGGTCGACCCGCAGACCGTACTGACGCATCTGCGGACCGCCGCCGCGCACCCGGGCCCGGTGCTGGTCCATCTCGCGGGCCAGCTCACCCTCGACGCCAAACAGCGGCTGCCGCACCTGGCGTTGGCCCGTACGACGCCGAGGACCGCCCGCTACACGGCGCTGCCCTGGCACTGGCTGGCCGCCGAGCTCGGCCGACGGCCGCCGGGCAGCACCGTCGTGATCGCCGACCTGGTGGCCGACGAGACGGCCTGGCCACCGCTGAGCACCGCCGGTCCGTCCGCCCTCGCGGCCGGGCTGACCCTCTACGGCACGGTGGCACCGGCCCCGCCCAAGCGCCAGCTGGCCACGCCGGACTACAGCCGGGCGTTCGCCGGCCTCCTGCGGGCCGCCGCCGAACGCCCACCACTCGCGCTACTCCACCAGCGCGCCACCCTGGAGGCCGGACTGGGCCCCGGCCCCGAACTCCTCCTGGACGGCCCGGGACCGGGCGAGGCGTCCCCGGCCCCGGACGCGGCCCCATGGGCCGGGCAGACGGAGCAGCGCGCGCCGCTCGGGGCGACGGGGCATACGGGGCAGAGCGCGCCGCTCGGAGCGACCGGGCAGACGGGACCGGCCGGGGCAACTGGTCCGGCCGGGGCAGCCGGTCGGGCTGGGGCAGCCGGGGCAGTCGGGGCAACTGGACCGGTCGGGGCAGCCGGGCCGAGTGGGCCGACCGAGCAGGCCGAGCAGGCCGGGGCCACGGGGCGGACCGTATCGGCTGGGCAAGCCGGGCCGGCCGGGGCTACCGGACCGACCAGGCACGCGATATCGGCTGGCCAGACCGGCCAGACCGGCCAGACCGGCCAGACCGGCCAGACCGGCGCGACTGGCCAGACCGGCGCGACTGGCCAGACCGGCGCGACTGGCCAGACCGGGGCGACCGGGCAGAACTGGCCCACCGGGCAGACCGGGGCGACTGGCCAGACTGGGGCCACTGGGGCAACCGGACCGGCCGGGGCAGCGGGACCGAGCGGCCAGACCGGGGCCACCGGGCAGACCGGGACGGCTGGGCAGACCGGGGTCACCGGGGCCACCGGGGTCACCGGAGCAACTGGACCGGCCGGGTCGGTTTCGGCCTCGCTGCCGCCCATGCCGGCCGGCCCTCCCGAATCGTTTCGCCCCGCCGACCCCGTGCCGACGCCCCCATCACTGCGCCCGCCGCAGCCGACGCACGCCCCCGCGCCGCCGCCCGGATGGGCACCCGTGGCCGATCCGCTCGCCTCGACGCACGCGGCGATATTCGAGGCGGCCAACTCGGGGCGGCACAGCGAGGCGGCCTCGATGGCGGCCGCCTGGGAGCAGGAGGCGCTCCGGACGGCCGGTCCCCGGTCCGACGAGGCGATCCACTGGCTGGAGGTCCGCGCCGATCTCTCCCGTATCGCCGGGGACCCGGCCCGCGCCTGCGAGCTGTGGCTCGCGGTGGCCGACGCGCGGCTGGGCAACGGGGAACCGGCCGAGCACCCCGAGGTCGAGGGGGCCGTGGACCGGGCGCACCACCAGTGGCAGTTCGTGGTGGACCGGGCCAGGGCCGGTGCCCTCGCCCCGCTGCTGATCGAGCTGCGGGGCCGGGTGCCCGGCCGCAGACCAGGGGCGCTGGAGGCGATCCGGCGCCGGGCCGAGCTGCTCCAGGCCCCGGCCCGTACGCGCTGACCGCCTCGTCCCGGCCCGGACACGCTGACCGCCGCCGCCCCGGCACGTACGCGCTGACCGCCGCCGCCCCGCCCGTACGCGCTGACCGCCGTCGCCCGGGACCGGACACACCGGGCTCAGTGGTGGAACGCCTTGACGACTTTCCCCATGGGCGCGGGCTGTGACCGCAGGTCCGGCAGCAGCGACCCAAGGTCGCCCAGGAAGAGATCGGCGAGGTCCTCCGAGAAGCCGTTGCGGCACACCACCCGCAGTACGGACAGGTCCTCCCGATTGGGCGGGAAGGTGTACGCGGGCACCAGCCAGCCGCGTTCGCGCAGCCGCCGGGAGACGTCGTAGACGTCGAAGTTGCGGATCCCCTCCGCCGTGGTGAACGCGAACACCGGCAGCTGATCGCCGCGGCTGAGCATGGTGAAGTCCCCGAACGCCTCGATCCGCTCGGCGAGCGAGCGCGCCACATCGCGGGTCTGCTGCTGGACGGCGCGGTAGCCCTCCCGGCCCAGCCGTACGAAGGTGTAGTACTGGGCGGCCACCTGGGAGCCGGGGCGGGAGAAGTTGAGCGCGAACGTGGGCATGTCGCCGCCGAGGTAGTCGACGCGGAAGACCAGCTCCTCGGGCAGCGCGTCCGCCGTACGCCACAGCGCCCACCCCACCCCGGGGTAGACCAGGCCGTACTTGTGGCCCGAGGTGTTGATGGAGGCGACCCGCGGCAGCCGGAAGTCCCACAGCAGGTCCGGGTCGAGGAACGGCGCGACCATCGCGCCCGAGGCGCCGTCCACATGCACCGGGATGTCCAGGCCCGTGCGCTCCTGGAGGCCGTCCAGCGCCCGGCACACCTCGGCGACGGGTTCGTAGGAGCCGTCGAAGGTGGAGCCGAGGATGGCGACGACCCCGATGGTGTTCTCGTCGCACAGCTCGGCGGCGGCCTGGGGATCGAGGTGGAACCGGTCGCCCTCCATGGGCACCTGCCGCGCCTCCACCTCCCAGAAGTCGCAGAACTTCTCCCAGCACACCTGGACATTGGTGCCCATGACCAGATTGGGCCGGGCGGTGGCCGGATAGCTCACCGGGTTCCGCTTGGCCCAGCGCCGCTTGAAGGCCATTCCGGCCAGCATGCACGCCTCGCTCGACCCCGTGGTGGAGCAGCCCACGACCGCGTCCGGGTCGGGGGCGTGCCACAGATGGCCGAGCATCGTCACGCACCGCCGCTCGAGTTCGGCGGTGCGCGGGTACTCATCCTTGTCGATCATGTTCTTGGCGAGGCAGTCGGACATCAGCCGGCCCGCCTGCGGCTCCATCCACGTGGTGACGAACGTGGCGAGATTCTGGCGGGCGTTGCCGTCCAGCATCAGCTCGTCATGGACGAACTGATACGCCGTCGTGGGCGCCATCGGCTCGTCCGGGAGGCAGTGGCGCGGGGGTCTGGCGGTCATTCCGCTGACCGGATTGGCCTCGCCGTAGAGCGGATTGATGGAGAAATCGGGGCCTTCGTCGAGGTCGCGTCGGCCGAGAGTTCCTTTGTGAAGTGCCATCTTCGTTAAATTAGGGGCATTTCACCAATAAACCCCGGCCCCGCGCCGACGCATAGCCCCTACCCCGCGCTGCTGAGCGACAGCTTCGCCGCGAAGCCGAGGAACGCCGTGCCCGCGGCCGCCGAGAGCCCCGCCCGCAGTCGCCGACGCCGCCGGAAGGTGGCCGCCAGATACGTACCGCTGAAGATCAGCACCGACAGATAGGTGATGCTGAACAGCTGCGCCCAGGCGCCCAGCGCCACGAAGGACAGCGCGGGATGGGCGTAGTCCGGATCGACGAACTGCACGAAGAAGGAGATGAAGAAGAGGATGGCCTTCGGGTTCAGCAGGCTGATGACCAGCGCCCTGCGGTACGGGCGCTCGCCGTTCGCGGACCCCATGGCCGCCTCCGCGGCCCCGTCCGTACCCGGCGCCCCCGCCGCGCTCCGGGCCGCCTCCGCGGTCCCCGGACGGCGGCGCCACAGGGCCCGCGCCCCGCGCAGCATGCCCACCGCCAGCCAGGTCAGATAGCCCGCGCCCGCGAACTTGACCACCGCGAAGAGCACCGGGCTGGCGTGCAGCAGCGAGGCCACCCCGCCCGCCGACAGCGCCATCAGCACGGTGTCGCCGCACAGCACCCCGGCCGCCGCCCGATAGCCGGTACGGGGGCCGCGGCGGGCCGCGACCGACACCACATACAGCGAATTGGGACCCGGCAGCAGGATGATCAGCGCCAGACCGGCCAGATACGTCGAAAGATCGGTTATCCCCAGCACGATCGGCAGGATGACAGCGGCCCGCCGCGCCTCCCAGTCGGTTTCGCCATCCGGACTTGCACCTCACGCCACGTGAGGGAGCACCGTGGAACCCGTACCGAACAGAAAGAGAGCGGATTCGGCCATGAGCTATTCCGTGGGACAGGTGGCGGGCTTCGCCGGTGTCACGGTGCGCACGCTGCACCACTACGACGAGATCGGGCTGTTGCGCCCCGGCGCCCGCAGCGCGGCCGGGCACCGGCGTTACGACGACGCCGACCTCGACCGCCTCCAGCGGATCCTGTTTTACCGGGAGCTCGGCTTTCCGCTCGAGGAGGTGGCGGTGCTGCTCGACGACCCGGACATCGATCCGCAGGCCCACCTGCGGCGTCAGTACCAGTTGCTGTCCGACCGGATCGAGCGGCTGCGGAAAATGGCCGCCGCCGTCGAACGAGCCATGGAGGCGCGGAAGATGGGCATCAATCTGACCCCCGAGGAGAAGTTCGAGGTCTTCGGGGACTTCGACCCGGACCAGTACCAGGAGGAGGTCGAGCGGCGCTGGGGGAACACCGAGGAGTACCGGGAGTCCCAGCGCAGGGCGGCCTCGTATACGAAGGAGGACTGGAAGCGGATCCAGGAGGAGGGGGACGACATCAACAGCCGGTTTGTCGCGCTGATGGGTGCGGGGACCCCGCCGGGGTCCGAGGCGGCGATGGACCTTGCCGAGGAGCATCGGCGGTGGATCTGCCGCAGCCACTACGAGTGTGGCCATGAGCTGCACACGTGTCTGGGCCGGATGTATGTCTCGGATCACCGCTTCACGGAGAATATCGACAAGGCTGGGCCGGGGCTGGCCGTTTACCTTCGGGATGCGATCCTCGCCAATGCGGAGCGGCACGGCTACCGGGTGTCCGACGGAGCGTGACGCCTGCGGCGGGCTGCTCTCCCCTCCCCGCCCCTTCCCGCAACTGGGGCTCCGCCCCAGACCCCGCTCCTCAAGCGCCGGAGGGGCTGGAAGGCTGAACGCCGGAGGGGATGGAAGGCCGAACGCCGGAGGGGCTGGGAGGCGGGGCTTCGCCCCTAAGCAGGTCGGAGGAAGTTCGCTACGGTTCGGGCAGCGCCCCGAAGGGGCGCGGGGCCGTGTCGATGTGCGGCTCCGCCGCGCGGGCGCGACCAGCCACGACGGCGCCGCAGTCGGCCGACGACGTATCGCGGCACTTCCCGCGGAGCGCTCAGGCCCCGGGGTCCAGGGGCGGAGCCCATGGGTCGGGAAGGGGCGGGGAGGGGGAGAGCATTAGGGGATCCCTGGGCGTGGCGGTCGGGGGCGGGCTCCTGGGCGGCGGGAACCAAGGGCACGCACACGGCGTTGATAGCTTTGGGCGGCACACTGTGAAGCACACCCAGTCCGCCCCAACCCTGCGGCCGGGCCTCGCACGAGCCTGCTTCCCTCGACCCAGGAGCCTGTCACCCGTGACCACCCTCGCGCTCGGCCCTCAGTGGCTGGACCCGGACTATCTGATCGAGACCTTCGGTCTGCTCGGCGTCCTGGCCATCGTTTTCGCGGAGTCCGGCCTGCTCATCGGCTTCTTCCTGCCGGGCGACTCGCTGCTGTTCACCACCGGCCTGCTGGTGACCACCGATGTGATCAAGCAGGATCTGTGGCTGGTGTGTGTGGCCGTGGCGGTCGCAGCGATCCTCGGTGACCAGGCCGGATATCTCTTCGGCCGCAAGGTGGGGCCGTCGCTCTTCCGGCGCCCCGACTCCAAGCTCTTCAAACAGGAGAACGTGGAGAAGGCGCATGAGTTCTTCGAGAAGCACGGGCCGAAGTCGCTGATCCTCGCCCGCTTCGTGCCCATCGTGCGGACGTTCACGCCGATCATCGCGGGCGTGAGCCGGATGAACTACCGCTCGTTCATCATCTTCAACGTCATCGGCGGTGTGCTGTGGGGCACCGGCGTCACGCTGCTCGGCTCGGCGCTCGGGAAGGTCGACTTCGTCCATCAGCACATCGAGCTGATGCTGGTCGCGATCGTGCTGCTGTCGATCATTCCGATCGTGATCGAGTTCCTCCGGGCGCGCGGCAAGGCGAAGAAGGAGGCCGCCGCGCAGCCGGAGCCGCAGGGCCCCGCCGCGGGCTCCCCCTCCCAGGGCCCGGCCGCGGGTTCGCCCTTCCAGGGGCCGCAGGGGCCGCACGGGCCGCACGGGCCGCAGGGCCCGCGCGGGCGCCACGCCAAGCGCTGAGCGGGACCTTCACCAGGCTTCACATCCGTCACACACCGCCCCCACTTCCCACTCGGCGGTCACCGCCCCGCACAATGGGCTCCGGTGGCCGCCGATGTTGCATCCTTGGCTGCTGGGAAACATACGGGGAGGGCTGGTGAGGAGCGAGGAGACGTGAGGTCGGACCGTCAGCAGATGCCGCGTGCCGTGAGCGCGGCGGAGACGGACACGGGGGAGCAGCAGAAGCCGCTGTCCGACGAGGCGCACAGCGCCTTCACCCCGCCCCTGGGCGTACCCCTGCCGCCGCCGCCCGAGGACGAGCACCCGACATCGGAGTTCGCCGTCCCGGACGGGCTGACGGCGGAGGCCCCCGCCGAGCCCGAGGGCTCGGCGTTCGTGCCGCCCGCCGGGGTGAAGACCACCTCGAACAACCAGACCACCGGCGGCTTCCCCGTCATCACCCCGCCGAACGGCATCCCCGTCGTCCGGCTGACCAAGGACGCCCCCTGGCAGGACCGGATGCGCACGATGCTGCGCATGCCGATCAGCGAGCGCCCGACGCCCGAGCGCGTCGAGCGGCAGGACGACACGGGCCCGGCCGTGCCGCGTGTGCTCGACCTCACTCTCCGCATCGCCGAGTTGCTGCTCGCGGGCGGTGAGGGGGCCGAGGACGTCGAGGCGGCGATGCTCGGCGTGGCGCATGCGTACGGGCTCGACCGCTGCGAGCCGACCGTCACCTTCACCCTGCTGTCGGTCAGCTACCAGCCCTCGCTGGTGGACGACCCGGTCACCGCCAGCCGGACCGTACGGCGCCGGGGCACCGACTACACCCGGCTGTCCGCGGTCTTCCGGCTCGTGGACGACATCACCTCGCGGGACGACTTCACGCTGGAGGAGGCGTACCGGCGGCTCGCCGAGATACGCCGTAACCGCCACCCCTACCCCGGCTGGGCGCTCACCGTGGCCGGTGGCGGGCTGGCCGGCGCGGCGAGCATGCTGGTCGGCGGTGACTGGCCGGTCTTCTTCGCGGCGGCCCTCGGCGCGATGCTCGGCGACCGGCTGGCGTGGCTGGCCTCGGGGCGCGGGCTTCCGGAGTTCTACCAGTTCGTGGCCGCGGCGATGCCGCCCGCCGCGATCGGGGTGGCGCTCAGCCTCGCCGACTCCGGGCTCCAGGCGTCCGCCGTGATCACCGGTGGGCTGTTCGCGCTGATCCCGGGGCGGGCGCTGGTCGCGGGCGTCCAGGACGGGCTGACCGGCTACTACATCACCGCGGCGGCGCGCCTGCTGGAGGTCGTCTATCTGATCGTCGGCATCGTCTGCGGGGTGCTCACGGTGCTCTACGGGGGCCTCCAGCTCGACGCCAAGCTCAACCCGGAGGCGGCGCTGCGCCATGTGGAGCGGCCGTACATCCAGATCCTGGCGGCGATGCTGCTCGCGTTGACCTTCTGCATCCTGCTCCAGCAGGAACGTCACACCGTGCTGTTCGCCACGCTCAACGGCGGGGTCGCCTGGGTGGTCTACGGCGCGCTGGCCGACACCGCGGGCGTCCCGCCGGTGGCCGCCACGACCGTGGCCGCCGGGCTGGTCGGCCTCTTCGGCCAGCTGCTCTCGCGGTACAGATACGCCTCGGCGCTGCCGTACGTCACGGCGGCGATAGGGCCGCTGCTGCCCGGTAGCGCCACCTACTTCGGGCTGCTCGCGCTGGCCCAGGGCAACCTGGACCGCGGCATTCCGCACCTCACCCAGGCGGCGGCACTGGCCCTGGCGATCGCCATAGGGGTGAACCTGGGAGGCGAGGCCGCGCGCCTCTTCCTGAAGATGCCCGGCGCGGACACCGACCCCTCCGGCCGCCGCGCCGCCAAGCGCACACGGGGCTTCTGACCGGGCCCGGAAACGCGGGAGGGCGGGGCACCCGTACGGTGCCCCGCCCTCCCGGCGTGGATCTGTCGCCAACTACCGCTCAGGACTCAGTGGCCGCCTGCGGCCTCGAGACGCTTGATGGACGCCTCCACCTCGGCCTCGGCCTCGGCGCGGCCCACCCAGTTGGCCCCCTCGACCGACTTCCCCGGCTCCAGGTCCTTGTAGACCTCGAAGAAGTGCTGGATTTCCAGGCGATCGAACTCTGAAACGTGGTGAATATCACGCAGATGCTCCACCCGGGGGTCGGAGGCCGGTACGCAAAGCAGCTTGTCATCGCCGCCCGCCTCGTCGGTCATCCTGAACATGCCGATGGCGCGGCACTTGATCAGGCAGCCGGGGAACGTCGGCTCGTCGAGAATGACCAGTGCGTCCAGCGGATCACCGTCCTCGCCGAGGGTGTTCTCGACGAAGCCGTAGTCCGCGGGGTAGCTGGTCGACGTGAAGAGTCGCCGGTCAAGGCGGATGCGACCCGTCTCGTGGTCCACCTCGTACTTGTTCCGCGAACCCTTCGGGATCTCGATGGTGACGTCGAACTCCACGGGTGGCTCCTCCATGATCAACACATACGTCTGGTGATTAAGTGTCCCCCACGCAGGTGTGTGGTGGCGAAAGGGGCTGGTCGGTCGTGCCTGAAGCCCGATCGTGGCAGGTCAGGGAGTGGCTGAGCCACCGGCTGAGCCGTGGGCGACGCGAGTTGGACCGGATGCGCGGGCGTGGGCTGCGCGAGTGGAACCGCGCGCGCGGGCGCGGGCTGCGCGAGTGGAACCGCGTGCGCGCCCGGGTCCGGCGCGAATGGCGCAATACGCCCCGGGAGCAGCGGCGGACATGGCAGCTGGTGGCGGTCTCCGCCGCGACCGGCCTGGTCGTCGCCGTGGTGTCGGTGCTGCTGGCCGGGCCCTGGGACGGCGGCCGGCGGACGGCCGAACGCGCCCGCGCCGCCGAGGACGGTGTCCCGGGCGAGCGGCACGGCGGCCCGGACCGCCCCGCGCCCAGCGCCGCACCCGTCCTGGCGGCGCTCGGCACGCGGCCCGCGCCCCGGTCGCCGGACAGTGGCGGCGACGCCGTGCCGCCGCCCACCGGGGCGGGGCTCGCCGACACCCTCGAACCGCTGCTGAAGGACCCCGCGTTGGGCGGTGAGCGCTCGGTGGCGGTGATGGACGTGACCACCGGTCAGCAGGTGTTCGGCGCCAAGGCGGGCACGGCCATCGTCCCCGCCTCGACGATCAAGCTCGCGACCGGGGCCGCAGCCCTCTCCGCCCTCGGCCCGGAGCACCGCATCAGGACCAGCGTCGTGGCGGGCGCGGGCAAACACGACATCGTGCTCGTCGGCGGCGGCGACCCCACGCTCACCGCGCGGGCCGTCAAGGGGGCCGACCACCCCGCCGCACTCCGCCAGTTGGCCGATGCCACCGCCCGCGCCCTGAAGAAGCGCGGTGCGGGCCCCTACCGGCTCGGCTATGACACCTCGCTCTACTCCGGGCCGAAGCTCCACACCATCGGCCCCAACGAGAACCTCTCGCCCGTTGTCCCCCTGATGGCCGATGAGGGCCGTAAGGACGACAGCGACCACGGCCCGGCCCCGCGCGCCGAGGACCCGGCCGCCGACGCCGCCGGTGCCTTCGCCGGGATGTTGCGCGACCGCGGCGTCGAGGTGAAGGACGAGCCCCGGGCGGGCAAGGCCGCCAAGGGCGCCCGTACGGTGGCGTCCGTCCGCTCCCAGCCGCTGTCCTCGCTCGTCGAGCGGATGCTGACCACCAGCGACAACGACATCGCCGAGGCCCTGTCCCGGCAGACCGCCATCGCCGCGGGCGAGCCCGCCAGCTTCGAGGGCGGGGCGAAGGCCGTGACCCAGCGGCTGCGCAAGCTGGAGCTGCCGCTGGGCGGAGTCCGGATCGCGGACGGCAGCGGGCTCGACCGCGCCGACCACGTCTCCGCCGGGCTGCTCGCCCAGGTGCTGGTGCGCGCGGCCGACCGCGGCCACCCCGAACTGCGGTCGCTGCTCACCGGGCTGCCGGTGGCCGGATTCACCGGCACCCTGCGCACCCGCTACGCCCAGGACGCGGTCGGCCGGGGCGTGGTCCGCGCCAAGACCGGCACCCTCACCGGGGTGAACAGCCTCGCGGGCTCGGTCGTGGACGCGGACGGCCGGCTGCTGGTCTTCGCGTATCTGACCAACGGGACCACCGACGCCACCGGCGCCCAGCGCGCCCTGGACCGGATGGCCTCGGCCCTCGCCAACTGCGGCTGCCGCTGAGCGGAGGGCATGACCCGGACGCTGGACGGCCGCCTGTGCGGACCCCGGTGTCCTCCCGGATGGGGCGCGGGCCACGTACCGTGAAGCCATGACGAGCATCGGTGGTGTGGAGATGGTCGACTGGAACCTCGCGGTCGCGACCGCGACGCGGCTGGTGCGCCCAGGGCCCGAGGTGAGCCGCGAGGAGGCGCGCTCGGTCGTCGCGGAGCTGCGCCGGCACGCCAAGTCCTCGGAGGAGCACGTCCGCGGCTTCACCCGGATGGCCGTCTCCGGCGGCCCTGCCTTGGACACCCCCGTCCTCGTCGTGGACCGCGCGGGCTGGATCAGGGCGAACGTGGCGGGCTTCCGGCAGATCCTCAAACCGCTGCTCGGCAAGGTGCAGGACCGGCGCGGCGGACTGCCCGGCGGGGCGGTGCTGGGCGCGGTCGGCGGCAAGGTGACCGGCGTCGAGCTGGGGATGCTGCTGTCCTTCCTGGCCTCCCGGGTGCTCGGCCAGTACGAGACCTTCGCGCCCTCGACCCGCGAGCTGCCCGGCTCCCCGGGCGGCGGCCGGCTGCTGCTGGTGGCGCCCAACATCGTCCATGTCGAGCGCGAACTCGACGTGGCCCCGCACGACTTCCGGCTGTGGGTCGCGCTGCACGAGGAGACCCACCGCACCCAGTTCACCGCCGTGCCCTGGCTGCGCGACCACATCGAGTCCGAGATCCAGTCGTTCCTCGGCGAGACCGACGTGGACCCGGCCACCCTGCTGGAGCGGGTCCGCGAGGCCTTCCAGTCGCTGAGCGGCGGCCGTCCCGCCGACGAGGGGGAGGAGCCGGAGGGGCACGGCGCGCCCAGCATCATCGAGCTCGTCCAGACCCCGGCCCAGCGGGAGATCCTGGCCCGGCTGACCGCGGTGATGTCGCTGCTGGAGGGGCACGCCGACTACGTCATGGACGGGGTGGGGCCGGAGGTCGTGCCGTCCGTCGCGGAGATCCGGGAGAAGTTCCAGAAGCGCCGGGCGAGCGGCGCGGGCCGGCTCGACCAGGCGCTGCGCAAGCTGCTGGGGCTCGACGCCAAGCTGCGGCAGTACCGTGACGGGGAGCGGTTCGTGCGGGCCGTGGTGAACCAGGTGGGCATGGACGGCTTCAACCGGGTCTGGACCTCGCCCAACACCCTTCCGACCAAGGCGGAGATCAGCAAACCCGCCGAGTGGGTCGCGCGGGTGCACCGCAAGGCGGAGTCCTAGAACCGGCACACCCCCGGCACACGCGAAAACGGACGAACGCCCCCTTTAATCACTCGTCCGAGGGACCGTTGGCGACGGGTAGGCGTGCGATGCTCGGGGAACAGCTCGCTTCTGTCACCATCGACATACGCAGCGTGACGAAAGCCTCGTACCGCTCGTACTCCTCGTACCCCCCGAGGCACCCCCTCGAATGACAGATGGGAAACGGACATGGGTCCCCATCCAGCGGTCGCCGCGATACGCCTCGCGGTCCGCCGCGTCCTCCACGACATCCTCGTCGCCCATTCGGCCGCGCCCTCTGCCGCCTCGTCGCCCTCCGCTCCGCCCTCCCTCTCCCCGGCGTCCGCCGCCCCCGGCCCCCGCGGCTCCGCCGCGCCGGACGACGCACCGCTCGTGCTCGCCGCCTGCTCGGGCGGCGCCGACTCCATGGCACTCGCCTCCGCGCTCGCCTTCGAGGCCCCGCGGGCCGGGCTGCGCGCCGGCGGGGTCACCGTCGACCACGGTCTCCAGCAGGGGTCCGACGCCCGCGCCGCCGAGGTCACCGACCGGATGCGGGCCCTGGGCCTGGCGCCGGTCGAGGCGATCGCCGTGTCCGTAGGGCGGGGCGGCGGTCCCGAGGCCGCCGCCCGGGACGCCCGTTACGCCGCGCTGGACGCCGCCGCCGAGCGCCACGGCGCCGCCGCCGTGCTGCTCGGCCACACCCGTGACGACCAGGCCGAGACGGTTCTGCTGGGCCTCGCCCGCGGCTCCGGCACCCGCTCGCTGTCCGGTATGGCCTGGGTCTCCGGCACCGGCGGCCGCTACCGCCGCCCGTTCCTCCAGCTGGACCGGCACACCGTCCGCGAGGCGTGCCTGGCCCAGTCGCTGCCGGTCTGGGACGACCCGCACAACGTGGACCCCTCCTACACCCGCTCCCGGGTCCGCCACGAGGCCCTGCCCATCCTGGAGAAGGCGCTGGGCAAGGGCGTCGTCGAGGCGCTCGCCCGCACCGCCCAGCTCTCCCGTGACGACGCCGACGCCCTCGACGCCTGGGCCGCCCGCGCCGAGGCCGATGTGATGACCACCGCACCGGCGGCGGCCGGTGGCGCGCAGGCCGTGCACCTCGACACCGTCGGCCTGCACGGACTGCCCACCGCCGTCCGCCGCCGGGTGCTGCGCCGGGCCGCCATCGCCGCGGGCGCGCCCGCCGGTTCGCTCTTCGCCCGCCACATCGAAGAGGTGGACCGGCTGATCACCGGCTGGCGGGGGCAGCGGGCCATCAACCTCCCCGGCCGGGTCGAGGTCCGCCGGGAGGGTGGCAGACTGGTCATCCGGCAGGGCTGATCCGCCCGAGCCAGTTGAGCCGGTATCGAACGAGAGTGGCGCGGGTGGACGACAAGGACATGGGCACCGACCTCAAGTCGGTCCTCATCACCGAGCAAGAGATCAACGCGAAGCTGGCCGAGCTGGCCGCCGCCATCGATGAGGAGTACGCGGACAAGGATCTGCTGATCGTCGGCGTGCTCAAGGGTGCGGTCATGGTGATGGCGGATCTGGCGCGCGCCCTGTCCACGCCGGTCACCATGGACTGGATGGCCGTGTCGTCCTACGGCGCGGGCACCCAGTCCTCCGGCGTGGTGCGTATCCTGAAGGACTTGGACACCGACATCAAGGGCAAACACGTCCTGATCGTCGAGGACATCATCGACTCCGGACTGACGCTGTCGTGGCTGCTGTCGAACCTGGGCTCGCGCGAGCCGGCCTCGCTGAACGTCTGCACCCTGCTGCGCAAGCCGGAGGCGGCCAAGGTCGCCATCGATGTGAAGTGGGTCGGCTTCGACATCCCCAATGAGTTCGTCGTCGGCTACGGCCTGGACTACGCCGAGAAGTACCGGAACCTGCGGTTCGTCGGCACCCTGGCACCTCACGTCTACGGCGGCTGACGGGCGCCGCCGGCCCCTGGGAACCTGGCGGGGTTTTCCGCCGTTGGAGCAGGGGAAGGCGGTTTTGTTAACAGTCCACGGCGGCGTCGGGTGACAATGCTGGGGTACCGTCCGAAGGTCAGTCTTTTTCGAGACTGAGGATTACACAGCTCATACACCGCAAATACACCGCAATACACCGCACGCACAGGCGCCCCTCCAGGGCTGCCGTGCCTCACTGTGGCAGGAGGGACGGGGCGGCTTCGCCCCGTATGGATGGACGTGAAGCGCTACTTCCGTGGGCCGGTCATGTGGATCGTGCTGGCCGTCCTCGCCGTGGTCGTGTTGATGCAGGTCGTCGGCTCGTCCGGCGGCTACAAGTCGGTGGACACCAGTCAGGTCGTCAAGGCGATCAACCAGAACCAGGTCCAGTCCGCCGAACTGACGACCGGCGACGAGCACAAGGTAAAGATCAAGCTCAAGGACAACGTCGCCAAGATCTCGGGCAGCGACAAGCTCCAGGCCACCTACATCGGTGACCAGGGTGTCGATCTTGCCAAGACTCTTCAGGCCAACGCCCAGAAGCAGGGCGGGATCCCCGACGGGTACAACGTCTCGACGTCGAAGCAGAACCCCTTCGTCGGGATCCTGCTCTCGCTGCTCCCGTTCGTGCTGATCGTCGTGGTCTTCCTGTTCCTGATGAACCAGATGCAGGGCGGCGGCTCCCGGGTGATGAACTTCGGGAAGTCGAAGGCCAAGCTCATCACCAAGGACACGCCGAAGACGACCTTCACCGATGTGGCGGGGGCCGACGAGGCGGTCGAGGAGCTCCAGGAGATCAAGGAGTTCCTCCAGGAGCCGGCGAAGTTCCAGGCCGTGGGCGCCAAGATCCCCAAGGGTGTGCTGCTCTACGGCCCGCCCGGTACGGGTAAGACGCTGCTCGCGCGTGCCGTCGCGGGCGAGGCGGGTGTCCCCTTCTACTCGATCTCCGGCTCCGACTTCGTCGAGATGTTCGTGGGTGTGGGTGCCTCCCGGGTCCGCGACCTGTTCGAGCAGGCCAAGGCCAACGCCCCGGCCATCGTCTTCGTCGACGAGATCGACGCCGTCGGCCGGCACCGTGGTGCGGGCATGGGCGGCGGCCATGACGAGCGCGAGCAGACGCTGAACCAGCTGCTCGTCGAGATGGACGGCTTCGATGTGAAGGGCGGGGTCATCCTGATCGCCGCCACCAACCGGCCCGACATCCTCGACCCGGCGCTGCTGCGCCCGGGCCGCTTCGACCGGCAGATCGCCGTCGACCGCCCGGACATGCAGGGCCGGCTGGAGATCCTCAAGGTCCACCAGAAGGGCAAGCCGGTCGCCCCGGACGTCGACCTGTCGGCCGTCGCCCGTCGCACCCCCGGCTTCACCGGTGCCGATCTGTCGAACGTGCTGAACGAGGCCGCCCTGCTGACGGCCCGCAGCGACAAGAAGCTGATCGACAACCACTTCCTGGACGAGGCGATCGACCGAGTCGTGGCCGGTCCGCAGAAGCGGACCCGGATCATGAGCGACAAGGAGAAGAAGATCACCGCGTATCACGAGGGCGGTCACGCCCTGGTCGCGGCGGCGTCTCCGAACAGCGATCCGGTGCACAAGGTCACCATCCTCTCCAGAGGCCGGGCCCTGGGCTACACCATGGTCCTGCCCGACGAGGACAAGTACTCGACCACGCGCAACGAGATGCTGGACCAGCTCGCCTACATGATGGGCGGCCGGGCCGCGGAGGAGCTCGTCTTCCACGACCCGACCACGGGCGCGTCCAACGACATCGAGAAGGCCACCACCACGGCCCGCGCGATGGTCACGCAGTACGGCATGACCGAGCGGCTCGGCGCGATCAAGTTCGGCTCCGACAACTCCGAGCCGTTCCTCGGCCGTGAGATGGCTCACCAGCGGGACTACTCCGAAGAGGTCGCCGCGCTGGTGGACGAGGAGGTCAAGAAGCTCATCGAGGCCGCGCACAACGAGGCGTGGGAGATCCTCGTCGAGAACCGGGACGTCCTGGACAACCTGGTGCTGGCGCTGCTGGAGAAGGAGACGCTGAACAAGGAGGAGATCGCCGAGATCTTCGCCCCGATCGTCAAGCGTCCGGCCCGCCCGGCGTGGACCGGCTCCTCGCGGCGTACGCCCTCCACCCGCCCGCCGGTGCTCTCCCCCCGGGAACTCGCCCCGGCGAACGGTGCGCAGCCCACCTCGGCGGCCTCGCTCACCAAGGCCACGGCGCCGGAGGACGGCGCCGAGCGGCCCGAGGAGTCGGACTCCGGCCCGGAGAGCTGATCCCCCCACCGGGGCGGCTTCCGTCCCCGGTGGGCCCCGGAATGATTGCCGCGTCCATCAGGTTCTAGCCTGGTGGACGCGGCATTTTCGCGTTCGTGTGCGTGTATGTGAGGAACGAGGCAGTCCATGACCGATCCGGTGACGCTGGACGGCGAGAGCCCCATTGGCGTGTTCGACGAGAAGCGCGCCGAGAACGCGATCCGCGAGCTGCTGATCGCCGTTGGCGAGGACCCCGACCGGGAGGGGCTGCGTGAGACGCCGGGCCGGGTGGCCCGTGCGTACAAGGAGATCTTCGCGGGGCTGCGCCAGGAGCCCGAGGACGTCCTGACCACCACCTTCGACCTGGGCCACGATGAGATGGTGCTGGTCAAGGACATCGAGGTGATGTCCTCCTGCGAGCACCACCTGGTGCCGTTCGTGGGCGTGGCCCATGTGGGCTATATCCCGTCCCATGACGGCAAGATCACCGGGCTGTCCAAGCTGGCCCGGCTGGTCGATGTCTACGCCCGTCGCCCCCAGGTGCAGGAGCGGCTGACCACCCAGATCGCCGACTCCCTGATGCGGATACTGGAACCGCGCGGGGTGATCGTGGTGGTCGAGTGCGAGCACATGTGCATGACCATGCGCGGGGTGCGCAAGCCCGGCGCTAAGACCCTCACCTCGGCCGTCCGCGGCCAGCTGCGCGACCCGGCCACCCGGGCGGAGGCGATGAGCCTCATCATGGCCCGCTGAGCGGCTCCGCGCGGCTCAGCCGCGTACGACGGTGTGCCTCAGCCTCTCAGGCCCCTCAGGCGCGGGCCGCCGCGCTCGGGCCGTTCCCGTCGTTGTCGTCGTCCTCCGGGAGCTTGAGCACCCGCTCCAGGAAGAACGCGGCCGCGACCACCCCCGCGCCCGCCAGGACCGATCCCCCGGCGTAGATCGCCTGATCGCGGCGGGCGGGCACATCGAGCTGCTCCATGGCCAGGAAGACGCCCACCCCGCCGTACATCCCCGAGATCAGCGCCGCCACCAGCGCGCTGGCCTGCCCGAAGACCACCGCACGGGCGGCCACCATCGGGTCCACTCCCTTGGCGTCGGGCTGCCGCTCCCGCTGGGCGCGCAGCCGGGCCCGCAGCGACAGCGCGGTGGCGGCCAGCACGACCGCGATCAGGGCCAGCACGATCGGCGCGGCCACCGGGACGCTCGGCAGCGACCCGAAGGTGTCCCACAGCCGGGCGCCCGCCCACGACACCACACCGGCCACGGCGAACAGCCCGACCAGCACCCCGATCCGAAGTTGCTTCACCGAGCGGTCGCCCCTCAATCCAGTACGTGCCAGCGTCTCCCGGAACCTATCCGGATCAACGTCTACTCGGGCAGTCGCAGTTCCAGATCGCCCCGGACCCGGACCCCCTCCTGGCCCACCGCCGCCAGCAGCCCCGCGACCGGCCCGCGCCCGGGTACCTCGGCCTGCGGATCCACGTCGTTCCACGGCACCAGGACGAAGGCGCGCTCATGGGCGTGCGGATGCGGCAGGGTCAGCTGCGGGTCGTCGGAGACCACGTCCTGGTACGCCACGATGTCCACGTCGATGGTGCGCGGGCCCCAGCGCTCGTCCCGCACCCGCTCGAACGCCTCCTCGATCGCGTGGCCGCGCTCCAGCAGCGAGGACGGCGGCAGCGTCGTCTTGATCAGCACCACCGCGTTGAAGTACGTGGCCTGGGTGCCGGGCTCCACACCCCACGGATCGGTCTCGTACACCGGCGACACGGCCTTGACCCGCAGGCCCGGGGTGTCCTCCAGCGCGTCGATCGCGCCCTGGAGGGTCTCCAGGCGGTTGCCCAGGTTGCTGCCGAGCGAGAGCACCGCCCGTTTGGGGTTGCTCAACGTCACATCGGCGGCGTCCACCTGCTCCACCACGGAGGTGGGAACGGGCTGCACGGTCGGGTCGCTGCTGCTCATACTCGGCTCCGGGTGATGGTGATGGTCACGTCGTCAAAGGGCACGGTGATCGGGGCCTGCGGCTTGTGCACCACGACCTCGACCTCCCGCACCACGTCGTGCTCGAGGCACCGGTCCGCGATCCGTTCGGCCAGCGTCTCGATCAGATCGACCGGCTCACCCCGAACCACGTCCACGACCTCCTCCGCCACCACGCCGTAGTGGACGGTCCTGCCGAGGTCGTCGTCGGCCGCGGCGGGACGAGTGTCCAGGCCGAGCACGAGATCCACGACGAAGTCCTGGCCCTCCTCGCGCTCATGGGGCAGCACACCGTGGTGCCCGCGAGCCCTCAGGCCGCGCAGCGCGACACGATCCACCTGAACCACTCCTGCTGGTCGTCGGTACGCGGGCACGTCCCATCCGGAACGCACCACCCGTCCCCTGCCGTATGCGGGGGTACCTGCCTCGAATCTACCTGCGAGCTCCGGCGGCACTCGCCCATGGGGTGGGCGGCGCCGGCTGCCGACACTCCGCGCCACAGCCTCCTACCCCCACCTCGCGCAGCTCGAACGGGGTGGGCTCAGCCCGGCAGCAGTCCGTCGTCGGCGGGGCCTTCGGGGCCGCCCGGCTCCTCGTCGTCACTCTCCGCGAGCACCGGGGAGCCGTGGTGCGCCCAGACCTTCCAGCCGTCCTCCGTCCGGCGGAACACGTTCGTGGCCACGACCAGCTGGCCCACCAGCGGGCCGAGCTGGCCCTCCTCCTCCGCGGGGGCGCCGCTGAGGATGTTCTCGGTGCAGGTCACCATGGCGGTGTCGGCCATCACCGACACCTCGACATCCGTCAGGAAGAACTGGATGTAGTCCGTGTTGGCCATGATCAGCGCGTAGGAGCGGAGCACCTCGCCCCGGCCGCGCAGCACCGGCCAGCCCGGGTGGACACAGGACACCTCGGTGTCGGGGGAGTCCAGCCAGAGCCGCTGTAGCGTGGCGTGGTCGCCCTGCTCCATGGCGTCGTACAGCGCGGTGTTCACCAGCGCCACACGCTCGTTGTCCGTAAGGGAAGTCACAGCGCTCCCGCCGTGGTCTCGGCCGCTTCGATGGCCCGCGCCACGCGCACCGCGTCCGCGCTGGCCCGTACCTCGTGCACCCGGACGGCCCAGGCGCCCTCGCGCGCAGCGAGCGCGGTGACCGCCGCCGTGGCGGCGTCCCGCTCCCGGGCGGGCGGCGGGCTGCCCCCGTCACCGGCCAGGACGCGCCCCAGGAACCGCTTGCGGGAGGCCGCCACCAGCAGCGGCCGGCCCAGCTCCCGCAACGCGGACAGATGGGCCACCAGCGCCAGGTCGTGCCCGGCGTCCTTGGCGAAGCCCAGGCCCGGGTCGACCACGATCCGCTCCGGGTCGACACCGCCCGCGACCGCCCGCTCCAGGCCGGTGCGCAGCTCGGTGACGACCTCGCCGACCACGTCCGCGTACACCGCCCGGTTGTTCATGTCGATCGACTGGCCGCGCCAGTGCATCACCACGAACGGCACCCCCGCCGCGGCCACCATGGGCACCATCGCGGGGTCGGCGCCGCCGCCGCTGACGTCGTTGACCAGCCGGGCCCCGGCCTCCACGGCCCGTTCGGCCACCGCGGCCCGCATGGTGTCCACGCTGATCACGGCCCCGGCCGCGGCCAGCTCCCGGACCACCGGGATCACCCGGCGCAGCTCCTCTGCCTCGTCGACGCGCGCCGCGCCGGGCCGGGTCGACTCGCCGCCGACGTCCACCAGGTCGGCCCCGGCGGCGACCAGATCGAGACCGTGCTTGACGGCCAGATCGGTGTCGAACCACTTCCCGCCGTCGGAGAAGGAGTCCGGTGTGACGTTCACCACGCCCATCACCGCGCACCGGTCCCACTCCGGCAGTCCGGCCACCCGTCCCCGCCCATGCAACGTGCTCATGTGCCCAGCCTAGGCGTAGGCCCTGTCCGGCGGATCTACGCGGGCCCGCGAAGATCCGCCGACAGGGCCCGGGGGTGGGTTCTGGATCAGGCCGCCTGCTGGAGCTCCCGGCCCTCGGTCAGGTGCCGATGGGCGCAGGGCCGGGGCTCGGGGCGGCGGCCGCGGCGCAGCAGCCGGGGCAGGGCGAGCGAGACGAACCCCTCGGCCTGCATCGCGGCCAGGCCGATCCGGGGCAGGTCGCGGGTATTGCGGAAGACCACGAAGCGCGGCTCCCAGCGCGGCTGGAACTTCGCGTTGAACTTGTACAGCGACTCGATCTGGAACCAGCGGGAGAGGAACACCAGCAGCGCCCGCCAGCCGCGCAGCACCGGGCCCGCGCCCAGTTTCTCGCCGCGCGCCAGCGCCGAGCGGAACATCGCGAAGTTCAGCGACACCCGCTCCACGCCCAGCTCGGGGGCGGCCCGCAGCGCGGCCACGATCAGCAGCTCGTTCATGCCCGGGTCGGCGCCGCGGTCGCGCCGCATCAGCTCCAGCGACATCCCGTCCCGGCCCCACGGCACGAAGTGCAGTACGGCCTTGAGATCCCCGTACGGGCCCTCCTGCGCGCCCTCGCCGGCGGCCTTGTGGGCGGTGGCGATGACCGCGTCCCCGTCCGCCGGGTCACCGATCCGGCCCAGCGCCATCGAGAAGCCGCGCTCGGTGTCGGTGCCCCGCCAGTCGGCGGCGGCGCGCCGGATGGCCTCCAGCTCCTCGGGGCCCAGCTCGGCGGCGCGCCGCACCCGGGTCTGATACCCGGCCCGCTCGATCCGCTTGACCATCTGGCGCACATTGCGCATGGCGCGCCCGGAGAGGGTGAAGTCCGCCACATCGACGATGGCCTCGTCGCCGAGTTCCAGCGCGTCCAGGCCGGTCTCGCGGGTCCACACCTCGCCGCCGGTCTCGCTGCACCCCATCACCGCCGGGGTCCAGGAGTGGGCCCGCGCCTCCTCCATGAAGCGGGCGATCGCGCCGGGCCACGCCTCCACGTCGCCGACCGGGTCGCCGCTGGCCAGCATCACCCCGGAGACCACCCGGTAGCAGACCGCGGCCTTGCCGGTGGGGGAGAAGACCACGGCCTTGTCGCGGCGGAGCGCGAAGTGGCCGAGCGAGTCGCGGCGCCCGTGGGCGGTGAGCAGGCCCCGCAGCCGCTCCTCGTCCTCGGCGGTGAGGCGGGCGGCGGGGTGCTCGGGGCGGAAGGCGAGATAGGCGGTGGTGGCCACGGTCAGCAGGCCCAGGGCGCCGAGGGAGTAGCCGACGGTGTAGTCCGCGCCGTGGCGGTAGTCGACCGGCCCCTCGAAGCCGAACAGGCCCCACAGGACGTGCTCCAGCTGCTCGCCGAGCGACGGGCTTCCTTCGATGGCGTCCGGATGGGACCGGACGATGAGCAGCCCCACGGTGACGCTGACCGCGCCCAGACCCACGAAGTTGGCCAGCGCCATCCAGCGGCTGCGGGGGTCAGGCAGCGCCGCGAACTCGGCGCGGTAGCGGATCAGCACCCCCATCAGCACGAGCGAGAGGACCATGCCGATGACCGAGTGCCGGTAGAGCAACTGGGCGGCGGCGCCGACCGGCAGCAGCCCCACGGCCGCGACCCAGGCCCGCCGCTTACGCCGTTTGAGGCCGTGGGCCAGCATCAGCAGCAGCAGACCGACCACGATCGAGGCGGCGGCCGCCAGGGAGCTCACGGCGCCCGGCAGCAGCTCGGCCAGCGCGTGCACCCTGCTGTGCCGCAGCCGGGGGAAGACGATGTCCATCAGCCCGATCAGCGTGCACGCGGTGCCGACGCCGGTGGGCACCGCCTCCGGCCTGGGGCCGCGTGGCAGGCGCCGTATCCGGGTGGGAACCTTCCCGGAAGTTTCGGCATCTTGACTGTCAGACATCTGTATTCCCGTCGCTTCGGTCAAGAGGATCTTCGGTTCTGTTGCGCGGCATCCGCACGATTTGCGCCCAGTAAGACGGCATTTGAAGGAGTGGGGTTCACTCCCCGGCCACGGCCGGGAGGTTCCCCAGGCGGCACGGGGGGCCGGTCGCCCGGCAGAAAGATAGTGATGGGTCTCACGAGCAACAACATCGTGATCGCGGCAGCCGTCGCGGCGTTGCTGCTGTTCGCGGCCACGATATGGCTGTGGCCCCGGCTGGCCGGGCGCGGTGTGGCTCCCGTGCTCGGCCGGTTCGGCATGCTACTGGGCACGCAGCTGTCCGTG
Organism: Streptomyces sp. NEAU-174; assembly: GCF_052665095.1. NCBI lineage: Bacteria > Bacillati > Actinomycetota > Actinomycetes > Kitasatosporales > Streptomycetaceae > Streptomyces > Streptomyces sp. NEAU-174. The sequence continues at coordinate 449,120 of NZ_JBQTCE010000001.1, read as the reverse complement.
TTCATGGCGTTCGGACTGTTCGCCAATCAGTCCTTCGGATTCTACGGATCCTGGTCCGACCTCCTGGGTACGCAGGACGAGCCTGGTGTCGTAGTGGACCACGACACCCCGGGCACCCGGGTGCGGGTCACCGAGACCCGCCATCTGGCCATGGACGGCGGCTCCGCGCCCAGGATCGCCGGGCGCATCGAGAAGGTGAAGATCCAGGGGCCGGTCTCCGGGATCGCGAGCCCGGCGTACATCTATCTGCCGCCGGAGTACTTCAGGCCCGAGTACGCCCGGCGGACCTTCCCCGCCGCGCTGGTGCTGACCGGGTATCCGGGCACCACCGAGGCGCTCATCAATGGCCTGAAGTATCCACAGCGCTCGCACAAGCTGGTCAAAACGGGGAGGATGCAGCCCCTCGTCCTGGTGATGATGCGGCCGACGGTCGCGCCGCCGCGCGACACCGAGTGCGTGGACGTGCCGGGCGGGCCGCGGACCGAGACGTTCTTCACCAAGGACCTGCCCAAGGCGGTGGCCGACCACTACCGCGTGGGCAAGCGGGCCCGTAACTGGGGCGTCATCGGAAATTCCACCGGCGGCTACTGCGCCCTGAAGATGGCGATGCGCCACCCCGACGCGTTCTCGGCGGCGGCCGGGCTCTCCCCCTCGTACCAGGCCCCGATCGACGCGACCACGGGCGATCTCTTCGGCGGCAGCGAGCGGCTGGAGCGGGAGAACGACCTGATGTGGCGGCTGGACCACAAGCCGGCGCCGCCGGTCTCGCTGCTGGTGTCCAGCAGCGAGCACGGGGAGCAGAACTACCAGGACACCGTGCGCTTCGTGAACAAGGTGAAGCGGCTCAACCGGCGCGGGGAGCCGACCCGGATCTCGTCGATCATCCTGAGCACCGGCGGCCACAACTTCAACACGTGGAAGCGGGAGGTTCCCGCCGCCTTGGAGTGGCTCGGCGGTCGGCTTGCCGACCGCTGACCAACTCCAAGGCGGCGGGGAGCCCCGGTTGACCTATACGTCGGCGACGGTCTGGAGTTGGACCTCGCCGCGGGCGATGCCGCCCGCGTCGGCGTCGATCGAGCGGCGCAGGGCCTCGTGGAGCCGGGCCGGGGTGAGGACGCCGAGGAAGCGGTCCTCGTCCAGCACCGCGATCCAGCCCGCGTCGTGCTGGAGCATCGTGCTGAACGCCTGCTTGAGCGGCGCCCCCACCGGCAGCCACGCCTCCATCCGGCGCGCGTGGTCCCGTACGGACCCCCGCGCGCCGTCGGCCGCCTCCGCCGGGATCCAGCCGTGCAGCCGCTCCGCGTCGTCCAGGACGACGGCCCAGCGCGCCCCCTCCGCGGCCAGCTTGGCGGCCGCCTTGGGGAGCGGGTCGTCCAGGTGGACCACGGGCGGCTGGGTGAGGTCGCCGGGCTCGATGGGGGTGACCGACAGCCGCTTCAGCCCCCGGTCCGCGCCGACGAAGTCGGCCACATACGGAGTGGCCGGCGCGCCCAGCACCGTGGCCGGGGTGTCGAACTGCTCGATCCGCCCCGAGCCGTAGACGGCGATGCGGTCGCCGAGCCGGACCGCCTCCTCTATGTCATGGGTGACGAAGAGCACGGTCTTGCGCACCTGTGACTGAAGTCGCAGGAATTCGGTCTGGAGATGCTCGCGGACGACCGGGTCGACCGCGCCGAACGGCTCGTCCATCAGCAGCACCGGCGGATCCGCGGCCAGCGCGCGGGCCACGCCGACGCGCTGCCGCTGACCGCCGGAGAGCTGATCGGGGTAGCGGTCGCCGTAGACGGACGGGTCGAGGCCGACCAGGTCCAGCAGCTCGGCGGCGCGCTCCCGCCCCTTCTTCCGCTGCCAGCCCAGCAGCTGCGGCACGGTCGAGGTGTTCTCCAGCACGGTCTTGTGCGGGAAGAGCCCGACCTGCTGGATGACATAGCCGATACGGCGGCGCAGGGCGACCGGATCCGCCTCGGCGATGTCCTCGCCGTCCACCAGGATCCGCCCCGATGTCGGCTCGATGAGCCGGTTCACCATCTTCATCGTCGTCGTCTTGCCACAGCCCGAGGGGCCGACGAGGGTGACCAGCTCGCCCTCCGACACCTCGAAGGAGAGGTCGTCCACGGCCGTCGTGCCATCGGCGTAGCGCTTGGTGACATGCTCGAAACGGATCATGGCTCCCCATTGTTGCCGCATTCGTGGCAGACATTGTTGCTGTTGTGTGGCGATCGGACGAGATTGTCATCTCCCGGGGTTAGGGTCACCTGGAATTGGGATGAGCAACCGGCCCGCGACCCGACGGGGGAGGTGAGCGTATGGCCGACGGAAACTGTCTGATCAGTAACGAGTGGATATGCGGTGAGTATGTACGCACACGCGGTCAAGAGCTGACGGACGCGACGCTCGAGCACGTAGGGATCACGCTCGCCTCGGTGGCGATCGGCCTTCTGGTCGCCTTTCCGCTGGCGCTGCTGGCTCGCCGCTGGCGGTCGGTGGCGGGGCCGGTGCTGGGGCTGACCACGATCCTCTACACGGTGCCGTCGCTGGCGATGTTCTCGCTGCTGCTGCCCGTGTTCGGAGTGTCGGCCGCGGTGGTGATCACCGGGCTGGTGCTCTATTCGCTCACGATCCTGGTGCGCAACATCATGGCCGGTCTCGCCTCGGTGCCCGAGGAGGCGCGGGAGGCGGCCCGGGGCATGGGATACGGCCCGCTGCGGCTGCTCTTCGGCGTGGAACTGCCGCTCGCGCTGCCCGCGCTGATGGCCGGGCTGCGGATCACCACCGTCTCCACGGTCTCGCTCACCACGGTGGGCGCGATCATCGGATACGGCGGCCTCGGCAACCTCATCTACGAGGGCATGCGCAGCTTCTTCAAGGCCGAGGTGCTCACCGCCTCGGTGCTGTGCGTGGCGCTGGCGGTGGTGGCGGATCTGCTGCTGCTCGGCCTCCAGCGGCTGCTGACGCCGTGGGCACGCAAGAGTCGGAAGGGCACTACCTGATGGACGTCGTCGCCAAGGCGTGGACCTGGCTGGCCACCGGGTCGCACTGGGCGGGCCCCGACGGGGTGTGGCACCGGCTGGGCCAGCATCTGTTCCTGACCTTCGTCTGCCTGGCGATCTCCTGCGCGGTGGCGCTGCCGATCGCCGTGGCCCTCGGCCACATCGGCAAGGGCGGCGCGCTCGCGGTGAACATCTCCAACGCGGGGCGCGCCGTGCCCACCTTCGCCGTACTGGTGCTGTTGCTGCTCAGCCCGCTGGGGACGCACGGCCAGTGGCCCACGATCATCGCGCTGGTGCTGTTCGCCATCCCGCCGCTGCTCACCAACGCCTATGTCGGGGTGCACGAGGCGGACCGGGAGGTCGTGGAGGCGGCCCGCGGCATGGGGATGACCGGCGGCCAGCTGATCCGGCGGGTCGAGCTGCCGCTGGCGTTTCCGCTGATCATGACGGGCGTACGGACGGCCGCGGTGCAGGTCGTGGCCACCGCGACGCTGGCCGCGCTGCCCGGCGGCGGCGGTCTCGGCCGGATCATCACGGCGGGCTTCCGGCTCACCGACACCCCGCAGGTGGTGGCCGGCGCGGTGCTGGTCGCGGCCCTGGCGCTGGTGGTCGAGGGCGTCTTCGTCCTGCTGGGCCTGGTGCTCGACCCGATGCGGCGCAGGACGGGGCGGCGGTCGACCGCGGCCCGGCGCCCGCCCGCCGACCAGGCGCCGGCCTCACCGGCGCTCACGACGTAGAACCCGCGGGCCGAGCCCTCCCGCGACCGGGCGCGAAGGCGCGTGCGGACACCCAGGGCGTACAGCGCGGAGAGCGCGGATGACGCATAGATCGCGGACGACGCGGAAAGCGCGGATGACGCGGAATGCGCCGACAACGCGGCCACACAACCGCGGCCACAACAACGGATGGGGAACCATGGGAAAGATCAATCGCGCCGCGGCCGCCGTGGCGGGGGTCGCGGCGCTGGCGGCCGGGCTGACCGCCTGCGGCGGGGACAGCCTGGAGAAGTCGAGCGGCGGCGACAGCTCAGGTAAACCGGGCAAGGGCTCGCTGGTGATCGGATCCGCCTCCTTCTCCGAGTCGAAGATCCTCGCGGAGCTGTACGCGGGGGTTCTGAAGGACGCCGGCTATTCCACCTCGATCAAGACGGTGGACGCCCGTGAGCTGTATGAACCGGCCCTGGAGAAGGGCCAGATGGATGTCGTGCCGGAGTACGCGGCGACGCTGGCCGAATTCCTCAACCAGAAGAAGAACGGGTCGAATGCCGCCCCGGTGGCCTCCGCGGACGTGACCAAGACGGTCGCGGCGCTGAAGAAGCTCGCCGAACCGCGCGGGCTGAAGGTGCTGGAGCCGGGGAAGGCCGTGGACCAGAACGCCTTCGCGGTCACCGCCGCCTTCGCCAAGAAGCACGGTCTCAAGACGCTCTCCGACCTCGGGAAGTCCAAGCAGAAGGTCACCCTGGCGGCGGGCGACGAATGCCCCAAGCGGCCCTTCTGCCAGCCGGGTCTGGAGAAGAAGTACGGCATCGACATCGCCGGGATCGACCCGCTGGACATCGGCAGCGTCCAGGCCAAGCAGGCCGTCAAGGACGGCAAGGACCAGATGGTCCTGACCACGACCACGGACAGCACGCTGGATCAGTTCGGGCTGGTGCTGCTCGGCGACGACAAAAATCTCCAGAATGCCGACAACGTACTTCCCGTGGTGAATGCGAAGTCCGCCGGTGCACAGAAGATCGCGGACTCGCTGAACAAGCTCACCAAGGTGCTGACGACCGCCGATCTGAGGGAACTCAACAAGAAAGTTGACGCCGAGCGGCTCAAGCCGGGGGATGTCGCCGACGACTACCTGCGGGACAAGGGGCTGGTGAAGTAGGATCAAATCCCCGCTCGGGAGGGCTTGGCAAGGGGTCGGCACGGGATCTCGGCCGCACAGCCGCCGTATTTGCCAACGGATTGACAACAGATCTGGCCCGGCGGGCACCCAAGCGACCCCTTAACACGGTAAGTTTCGGGCCATGCCACGTGGACGCCACCGCCAATCCCCACCCCTGCACAGGCTCCTCCCCTCCGCTTCGGTCGCAGTCGCGTCAATAACCTGCGCCGCCGGTGCCTGGCTGGTCGGCGACACGGTCGTGATCCGTGGGCTGGCCGCGACCGCGGCCGGCGCCGCGGTCGTCGGCGCCTATCTGATGCGCCGTTGGGACCGCTCGGCCGGTCGCCGGGTCGCGGAGGCCGCGAGCGAGACCGCGCGCCAGGAGATGAAGTACGAGGAGCGGATCGCGGAGCTCGAGGCGGACGCCGAGAAGGCGAGCGAGCTCCGCGGCGCGCTCAACACCCGGCTGCGCGCCAAGCGCGCCGAACTCGCCCGGCTCCGCAACGAGCACGCCGAGCTGCTGCGCCGCTACGCCACGGCCGAGACCGAGCGGGCCAGCGCCCTGGAGGGCCGCCGCCGGCTCGCGCTGGAGGCCGCGTCCCCGGCGAAGGCGCTGGAGGCGGCCGGGTCCGTCGGGTCGGCCGGTTCCGTCGGGTCGGCCGGGTCGGCCGGTTCCGTCGACTCCGACGACGAGCCGGACGAGATCCCCACCGGGCTGCCGTCGGCCGCCGCGTACGCCAAGGCCGACGAGGCGCTCAGCCGGCTCAGGGAGAGCGCCCGGCGGCAGAAGGAGCGGCGGGAACAGGCCGCCGCCGCGGCCGCCAAGGCCGAGGCTCCGGAGCAGGACCCGGAGCGGAACGCGGAAGGTGACGACCGTAAGGGCCCGCGCGAGAGCCGGGGCAAGGACGGTGCCGCCACGCTGGGGAAGCCCCCGGCGGCCGGCGGGCAGGACGACGACGGCCCGCAGGAGCCGCGCGCCCACGCCCGTACGGCCGCCTCGGCGGTGGTGCCGTATGCCGCGGCCCGCCGGGCCGCCTCCCGTTCGGAGAGCGGCTTCGACTACTTCGGCACCCAGAAGAAGCAAGCGAAGAAGCAGAAGCGGGAGCCCGAACCGGCCGCCGAGGAGGATCTCGCGGATGTGATCGGCGACGAGACGCTCGCGGAGACCAGGAAGGGCGCGGTGGGCGAGGTCATCGACCTGACCGCGCACGACGAGACGGAGCAGATCGACCTCGGGGAGCTGCGCAGCGCGATCTCGTGAGGGATCGCCGCGCGGCCCGCCCGCGCATCGCTCGGCTACGTGGCGATCACTTGCCGATGTCGCCTACTTGTCGATATCGCCGACGACGAAGAAGAGCGACCCGAGGATCGCCACCATGTCGGCGACGAGAGTGCCCGGCAGCAGCTCGGTGAGCGCCTGGATGTTGTTGTACGACGCCGAGCGGAGCTTCAGCCGGTACGGCGTCTTCTCGCCCTTGGAGACGAGGTAGTAGCCGTTGAGGCCGAGCGGGTTCTCGGTCCAGGCGTAGGTGTGGCCCTCGGGCGCCTTGAGCACCTTCGGCAGCCGCTGGTTGATCGGCCCCGGCGGGAGCTCGTCCAGCCGGTCCAGGCAGGCGTCGGCCAGGGCCAGCGAGGTGTGGGTCTGCTCCAGCAGGCATTCGAACCGGGCGAGGCAGTCGCCCTCCTCGCGAATGGCGACCTCGAGGACGTCCTGGAGCTCGGCGTAGGCCAGATACGGCTCGTCGCGCCGCAGATCGAAGTCGACGCCCGAGGCCCGGGCGATGGGGCCGCTGACCCCGTACGCGTGCACCGTCTCGCGGGCCAGGATGCCGACGCCGCGGGTGCGGCCCCGGAAGATCTCGTTGCCGAGCACCAGGTCGTCGTACACGCCCATCCGCGAGCGCACCTCGGCCACGGCCTGCCGGGCCCGGCCCAGCCAGCCCGCCGGGAGGTCGTCCTTGAGGCCGCCGACCCGGTTGAACATGTAGTGCATCCGGCCGCCGGAGATCTCCTCCATGACGTGCTGGAGGTCTTCGCGCTCCCGGAACGCGTGGAAGATGGGTGTGATGCCGCCCAGCTCCAGGGGGTAGGAGCCGAGGAACATCAGGTGGTTCAGGACCCGGTTGAGCTCGGCGAGGAGGGTACGGGTCCACACCGCGCGCTCGGGGACCTCCATGCCCAGCATCCGCTCGACGGCGAGCACGACGCCGAGTTCGTTGGAGAAGGCGGAGAGCCAGTCGTGACGGTTGGCGAGCATGATGATCTGGCGGTAGTCGCGCGCCTCGAAGAGCTTCTCCGCGCCTCGGTGCATATAGCCGATGACGGGCTCGGCGCTCTGGATCCGCTCCCCGTCGAGGACCAGCCGCAGTCGTAGCACTCCGTGGGTGGAGGGGTGCTGTGGGCCGATGTTGAGCACCATGTCCGTGCTCTCGGCGGCGCCGCCGATGCCGACTGTCGTCTCCGTCATGCGTACCAGTCTCTCAGCTGCCCGGTGGGCCTTTCCCCTACCCGCCCCTTCCCGATACCAGGGGCTCCGCCCCTGGACCCCGGAGCCCCCCCGCGGTGGCGGAGCCGCGTATCAGTGCTTTCCGCGCCCGCCGCTTCCCGGGCGGTAGCGACTTGCGGCTCGGCGGCGTGGCAGTGGCTTTGCCCCTGACCTTGAGGTCTGGCGGTGGTGCCCGCAGGCGTCGGAGCCGCATATCGATGCGCTGCGTGGCAGGGCCCGGGGTCTGGGCGGAGCCGCGCATCGGTGTTTTCCCCGGCCCCCCGCTTCCCGGGCGGTAGCGATTTGCGGCTCCGCCGTGTGGCAGGGGCCTCGCCCCTGGGCCCCGGGGTCTGGCGGCGGTGCCCTCAGGGGCGGTGCCCTCAGGGGCGGCGCCCCCGGGCGGCGGTGCCCCCAGGGCGGAGCCCTCCTACGTGGCGGTGCCGCGTAGCGGTGTTTTCCCCGGGCCGCCCCATCCCGGGCGGTAGCGGCTTGCGGCTCCGTCGCGTGGCAGGGGCTTCGCCCCTGGGCCCCGGGTCTGGGGCGGAGCCCTCCGCGAAGGAGCCCCTGCGGCGGAGCCCCCCGGCGGAGCTGCATACCGATGTGCTGCGTGGCAGGGCCGGGGTCTGGGGCGGAGCCCCAGGTTCGGGAAGGGGCGGGTAGGGGAACAGCCCGCCGCAGGCGCCAAGCTCCGCCGGGCACCCCCTACGGCCGAAGCACGTCGTGGGGCAGGTTCACCGGATGCAGGAGCCAGGTGAAGGCGCCCAGCCCCGCGGGGTCGGTCAGCTCCGCGGCCTCGCCCGCCGCGCTCAGAGCACGTACGTAGGCGGTGGGGTCGGTGGAGGCCAAGGCGAGCGGGGGCCGGCGGGCGTCGAGGCCCAGGGCGCGCAGCGCCTCGCGCTGCGTCAGCAGCCCGGCACCGGACCCGCCCGCGCCGGCGGACCCGTCCATCGCGTCGGCGGATGCGTCCGTCGTGGTGGTGGGCGCGTCCGTCGTGGTGGCGGACGTGTCCATCGCCGCGCCGGACCCGTCCATCACGGCAGCGCACGCGTCCATCGCGACATGCGCCGTCAGATCGCAGGACCCATCCGGCACGGGCCGGACCTCGCGCCCCTCGCGGAAGCCGGTCAGCGTGCCGAAGGGCGGCCGGGTGGCGCGTTCGTGGGCGTAGTCGACGGCGACCGCGAGGCCCGCCCGCAGGGAGCCGACGGCCCGCGCCCAGGCCGCATCGCGGGGATGGCCGATCTCCGCGCGCAGCCCCGGTTCGGCTCCCGCCAGGGGCCACCAGCGGGCCAGCCACGCCGCGTCCGCGCCGTCCACCGGGTCGCCCAGCCGCTCGGTGCCGTCCAGAGAGGCGAGATCCACCTCGACCCGGCGGGGCACGCCGGCCGCGTCGGTCTCGGCCACGTCCACGGGCACGTTGTCGAGCCACTCATTGGCGAACAGCAGCCCCGCGCACCCCTCCGGCGGGGCGTCGAGCCAGCCGATCCGCCCGTCCAGGCCCGCCGGCCGCGCCGCCCGTTCCACCGCGTACGGACGCAGCCGCCCGCCCAGCCCGTGCGGCAGACCGGGGGCCAGGGCGAGCACCCGGGTGAGCAGCTCACCGCGGCCGGCGCCCAGGTCCACCAGCGCCACCTCGGCCGGGTGCCCCAGCGCCTCGTCCACCCGGCACAGCAGCTCCGCGACCGCCCGCGCGAACAGCGGTGAGGCATGCACCGATGTGCGGAAATGCCCGCCCGGGCCCTCCGGGCGGCGGAAGAAGCCGCCCGCTCCGTACAGCGCGCGTTCGGCCGCCGTACGCCATCCGCTCCACTCATGCTTCGCACTCGCCACACCGCCACGCTATGCGGAGTGGTCTCCACCTTGGGGAGTAGGGCCGGGGGTTTCGGATCGCCCCTCGGGCTGACCCGGGAGGGGTCCGGCGATACCTACGCTGGGTGACGTGCAGCGCCTCTACGAATTTCTCCGCAGGCATCCGACAGGGGTGGACACCTTCTGGGCCGTCCTCCTTGTCGCTTCCGGGTTCCTGTGGCTCGTGGAGGCGTCGCTGGGCCGGGGCTCCCGCGTGGCGGGCGTGCCGATCGTGCTGGCGCTGGGGGCGACGGTCGCGCTGCGCCGCCGCGCCCCCGAGAAGATGCTGGTGCTGGCCATCCTGTGCGGTCTCGCCCAGATGGCCGCGAACGTCAAGCCCAATGTGGCCGACTTCGCCATGCTGGTGATCGTCTACACGGTGGCGGTCACCTCCTCGCGCCGGGCCTCCCGCTTCGCGCTCGGCGTGGCGATCGGCGCGGCCCCCCTCGCCACCCTCCGCTGGCCGCACTCCCAGCAGGGCTGGTGGGAGGACGTGGTCTCGGCGGTCTTCGTCTCCATCCCCTTCGTCCTGGCCTGGGTGCTCGGCGACTCGATCCGCACCCGCCGCGCCTACTACGCGCAGCTCGAGGAGCGGGCCGCCCGGCTGGAGAAGGAGCGCGAGGCGCAGTCGAAGGTCGCGGTGGCCGCCGAGCGCGCCCGGATCGCACGGGAGCTGCACGACGTCGTGGCGCACAACGTGTCGGTGATGGTGGTGCAGGCGGACGGCGCCGCGTACGTCCTGGACTCCTCGCCCGAACAGACCCGGCAGGCGCTGGAGACGATCTCCGGCACCGGCCGCCAGGCGCTCGCCGAGATGCGGCGGCTGCTGGGCGTGTTGCGCACCGGGGAGCCGGGCGAGGAGAACGACTACGTACCGCAGCCGGACGTCGAGCAGATCGACGAGCTCGTGGAGCAGGTGCGCGGCGCCGGGCTCCCGGTGGACTTCAAGGTCGTGGGCAGCCCGCGCCAGCTCCCCAGCGGGGTCGAGCTGACCGCGTACCGGATCGTGCAGGAAGCGCTCACCAACACCCGTAAGCACGGCGGCCCTGACGTGGGCGCGAGCGTCCGCCTCACCTACTTCGACGACGGGCTCGGGCTGCTGGTCGAGGACGACGGGCGGGGCGCGCAGCGCGAGATGTACGAGGACGGCGGCGCCGACGGCAGCGGTCATGGTCTGATCGGGATGCGGGAGCGCGTCGGCATGGTGGGCGGCACGCTCGACGCGGGCCCGCGACCGGGCGGCGGCTTCCGGATCAGCGCGCTGCTGCCGCTGAAGCCGGTCCGTTGAGCCAGCTGTCCGTTGAGTCGTCTGCCTGTTGAGCCATGTGATACGTGCTGTAGGCCGCTGTCAGGCCAGAGGAAGGGACCGTCCGGGATGTCGATCCGCGTCATGCTCGTCGATGACCAAGTGCTGCTGCGCACCGGCTTCCGGATGGTGCTCGCGGCCCAGCCCGATATGGAGGTCGTCGCCGAGGCGGGCGACGGGGTGGAGGCGCTCCAGGTGCTGCGCTCCACCGAGGTGGACGTCGTCCTCATGGACGTCCGGATGCCCAAGCTGGACGGGGTGGAGACCACCCGGCGGATATGTGAGCGGGACGGGGCGCCGAAGGTCATCATCCTGACCACGTTCGACCTGGACGAGTACGCCTTCTCCGCGCTCAAGGCCGGGGCGGGCGGCTTCATGCTCAAGGATGTGCCGCCGGGCGAGCTGCTCGGGGCGATCCGCGCGGTGCACAGCGGTGACGCGGTGGTCGCGCCCAGTACCACGCGCCGGCTGCTGGACCGGTTCGCGCCGATGCTCCCGGGCAGCGGAGCCGGTGGCGGCCGGGCCCGTCCGGAACTGGACCGGCTCACCGACCGGGAGCGCGAGGTGGTGCTGCTGGTCGCGCAGGGGCTGTCGAACGGCGAGATCGCGGCGCGGCTGGTGCTGTCCGAGGCGACCGTGAAGACCCATGTCGGCCGCATCCTCACCAAGTTGGAGCTGCGGGACCGGGTGCAGGTGGTGGTGATGGCCTACGAGACCGGACTGGTCCGGGCCGGGGGGCCGACCGGACCGACCCGCTGAGGCGGTGTCCTTACGGTCGGCATCGCCGTCTTACGGCTGGCACGGCCGTCTTACGGCCGCTCCCGGAGGACCAGGTCGAGCAGTCCGGGGAAGCGCTCGTCGAACTCGGGGCGGCGCAGCCGGTTCACCCGCTTGGGGCCCAGGTCGCGCTGCTCGATCAGCCCGGCCGCGCGCAGCACCGAGAAGTGGTGGCTGAGGGCCGCCTTGCCCACGGGAACGTCGAAGGTGCCGCAGGTGTGCTCCCAGTCGGCCGCCGTGGCGAGTTCGCGGACCAGCTGGAGCCGTACGGGGTCGGCGAGGGCCGCGAGCGCGGTCTGCACGGGGACGTCGTCGGGGTGGGTGTGGAGCGGCGCCGACCGGTGGCTTCGGTTGCTCATCGCCGCTCCTCCGCCGTTCGCCGCTCGCCGTTCCGACCGCGTTCACCGTGCGGTGAACATTTTAGGCGGGGCCGGCGCCCTACCGCAGAACGCTCTCCAGGAAGTCGCTGCCCAGCCTGGCCACCGACGGCAGGTCGAGCTGGTGCAGCACATAGCGGCCGCGGCGGCGGGTGGTGAGGAGACCGGCCTTCTTCAGCACGGCGATATGGCGGGAGACCTCCGGGGGCGTGATGGCGTACGCCTCGGCCAGCTCACCCGTGGTGTGCGGCCCCCGGGCCAGCGTGCGGCAGATGCGCATCCGCATCGGGTGCGCGAGCGCCTCCAGGCGGCGCTGAACCAGTTCCAGGGCGGCGGGCGGGGAGAGTTCCGGCCCGGCGACCGGGTACTGGATCACCGGCTGCCAGCCCGGCGCGTGCACCAGCAGCAGATGCGGCCAGCCGAAGGTCGTCGGTATGAGGGTCAGTCCGCACCCGGTCGCCGTCGTCCGCCCCGCCGCCAGCTTGTCGACCAGGACACGAGACCGCCCGTCCGGACCCTGCTCCAGCGACAGCGCGGCCGAGGCCGCCGCCAGCGCCTCGGCGAGCCCCTTGCGCTGCAACAGCTCGCCCTTGTGGCGGGCATCGGCGGCCAGCTGGACCCGCACCCGCCGCCAGGTGTCCGCGAAGAACGCCTGGTCGCAGTCCTCCAGCAGCCGCCGCAGCCACACCCGCAGCCCGTCCGGGTCCACCAGCATGCGGTCCACGAAGGCCAGTTGCCGTGGTCCGCGGGCCCGGGCCATGTCCCGGACTCGGTCCCGCTCGTCCCGGTCGACCAGCGGCGACGGCGTCGGCCGGTCGTACGCGGCGGAGCAGCTGATCTCGAAGGCGGCCGCCACGAACGTCTCGTCGTCGATCCGGTCCAGCGCGTCCAGTTCCTCGGCGAGCGTCGCCCCGGGGACGGCCGGGAGCAGCAGATCGGAGCGGGCGGTGCGCCACAGGAAGTCCGCCTCGCAGAGCCGGTCCGCGAGGTCCGGTTTGAGCGCCGAGGCGGTGGCGGTGGCCCAGCCGTGCAGCCCGGGGTGGTGGCCGGGCTCGGACAGCACATGGAGCGCGGCGCCCAGCTCGGCGAGCGGGGACGGGCTGAAGACGATGCGCTCGGGCGGCAGCCCGGCGATGTCGATGACATTGGCCATGGAGCCATGGTGCGCGAGCCCGGGCCCGGCGTCCCCCTCGTTTGACGCCCCTCGTCAAACGGCGTGACCGGCGCCCGGGGCCGGGCGGACCGTCGAGCCATGTCCCTCACCGAGCAGTACGCACTCGACCTCTACCGGGCCGCCCGGCGCGGCGACCCCGCCCCGCCCGCACCGGGCCTGCACGACTGGCGCACCCTCCGGGAGCTGCGCGAGTACCGCGACGTCCGGGCCGTGACGGAGGGCCGCCCGGTCCGCCGCCGCGGCCGCCATGGCCGCCTTACGGATGCGCTGCGCTCCGTAAGGGCGGTCGGGGCGGTCGGGGAGGTGTTCGCGCGGCGCCGGTCAGCCGTTCCCGTCCCCGAGCTCCCGGCCCTCCATGAGCTTCCGGACCCGCGCGAGGAAGGCGTCGGCCGCGGCCGTGACGTCGTCGGCCGTCCAGTCGAGTGCGGATGACGCGACCGTCAGCTCCGTCATGGCCAGGCCGGGCGGTCCCGGCTCCCGCCAGCGACGGAACAACACCGTCCGGGTCTCCTCCGCCAGCCGCACCCCCGCCTCGTCCAGCACCGCCGCCGGATACGGCAGCCACACCTGGAACTGGTGGGTGTGCGGCACCTCCGGGTGCACCCGGGACCACCCAACGCCCGCGGCCGTTAACGCCGTCCGCAGCGCCTCGGCCACGACCCGCGCGTGCGCCACGTACGACGGCAGCCTCGGCAGCTCGCGGTCCAGGCCGTCCAGCGCCGCCAGCGCCACCGGCCACTGCTGGAAGAGCTGGCCGCCGTACCGGTGGCGCCACGCCCTGGCCTCGGTCACCAGGGTCTCGGGCCCTGCCAGCGCCGCTCCCGAGAGGCCGCCGAGCGACTTGTAGAAGGACACATAGACGGAGTCCGCCAGAGCGGCGATCTCCGGCAGCTCCCGGCCGAAGTGCGCCGTGCACTCCCACAGCCGCGCCCCGTCGAAGTGCACTACCGCGTCCCGCTCCCGGGCCGCCGCCACGGCCGCGACCAGCTCGTCCCACTCGGGCAGCACGAATCCGGCGTCGCGCAGCGGGAGTTCGAGGGCGAGGGTGCCGAACGGCTCGTCCAGGCCGCGGATCTCCTCGGCCGTGGGCGGCCGCGGCTCGCTGGTCGGACGCACCGCGCGCAGCCCGCTCACCGTCAGATACGCGTCCCGCTCGTGCACGTCCAGATGGGCCAGCGGATGCAGCGCCACCACCGGACTGCCGGTGCGCCCCGCCCAGCAGCGCAGCGCGACCTGCTGCGCCATGGTGCCGGTGGGGAAGAACGCCGCGGCCTCCATGCCGAGCAGCTCGGCGACCCGCCGCTCCAGTTCCTCGACGATGCCGTCGCCGTAGATGTCCACCCAGCCGTCCCCGTCGTACGACGCGGTGTCGGCGTCGTACGACGCGGTGTCGGCCGTAAGGGCGGTCGTGAGGGCGGCCAGCCGCTCGGCGATCCGCACCTCGGCGGGCCCGCGCGCGAGCGTCCGCTCGGCGCCGTGCCAGGCCGCGAGGCGGCGCGCCCGCGCGGCCCGCTCCGTCCCGCCGCCCGTGCCGTCCATCTCGTCTGCCTCGTCCGTCCCGTCCGTCATGGGCTGATCATGTCGCACGCCTGTCCATCGGACCACAGAGTTGTCCACAGGCCCGGGCGTGCGGCCAAACCCCCCGGAAACACTCGCGTAGCATGGCGGGGAATCGTCCGGTACCCCTGAGGACTGGAACGGAAGGCCGTTGCCGCGTGAACGCTCAACCACTGCCTGAGCCGCAGGACCGACCTGCCCGGCTCACCGTCGGGGTCGTCGGCGCGGGCCGCGTCGGCCCGGCCCTCGCCGCCTCGCTGAGACTCGCCGGGCACCGCCCGGTCGCCGCGTCCGGTGTCTCCGACGCCTCCGTGCGCCGGGCCGCCGCCCTGCTTCCCGAAGTCCCCGTCGTGCCGCCCTCCGAGGTGCTGGCGCGGGCCGAGCTGGTGCTGCTCACCGTCCCCGACGACGCGCTGCCCGAGCTGGTCGGCGGCCTCGCCGAGACCGGTGCGGTGCGCCCCGGCCAGCTGCTGGTGCACACCTCGGGGCGCTACGGCGTCAGCGTGCTGGAGCCCGCGCTGCGGGCCGGTGCGCTGCCGCTCGCGCTGCACCCCGTCATGACCTTCACCGGCACCTCGGTGGACGTCCAGCGGCTGGCCGGCTGCTCCTTCGGCGTCACCGCGCCCGAGGAGCTGCGGCTGGCGGCCGAGGCGCTGGTCATCGAGATGGGCGGGGAGCCCGAGTGGATCGCGGAGGAGTCCCGCCCGCTCTATCACGCCGCCCTCGCCATCGGCGCCAACCACCTCACCACGCTGGTCGCCCAGTCCCTGGAGCTGCTGCGCGCGTCCGGGGTCGAGGCCCCCGACCGGATGCTCGGCCCCCTCCTCGGCGCCGCGCTGGACAACGCGCTGCGCAGCGGCGACGCCGCGCTCACCGGCCCGGTGGCGCGCGGCGACGCGGGCACGGTCGCCGCCCATGTCGCCGAGTTGCGGCGGCACGCCCCGCACGCCGTCGCCGGCTATCTGGCCATGGCCCGTACGACCGCGGACCGGGCGCTCGCGCACGGTCTGCTCAAGCCGGAGCTCGCCGAGGACCTGCTGGGCGTGCTCTCGGACGTGACCGACGCGCGGGGCCGGGGAGGTAGCGAGGCATGAGCCCGAAGCTGTGGACCA
This sequence comes from Streptomyces sp. NEAU-174, assembly GCF_052665095.1. NCBI lineage: Bacteria > Bacillati > Actinomycetota > Actinomycetes > Kitasatosporales > Streptomycetaceae > Streptomyces > Streptomyces sp. NEAU-174. Next base: position 433,619 of record NZ_JBQTCE010000001.1, on the reverse strand, counting down.
AGGCGCTTCCAGGGGAGCCGGATGTGGAGCTGTTCCGTCATCGCCCGGATCTGGACGCGGCGCTCGCCCACTTCGCCGTGCCCGGGCGCACGGCCGTCGTGATGACTATGGGCGCGCTGCACGACGGGCACGCCTCGCTCATCCGCGCCGCCCGCGCCCGGGTGGGCGCCAAGGGCATGGTGACCGTCACCGTCTTCGTCAATCCGCTCCAGTTCGGCGCGGGCGAGGACCTCGACCGCTATCCGCGCACCCTCGACGCCGACCTCAAGGTGGCGGCCGAGGCGGGTGCGGACATCGTCTTCGCCCCCACCGCCGAGGAGGTCTATCCGGACGGCGAGCCGGGCGTCCGGATCACCGCCGGGACCCTGGGCGAGCGCTATGAGGGCGCCTCGCGCCCCGGCCACTTCGACGGGATGCTCACCGTCGTCGGCAAGCTGCTCCATCTCACCCGCCCCGACATCGCCTTCTTCGGCGAGAAGGACGCCCAGCAGCTGTCCCTGGTCCGCCGGATGGTCCGTGACCTGAACTTCCCCGTGGAGATCGTCGGCGTCCCCACCGTCCGGGAGGGCGACGGGCTCGCACTCTCCAGCCGTAACCGCTATCTGACGGCCCAGGAGCGGGACACCGCGCTGGCCCTGTCCCGCGCGCTGTTCGCGGGGCGCGACGCGGGGCTGCTGGCGGCCGGGGAGGGCCCTGCCGGGTCCGAGGAGCACGAGCTCATACGGGTCGCGTCGCCCGCCGCGGTGCGGTCCGCGGCGCGGACGGTGCTCGACGAGGCGGCGGGGCTCGAACCGCCGCTCGTCCTGGACTATCTGGCCCTGGTCGACCCCGCCGACTTCACCGAGGTCTCCGACGGACACACTGGCGAGGCCGTGCTGGCCGTCGCCGCCAAGGTCGGCGCCACCCGCCTGATAGACAACATCCGCCTGTGGATCGGAGCCGCCCGATGACCCGTCCGACCGGGCGCCCGGCGGCCGAGGCCGCCGCCCCCGCCACCGCCCTGCGCGCCCCCGCCCCCGGCTGGGCCACCGAGGCCGATGTCGTGGTCGTCGGCTCCGGGGTCGCCGGGCTGACCGTGGCGCTGCGCTGCGCCGCGGCCGGGGCCAGGGTCACCGTGGTCACCAAGGCCCGCCTGGACGACGGCTCCACGCGCTGGGCCCAGGGCGGCATAGCCGCCGCCCTCGGCGAGGGCGACACCCCCGAGCAGCACCTGGACGACACCCTGGTGGCCGGTGCCGGGCTCTGCGACGAGCGGGCGGTGCGGGCGCTGGTCACCGAGGGCCCCGACGCGGTGCGCAGGCTCATCGCCACCGGCGCCCGCTTCGACGCCGACGACGTTACGGGCGAGATCCTGCTGACCCGCGAGGGCGGCCACCACCGCCGCCGGATCGCCCACGCGGGCGGCGACGCGACCGGCGCGGAGATCTCCCGGGCCCTGGTCGATGCGGTCCGCGCGGCCGGTATCGAGACCGTGGAGAACGCCCTGGTGCTCGATCTGCTCAAGGACGGCTCCGGCCGGGCGGCCGGGGTCACCCTGCACGTCATGGGCGAGGGCCAGCGGGACGGCGTGGGCGCCGTAAGGGCGGACGCGGTCGTGCTCGCCACGGGCGGCATGGGCCAGATCTTCTCCGCCACCACCAACCCCGCCGTCTCCACCGGCGACGGGGTCGCGCTCGCGCTGCGCGCGGGGGCCGAGGTGAGCGATCTGGAGTTCGTACAGTTCCATCCCACGGTGCTGTGGCTGGGCCCGGATGCGGAGGGCCAGCAGCCGCTGGTCTCGGAGGCGGTGCGCGGCGAGGGCGCCCACCTCGTGGACGCCGACGGGGTGCGGTTCATGCGCGGGCAGCACGAACTGGCCGAGCTGGCGCCCCGTGACATCGTCGCCAAGGGCATCATGCGGCGGATGCGGGAGCGCGGCGCCGAGCACATGTACCTGGACGCGCGCCACTTCGGCGCCGAGATGTGGGGGCGGCGCTTTCCGACCATCCTCGCCGCCTGCCGCGCCCACGGCATCGACCCGGTGACCGAGCCCATCCCGGTCGCCCCGGCCGCGCACTACGCGAGCGGCGGGGTCCGCACCGATCTGCGCGGCCGCACCACCGTCCCCGGGCTCTACGCCTGCGGGGAGGTCGCCTGCACCGGCGTCCACGGCGCCAACCGCCTGGCCTCCAACTCCCTTCTGGAGGGCCTGGTCTTCGCGGAGCGCATCGCGGAGGACATCACCGCTGAGGACATCACCGCGGAGGACATCACCGCTGAGGCGGAGTCCACGGGGGCGGAGTCCGCCGGGGCGGAGCCCACCCGGACCGTGGGCCGCGAGCGGCCCGCGGAGCGGACCGGGCCATCGGCTCCCACCGCTTCTCCCGCCGCTTCCGGCGACGCGCCCCTGCTCGCCTCCGAGGCCCGCTACGAGATCCAGCACATCATGACCCACGGCGCCGGGGTGCTCCGCTCCGCCGCGAGCCTGGCCCGCGCCGCCGACCGGCTGGACCGCGTCCAGGACGACGCCGTGGCGCAGCTGCTGCGGGACGGCAAGACGGCCGAGCCCGGGGTCGAGACCTGGGAGGCCACCAACCTCCATCTCGTCGCCCGGGTCCTGGTGGCCGCCGCGCTCCGCCGCGAGGAGACCCGCGGCTGCCACTGGCGCGAGGACCGCCCCGAGCGGGACGACGCCGCCTGGCGCCGCCACCTGCTGGTCACCCTCCGCCCGGACGGCGCCCTCGATGTCCGTGCCACGGACTCCGAAGCGTTTCCCCCATCGACCACCCCCCGAGCCGAGACGGAGTCCCGCCCGTGAGCAGCAGCACTTCCGAAGACCGTCAGCCACTCGTGTCCCTGCCGCTGCTCCAGATCGGCGGCCCCGGTGCGGGGGGCGGCTGCGGCGACGCCTGCGGCTGTGGCGGTGACGACGGTGAACTCGACCCGATGGAGTGCGGTCTGGACCCCGATCTGGCCGAGCTGCTGATCCACGCCGGGCTCGACCCCGTTCAGGTCGAGGACATCGCCCATATGGCCATCGAGGAGGACCTCGACCAGGGCGTGGACGTCACCACCGTGGCCACCGTCCCCGAGGACGCCTTCGCCACCGGCGACTTCACGGCCCGTGAGGCGGGCACCGTCGCGGGGCTGCGGATCGCCGAGGCGATCCTGTCCGTGGTCTGCACGGACGAGTTCGAGGTCGAGCGGCATGTCGAGGACGGCGACCGGGTGCAGCCCGGCCAGAAGCTGCTCAGCGTCCGCACCCGCACCCGCGACCTGCTCACCGGCGAGCGCAGCGCACTCAATCTGCTGTGCCGGCTGTCCGGTATCGCGACCGCGACCCGCGCCTGGGCCGACGCCCTGGAGGGGACGAGGACCAGGGTCCGTGACACCCGTAAGACCACGCCGGGGCTGCGCGCCCTGGAGAAGTACGCGGTGCGCTGCGGCGGCGGGGTCAACCACCGGATGTCGCTCTCGGACGCCGCGCTGGTGAAGGACAACCACGTGATCGCGGCGGGCGGTGTCGCGGAGGCGTTCGGCGCCGTACGGGCCGAGTTCCCGGATGTGCCGATCGAGGTGGAGGTCGACACCCTGGAGCAGATCCCGCCGGTCCTGGCGGCGGGCGCGGATCTCATCCTGCTGGACAACTTCACCCCGGAGCGGACCCGCGAGGCCGTGGAGCTGGTCGCCGGGCGCGCCGTGCTGGAGTCCTCGGGACGGCTGACGCTGGCCAACGCCTGTGCGTACGCCGAGACGGGCGTCGACTATCTGGCGGTCGGCGCGCTCACCCACTCCTCCCCGATCCTGGACATCGGCCTGGACCTGCGCGAGGCCGAGGAGAAGTAAGCGATGCTCCTGACCATCGACGTCGGCAATACGCGCCCGCCCGTCGCCCCACCCACCACCCCAGGGCTCGACCTCGGCCGTGAGCCCGACCGGAAGCGGTGCCGCCCATGCTGTTGACCATCGACGTCGGCAACACGCATACCGTGCTCGGCCTCTTCGACGGCGACGAGATCGTCGAGCACTGGCGGATCTCCACCGACGCCCGCCGTACCGCCGATGAGCTCGCCGTACTGCTCCAGGGCCTGATGGGCATGCACCCGCTGCTCGGCGAGGAGCTGGGCGACGGGATCGCGGGCATCTCCATCTGCTCCACCGTCCCCTCCGTCCTCCACGAGCTGCGCGAGGTGACCCGCCGCTACTACGGCGATGTGCCGTCCGTCCTGGTCGAGCCGGGCGTGAAGACCGGTGTGCCGATCCTGGTGGACAACCCCAAGGAGGTCGGCGCCGACCGGATCATCAACGCGCTGGCCGCCGTGGAGCTCTACGAGGGTCCGTGCGTGGTGGTCGACTTCGGCACCGCGACGACGTTCGACGCGGTCAGCGCGCGCGGGGAGTACGTGGGCGGGGTGATCGCGCCGGGCATCGAGATCTCGGTCGAGGCGCTGGGCGTACGCGGGGCGCAATTGCGCAAGATCGAGCTGGCCCGCCCGCGCAGCGTGATCGGGAAGAACACGGTGGAGGCCATGCAGTCCGGCATCCTGTACGGCTTCGCGGGCCAGGTGGACGGAATCGTCCGCCGTATGGCGCGTGAGCTCGCCCAGGACCCCGAGGACGTCACCGTGATCGCCACCGGCGGTCTGGCGCCCATGGTGCTAGGAGAATCCTCAGTGATCGATGAGCATGAGCCCTGGTTGACCCTGATCGGCCTCAGACTGGTCTACGAGCGGAACGTCTCGCGCGGCTGAGCACCGGTGATCAGCTCTTCACCTGCTCTTCACCCGGGTGCTCGACCGCATTGACGGCATTCCGAAACGAATTCCCGCACTGGGGATTCGTCCCGCGCGACTGATCGCTCTTCGCCAATGGGGCGAGGGGTGGTCAAGGGAAAGACGGCACATCGAATTCCGTATTGACAAGCGGAACGGCCGTCGACCATGTACACCGGCACCCGGATGCGACGGTCCGCCCCCGGGTGCCGGGTCCGGACGGGACCGCCTCGGCGCGGTCCCGTCCGGCGCTTCCCCCGTATGGCGGCTCGGCGTCCGCAACGCGCCGCACCGTCCCGCGCTCAGCGAAATTTGTCCGCTTAGCACTTAAAGTCGCCCCATGCCCACGCCATATGGATCCCGCGGCGGAATGGCGTTCAGTGCGGATGAGCTGCGTGTGCTCCGACGCGCCCTCGCCATCGCCCTCCAACCCGACCCCGTCACCCCCTCCGCCGGCCCCCTCGGCCCGGACCGGGCGGAGGAGGTCCAGGACTGTCTCCGGCTCGCCGAGGCCGTGGACGAAGCGGTCCGCGAGGGCGGGCGGCTGCGAGCGTTCCTGCTCGACGAGCTCGCCCGCTACCGCGCCGCCCTGCCCGGCGCCGCCGTCGGCTATCTCGAGCAGCTCCAGGGCGCCCTGGCGGCCGGTTATGAGCCGCTGGCCGAGGATCTGGCCGCGCTCCGCGCGCTGTGCGGGTCGGCCGCCGGGGGCGGTGAGGCGACGCGCCGGCGCGCGCTGCTGAGCCACTGCGAGCGCCTTGCCGAGCGGGGCGTACGCGCCCGGCTCGCGGAGCGCGCCGGTGAGCGCGCCGGTGCCGCCGGCGCCGCCGTGGAGCCGCGCACGCGCCCCGTGGCGCCCCGGCTGCGCGCCCTGCCCGGCGGGATCTCGGCGGCGTCCGGGACGGCCGCGCAGGGGGCCGCCCGGAGGGGGACCGGGGCCGCTCTCCAGTCCGACGAGCAGAAGCGTGAGCCCCGTAAGAAGCCCACGCCGCCGGAGCACGGCGACCGCGAGGAGCCGAAGCGGAGGGAGCCGGGCCGCCGGGCGCCGCGCCCGGGGCGTCCGGTGCCCACGCCGGCGGAGGTCTTCCCGCCCAAGCGCCGCCGCCCCCCGCCGCCCCCGGAGCACGAGTCGAGGCTCGCGTCCGGCGCCGGGACCCGCTCCGCCTGACCTGCCGCCCCCCGGGCGCCCCGCCCGGGACCGGTGCCCGGCTCCGGGAGGCCGCGACGCGCCGCGTAATCTGGTGGTCTCGAGCAAAAGGAGGCCAAGAGTCATGGATTACGTCTCCGCGCTGGTCCCGCCCGTGGTGATGGCCGTGGCCTTCACCGCGCTCATCGTGACGATGGTGAAGAGCCAGGGCGGCGCCAACAAGTCCAAGGAGGACGCCGCGGTGGACGCCGCGCTGGCGGCCCGCGCCGAGGCCGAGCGCCCGGCGCCGGAGCGCGAGACCTCCTGATCGGACCGATCACGCCGGACCACGCCCCGCGGACGCGTCGCGTCCCGGGGCGTGCGGCTTTTCCCGTCCAACCGCCCAACCCTCCGGACATTCGGGACATCTCCCACTATTATTCTCGGTGTGCCTCGGCCATTGGGAGATCTCGAAGACGCGGTCATGACGCGGGTGTGGAAGTGGAACCGCCCGGTCACGGTCCGGGAAGTCCTGGAAGACCTTCAGCGGGAACGCTCGATCGCCTACACGACGGTCATGACCGTAATGGACAACCTGCATCACAAGGGCTGGCTGCGCCGTGAGGTGGAAGGCCGCGCCTATCGATATGCCGCGGTCTCCACGCGCGCCGCCTACTCGGCCGCACTGATGAACGAAGCGTGGTCGACCAGTGACAACCCGGCGGCCGCACTCGTCGCGTTCTTCGGGATGATGTCCGAAGAGCAGCGCGACGCACTACGGGATGCCATGCGCGTCGCACAACTGGGGGAGCCGGGGGAGAGCCCCGGTGAGTCGGGGCGATGACACGGGGCGATAGCGTCCGCTCATGTCCTCCCCACTATCAAAAGTAGTCACCGTCCGCCGTGCCCGGACCAGCGATGTTCGGGCAGTGCGCCGTCTCATCGACTCGTACGTGGACGATCGCATCCTGCTCGACAAAGCCACCGTGACGCTTTACGAGGACATCCAGGAGTTCTGGGTCGCCGAGCGCGACGACGACGCCGAGGTCATTGGCTGTGGAGCGCTGCACGTCATGTGGGAAGACCTCGCGGAGGTCCGCACTCTCGCCGTCGATCGGACTCTCAAGGGCACCGGTGTAGGGCATCTGGTGCTTGACAAGCTGCTACAGACCGCACGCTGGCTGGGCGTGCGGCGCATTTTCTGCCTCACCTTCGAAGTCGAGTTCTTCACCAAGCACGGCTTCGTGGAGATCGGCGAGACGCCGGTCGACGGCGATGTCTACAGCGAGCTCCTGCGTTCCTATGACGAGGGCGTCGCCGAGTTCCTGGGTCTCGAACGGGTGAAGCCGAACACCCTTGGCAACAGCCGGATGCTTCTGCAACTGTGATCGCGGGCCCCTATGTCCGAATCGCTCCCCTATCACATAGCTCCGGAACATGACCTTCCATGAGCCTTCCCGCTTGGTGGATCGGTCGAACCCTCGCGAGGGGTTTGTGTTTTTCCGGGAAAAGCGGTTTCCTATTCTCTCGTAGTGTAATTACCTGGGGGGTGAGTCATCAGCGGCTAACGCCGTGCCCCCGAGCCCCCCGTTTTCCCTGAAAGGAACCCCATGGCACAGAAGGTTCAGGTCCTTCTTGTCGACGACCTCGACGGCGGCGAGGCGGACGAGACCGTGACGTTCGCTCTGGACGGCAAGAGCTACGAGATCGACCTCACCACCACCAACGCGGACAAGCTCCGTGACGCCCTGGAGCCGTACACCAAGGGCGGCCGGCGCACCGGTGGCCGGGCCTCCGGCGGCCGGGGCAAGGCGCGCGCGGCGGCGGGTGGTGCCGGTCAGGACACCGCGAAGATCCGCGCCTGGGCGAAGGAGAACGGCTACGAGGTCAACGACCGCGGCCGTGTTCCGGCGACCGTCCGTGAGGCGTACGAGAAGGCCAACGGCTGAGCGCGTCACCCTTCCCCGGCTCGCCGCTGTCCGGGAAGTGGCAGGGCGCGCACCAACCGGGCTCGGTGGCACTCCGTGGCCGCCGTGCTCACGAGCCGTACGAGATCGGGGGCGCCCCCATCGCCCCCGAAGCCTGCCCTCGGCAGCGTCGGCTCCACCTCGCCCTTCGCGTCGGGAGGTCGCAGCCATACAGCGGCCTCCTGCGGGCATCGCTCACCGGGCGCCCCGGCGGCCAGGGACGGTGGCCGGCAGTGGGCGGGGCATGGCGCGGTGATCCGGCCTCCGGCGCCGATCGTGCCCAGGTCCAGGGCCACACCGCCCCACTCCAGCCAGTCGAGCAGCCCCGGAAGCTCGTCCGCGCTGCCGGTGGCCACCAGGAGCCGCATCCAGGCGCCCTCCACCGCGACCGGACCGGTCCGCGGTACGCGCCGCAGCATCGCGAAACCGGCCACGGCCGGCAGTTCGATGACGTCGAAGGCCACCCCCGTGAGCAATTCGACGGGATCGCTGCCGGCCGTCGGCCAGCCCAGCTCCCGCTCGTACCAGCGTGACCGGGCGGCGGGTGCGGACGGCTCCGCGCCGTGGGCCCTGAGGATCATGCCCGGCAGAACTCCCCGCCCGCCCGCTTGGTTACGCGGGCGGTTCACGTTCGTACGTGATGATCTCCGTCGTGCGTGACGATCTCCACATGCGATGACGTTCCGTACCGGCCCGTAAGCGCCCCGTACCCATAAGGGGGCCTACAGGGCCGGTGAACGGGCGCAAGGTTGTTCGCCCATAGCGGATGGAACCGGCCCCCACGGCATGGAGTATCTGTGCTTGCGGGTAAGACATCCCTAGTGGGGAGGGGCGGTCCGCATGTCGGGAGGAAGCGGCGTTCGCCATCGGCGTACTGACGGTGGGCGTAGATGCCTGGCCTGCGGGAACATCGTCTCGCACCATCGGGTTGAAGCAGTTGTCGGCTGTTCGGGCAGGAGGCCAGTGCTGTTTGCCCCGTGCGAGCGGGGGTGATCCGGACGGTTGTCGGCAGTTGGAATGAGCTGTCCCGGGTTGCGGGACTAGCATGCGGAAGGACAGGGAGGGGATCGTCCCCGATCTTTCTGACCGCTCTGAGGAGCGATTAACGATGTTCGAGAGGTTCACCGACCGTGCGCGGCGGGTTGTCGTCCTGGCTCAGGAAGAAGCCCGGATGCTCAACCACAACTACATCGGCACCGAACACATCCTCCTGGGCCTGATCCACGAGGGTGAGGGTGTCGCCGCTAAGGCCCTGGAGAGCCTCGGGATTTCGCTCGAGGCGGTCCGCCAGCAGGTGGAGGAGATCATCGGGCAGGGGCAGCAGGCCCCGTCCGGGCACATCCCCTTCACCCCCCGTGCCAAGAAGGTCCTGGAGCTGTCGCTCCGCGAGGCCCTTCAGCTCGGCCACAACTACATCGGTACGGAGCACATCCTGCTCGGCCTGATCCGCGAGGGCGAGGGCGTCGCCGCCCAGGTCCTCGTGAAGCTGGGCGCCGATCTGAACCGGGTGCGGCAGCAGGTCATCCAGCTGCTCTCCGGCTACCAGGGCAAGGAGGCCGCCACCGCAGGCGGCCCGGCGGAGGGCACGCCCTCCACCTCGCTCGTCCTGGACCAGTTCGGCCGCAATCTCACCCAGGCCGCCCGCGAATCCAAGCTCGACCCGGTCATCGGGCGCGAGAAGGAGATCGAGCGGGTCATGCAGGTGCTCTCGCGCCGCACCAAGAACAACCCGGTCCTCATCGGCGAGCCCGGCGTCGGCAAGACGGCGGTCGTCGAGGGCCTGGCCCAGGCCATCGTCAAGGGCGAGGTGCCCGAGACCCTCAAGGACAAGCACCTCTACACCCTGGACCTGGGCGCCCTGGTCGCCGGCTCCCGCTACCGCGGTGACTTCGAGGAGCGCCTGAAGAAGGTGCTCAAGGAGATCCGCACCCGCGGCGACATCATCCTGTTCATCGACGAGCTCCACACCCTGGTGGGTGCGGGTGCCGCCGAGGGCGCGATCGACGCCGCGAGCATCCTGAAGCCGATGCTGGCGCGGGGCGAGCTCCAGACCATCGGCGCGACCACGCTCGACGAGTACCGCAAGTACCTGGAGAAGGACGCGGCCCTGGAGCGCCGCTTCCAGCCCATCCAGGTCGCCGAGCCGTCGCTGCCGCACACCATCGAGATCCTCAAGGGTCTGCGGGACCGCTACGAGGCGCACCACCGCGTCTCGATCACGGACTCGGCCCTGGTCGCGGCCGCCACCCTGGCCGACCGCTACATCTCGGACCGCTTCCTGCCGGACAAGGCGATCGACCTGATCGACGAGGCCGGTTCCCGGATGCGGATCCGCCGGATGACCGCACCGCCGGACCTGCGCGAATTCGACGAGAAGATCGCCGATGTGCGCCGGGAGAAGGAGTCCGCGATCGACTCGCAGGACTTCGAGATGGCCGCGGGCCTGCGCGACAAGGAGAAGCAGCTCCTGGCCGCCAAGGCGAAGCGGGAGAAGGAGTGGAAGGCCGGCGACATGGACGTCGTCGCCGAGGTCGACGAGGAGCTGATCGCGGAGGTCCTGGCCACGGCCACCGGCATCCCGGTCTTCAAGCTCACCGAGGAGGAGTCCTCCCGGCTGCTGCGCATGGAGGACGAGCTGCACAAGCGCGTCATCGGCCAGAAGGACGCCATCAAGGCGCTCTCCCAGGCCATCCGGCGCACGCGTGCGGGCCTCAAGGACCCCAAGCGCCCCGGTGGCTCGTTCATCTTCGCGGGCCCGTCCGGTGTCGGTAAGACCGAGCTCAGCAAGACCCTCGCCGAGTTCCTCTTCGGCGACGAGGACGCGATGATCTCGCTCGACATGTCGGAGTTCAGCGAGAAGCACACCGTCTCGCGGCTCTTCGGCTCCCCGCCCGGATACGTGGGCTACGAGGAGGGCGGCCAGCTCACCGAGAAGGTGCGCCGCAAGCCGTTCTCCGTGGTCCTCTTCGACGAGGTCGAGAAGGCCCACCCGGACATCTTCAACTCGCTGCTCCAGATCCTGGAGGACGGTCGGCTGACCGACTCCCAGGGCCGGGTCGTGGACTTCAAGAACACGGTGATCATCATGACCACCAACCTCGGCACCCGGGACATCTCCAAGGGCTTCAACCTGGGCTTCGCCGCCCAGGGCGATGTGAAGACCGGCTACGAGCGGATGAAGGCCAAGGTCAACGAGGAGCTGAAGCAGCACTTCCGCCCCGAGTTCCTGAACCGTGTCGATGACACCGTGGTCTTCCACCAGCTCACCGAGGACGACATCATCCAGATCGTCGACCTCATGATCGCCAAGGTGGACGAGCGGCTCAAGGACCGCGACATGGGCATCGAGCTCAGCGGTGACGCCAAGAAGCTGCTGGCCAAGCGGGGCTACGACCCGGTCCTGGGCGCCCGGCCGCTGCGCCGGACGATCCAGCGCGAGGTCGAGGACATCCTCTCGGAGAAGATCCTCTTCGGCGAGCTGCGTCCGGGCCACATCGTGGTCGTGGACACCGAGGGCGAGGGTGAGGAGAAGAAGTTCACCTTCCGTGGCGAGGAGAAGTCGGCGCTGCCGGACACCCCGCCGATCGAGTCCGCCGCCGGTGGCGCGGGCCCGAACCTCAGCAAGGAGGCGTGACCGACGCGGAGCCGTCTGTCGCCTCGGGGCCGCCCCGGACCGTTTCCCGGTCCGGGGCGGCCCCCTTTTGTGCGGGTGCCGCATGGCGTGGGTGCCGCTTTGTGCGGGTGCTGCCTTTGCGCGGGTGCCGCCTTGTGTGGGTGCCGTGCGGGCGCGTCCTGAGAGGCCCTGTGACGCCCTGTGACGCCCCGGGAGGCCGGGCGGGCCCAACCCTCCGGGGCACCCCTCACGCGCCCGCCACGATGACCTGGACGCCCTCAGGGACCCCGGTCACCTCCGCGTTGCGGTGGCTCAGCCGCAGGATCTCCAGCCGCGGGAAGGCGGCCAGCCAGCTCAGGTCCAGGTCCGCGCCCAGGTCGTAGGCGAGCCACAGCTCGGTCAGCCGCTCGGCCACCAGGCCCGCGGTCAGCTGCTCCGGGGTGAGCGCCCCGGCTATCTGGACGCAGGGGCGGCCGCCCAGCCGGCGCAGCGCCCGCAGCTCCTCCGGGTCCGACACCGGAAAGTCGAGTTCCCGCTCATCGAGATGGGCGATGATTTCCTCGGCGTAACGGTCGGTGTCATATCGCCGCCAGGCGCCCGCGAGCTGCGCCCGTACCGCCCAGGAGGCACGGTCCCGCAGCCGGACCAGATAGTCGATCGCGCGGTCGTCGGCTATCGAGGTGGCGGTGACCGCCAGCCGATGGGCCTCCTCGTCGGATACCCCGCTGGGATCGGGCAGCATTTCCAGCACGATAGGCCCGATCCAGCCCAGCGCTCGGGCCCCTTCCAGCGAGGTCGGGCGTACCAGATCACGGGTATAGCGATGCACCCGGGAACGCACCTCGGGGTCCAGCTCCGTAGCGTGTTCCAGACATGCGGCCGCCAGGAGTTTGCGATGGCGAGCATGGACCGGCCGGGCGTCTTTACGGGCCGCCAGCAGCCCCTCCAGGAGGTAGGCGCATTCATCGGGACGGGCGAGGGAGACGGACATTCTGATCACTTCTTCCCAGTCGTCCAGGTGCGCGTGGTCGATCAGGAAGTCAAAATCGTGCCGTTCGACGACCGCTCTCGCGCTGAGATAGTCCTGGAACGTTCGGTGCACGAAATCGACCGAACCGGGTGTGGGCTCGCGCAATAGACCGGTCCGGTTGAGCAGATGGCGGTAGATCTCCTCCGGCCCGCCCTGCCGCTCCGCGTGCGGAATGGCCGGGATGTACCGGCCGAGTGTCTCGAGGGCGGTGGCCCGGTCCATTTCGGACCGGCCGTTGACGAGCATCCAGTGCGCCAGCTTCTGGAGCAGCTGGATCTTCGGTTCCTGGGGGAGGTCGATTCCATCCGGCGGCAGCATGGCGCGCTCGCGGTCGCGCCGTTCCAGGAGCATGGAAAGGGCCGCGTCATAGAGGGCTTTCCGGCCGCGCGGCAGATAGCCGCGGCGGTCGCGGTGCAGTGCGCACAGCAGACCGCACATCAGTGGATTGGTGGCCAGCCGCCCGAGGTCCCGGGTAATCCTTACGGCGTCCAGCAGCGTTTCCTCGTAACCGCTGAGCCGGTCCAGATCGGCCTGGTCGGTGATGTCCTGGCGGGCGGCCGCATGCCAGCGCCGGATGAACGCGGTGACGCCCTCGCGGCTGAGCGGGGAGAGTTTCAGCTCGGTGAAGCGCTCGGCGGCGAGCCAGTTCTCCCGTACGGCCGAGGGGCGCGAGGTGACCAGCCAGACATTTCCCGGATAGCGGGTGGGGAGTTCGCGGAGCGCTTCGCGGAGCCGTTCGCGCTCGTCCTCCGGGGCCTCGTCCACGCCGTCCACGAGCAGCAGCCCGCGCCCGCGCGAGAGCACCCGCTCGGCCCAGCCCGGCGGCTGTGCGGCGGCGTGCGGATAGCGGACGGCGGAGAGGAAGGCGTCCGGCTCCGGGAAGCCGTCGCGGCGGAACCGGCGCACGGGGAGCACGAACGGCACCCGCCCGCGCAGCCCCTCCAGCGGGGCCGGGAGGTCGCCGCGCGCCACGGACACCGCGAGCCGCTGCACCAGCGTGGTCTTGCCCGACCCCGCCACGCCCCACAGCAGCACCCGGGTGCGTCCGGCGAGGGCCTGCTCGGCGGGGGCGCTGGGGCCGCTCCCGTCGGTCTCGGTCTCCAGGCTGAGATAGGCGGCGTCCAGCGGCCAGCTGTCGGGGGAGTGGGTCAGATCGATGCCGTAGATCGTCAGATGGTCGTGGGCGGCCACGGTGTCCCGCGCGTAGCGCTCCTCGAACGCGGCGTCCTCGGCGGCCGTGACGAAGGGGGAGCGGACGGTGAGGAAGCGCAGGATGTGCGCGCAGACGGCCTCCCGCAGCGAGGCGTGCGTCCGGGCGTCGGCCGCGTCCAGCCCCTCGTCGGCGTCGGGCGCGCCGACGGACAGGTGCCGGGCGAAGGCCTCGGGGCCGAGGCGGACCGCCCGCAGATCGTCCAGGTCGACGGTGCCGAGGGTGTGGAGGGTGCGGGCGAGCGCGTCGATCAGCTCGGGCCGCGCCTGATCGTCGATCTCCCCGTCGACGTCGATCTCCTTCGCGACGTCCTCGACGAGCGCGGAGGCGATCCGGGGCAGGTCGCGTTCGGTGAGCGTGCGGTGGTCGCCCTGGAAGGCGACGAGGGAGGCGATGCGGACGGGCCGGTCCACCGGACCGTCGGCGACGAAGAGTTCCTGGACCAGTGTGGCTATGGCTGCGGCTGCGTCTGCGCCTGCGGGATCCATGAGGCCCCGTCCCCCCGGTGACTGTTGTTCGCCGTTCAGAAGCCACCAGGGTAGGCACGGCCGGCGCCGGATGGGTGGGGGTTCGGCGTGGGTTCCGGGGGCGGCCGGTGGCACGGGGCGGGGGCGCGGTGGGGTGGTTGCGGTGCGTTGCCGGGTGCGGGGGCGCTTTTCCGTGACGACGCCCGGGATACGGGGCCCGAGGGCTCCGGCCGCGTGCCCGCCGGGATGGATGTGTCAGACCATGGCGAGCCGGTCCACCAGCAGCTCCACCCTCGCCTCGGCGTCCTCGGGCAGCAGGCGACCCGTTCGGGTCAGGGTGGCGAGCCCGTGCAGGGCCGCCCAGAACATCTCGGTGAACAGCCCCGGGGCGACGCCGTCCCCGGCGACCTCGGCAAGGCACTCGAGCAGAGCGGCGAAGGCGTCCTTCAGCGGCTCGGGGGTGTCCTCCCGCGCGTACGGCAGGCCGCCGTCGAGCTGGAACAAGGCGTCGTAGACCGCCGGGTTGTGCTCGGCGAAGTCGAGGTAGGCGCGGGCCAGGGCGGCGACCCGGGCGCGCGGGTCGTCCTCGGCGGAGGTCGCGGCCCGCACCGCCGCGGCCATCTCGGTGGCGCCCTCCAGGGCGACGGCGCCGATGATCTCGCGCTTGCCGCGGAAGTGGCTGTAGAGGACGGGCTGACTGTATTCGATGCGCTCGGCGAGCTGGCGGGTGGTGACCGCGTCCCAGCCCTGCTGCTCGGCGAGTTCCCGGGCCGTCGCCACGATGAGGCGCTCGCGCTCCGCCCGTTCGCGCTGCTTGCGTTCTTGTACCGACATAAAGCGATCCTAGCATCACTAGACAATCGAGCGGCAGCAGGTCTAGCGTTGCCACAACAGCTAGCGGCACTAGATTCTAAGAGGGTCATCATGCTCAACGCACTCGAGGTCGTCACCACCGTGATCGTCGGCTTGATGGTGGGGGTGGAGTTCTCCGTCGCCTTCATCATGAACCGGATCCTGAACGCGCTTCCCGACGACAGCGCCCAGCTCGGCCACGCCCACGGCGGCCGGATGCTCGGCGCCCTGATGCCGTTCTGGTACATAGGCTCACTCGTCCTCAGCGCGATCTGGGCCGTCGCCGGATGGCACCACCACGGCGCCGGACTCGTCGTCACCGCCGCCGGCCTGCTGATCGTCAGCGTGGTCATGTCGATGCTGCTGCTCGTCCCGATCAACAACCGAAACAAGACCTGGACCCCCGAAAACCGGCCCGCCGACTGGAAGCAGCAGCTGGACCGCTGGGGCCGCTACCACTACCTCCGCGTCGCCGTCATCATCGCCGCCTTCACGCTGCTGGTCGTCGCCCTCACCTGACACCCCACGAAGGCGCGTGGGGTCAGGCGGCGATCCCGTATGCGTGCTGCTGCGGGGTGAGTTCGAACCAGAGCAGCTTGCCGCTGATGCCGAAGAGGTCGTCGGCGAGGGGGTAGCCGCCCCAGTTGTCGGCGCACAGCCGGACGATGAGCAGGCCACGGCCGGAGGTCGCGTCCAGGTTCGCCGCGGCCTCGGTGAGGGCCGTGAAGCGGTCGAGGGGGCTGGGCGGGGCGTCGAAGGGCGCGGGGATGGTGGGGTTGGTGTCCCAGATGCTGACGCGGAGGCGGTTCTCGCAGAGGTGACGGATGCGGAGTTGGGCCGGGCCGTCGGAGTGGCGGACGGCGTTGGTGACCAGCTCGCAGGTCAAGAGTTCCGCCGTGTCGGTCAGCTCGGCCATGCCGTGGGAGGCGAGGACCGCCCGGAGGGTGGCGCGTGAGATGCGTGCGGCCCGTGGGTCGTTGGGCAGGCGGAGGGAGTACGTCCAGGGGTCGGAGGACGGCGGTACGTTGGCCATGGAGTCTCCCTCGGTCGGGTGGAGTTGGGTGGCTTGCGCCACACAGTAGGGCCAGTCGTGTTAGTTCTAACGTCCATACGGAGATATGGCTCACGATTGCCCTCGTGTGGGTGACAAGGGGAGACCGATGGCGACCACCAGTAGTCCTACGCTCAAGCAGCGACGACTCGGAGCCGAGTTGCGGAAGCTTCGTGAGCGCGCGGGCCTGAGCTCCACTGCGGCCGCCGCCGAGCTGGGTGTCCAGCAGGCCCGCGTGAGCATGATCGAGGCTGGTCGGTACGCCGTGGGTGCCGATCGCGTGCGCGTGATGGCTCGCACGTACACCTGCGCGGACGATGATCTCGTGGATGCGCTGGCGGACATGACGGGTGGACGCACGCGAGGCTGGTGGGACGAGTATCGGGAGTATCTTCCGGCGAGTTTCGCGGACTTGGCCGAGCTGGAGCATCACGCACACGGGCTGCGCGTCGCGCTGGTGATTCACATCCCGGGTCTGCTTCAGACCGTGGATTACGCCCGTGCCGTGATCCATGAAGCAGCTCCGCCGCTCCGGGCGTACGAGGTCGAGTATCGGCTGTCGCACCGAATGAAGCGGCAGGCGATCCTCCACGGAGATAGATCGGTGCCGTACACCGCGATCATCCACGAGGCCGCCTTGCGGATGCAGTTCGGTGGTACGGACACGGTTCGCGCGCAGCTGGAGCACCTGCTCGCGATCAGCGAGGCGCACAACATCGTCATCCAGGTAATCCCGTTCAGCAGTGGAACGTTTCCCGGCCCGGGGCAGTCGATCGACTACGTCCTCGGTCCGGTGCCGCAGCTCGACACGGCGCAACTGGACCTGGCGTGGGGCTGCCAGTTCGTTGATGCTGAGGCTGAGTTGGCCAGATACCGGGCTGTCGTCGACCGTATGGAGACCACTGCCCTTAACCCGGATGAATCCCGCGACTTCATTCACAACATCGTGCGGACCATGTGAAAGGTGAAGTGTGTCCACGTACCAGTGGCGGAAGTCCACTTACAGCCCGAACTCGTCCAACTGCGTGAACGTCGCCGCGAGCGACCGCGCCGTCCTGCTCAGGGAGAGCGACGACCCCGACGTCATCCTGACCACCACCCCCGCCGCCCTGCGCGCCTTCATACGGGATGCCAAGGCCGGTGCCTTCGACCGCATCCAGCAAGGCGGAGCGTAAAGCGCGACGGCCCGTCGGGAGAGGGAGAGGGAGAAGAGACGGCCCGTCGCGTTCGTGACCCTAGGACCCGGCGCTGAGCGGGCACTTACCGCTTGCTGAGCCCGGCCGGACGGCCGACCGGAAAATCGGGGGCGGCCCGGCCGGCGGCCGGGGTACCGTGCCGTCCATGGACTCGTTCCTTCAGATCTACGGCTGACACGCCGTCTCGCCCGGCGCACCGGTGACCACGCCCGTGCGCCGGGCCGTCGTGTCCATCTCGCCGTAGACCTGAAACGAGTGATCCCCTATGTCCCGTCGCCGTGCCCATATCGCCATGGTCGGCATCCCCGCCATCAGCCACACCCTGCCCAGCCTCGAGATCATCCGCGAACTCGTGGCCCGGGGGCACCGGGTGACGTACGCCAATGACCCCTATATGGCGGACGCCATCGCGTCGACCGGTGCCGAGTTCGTGCCGTTCGAGTCCACTCTGCCGGTCGCCGACAACGACTGGCCGGAGGACCCGATCGCGGCGATGACCCTGTTCCTGGACGACGCCGTCCATGTCCTGCCGCAGCTCCGCGCCGTGTACGACCGCGACCCGGCCGATGTGTACCTCTACGACATCGGGGCGTACCCCGCGCGGGTGCTCGCCGAGACGCAGGGGCGCCCGCTGGTCCAGCTGTCGCCGACGATCGTGGGCTGGGAGGGCTACCACGACGAGATCGGGGCGCAGATCATGAGCCTTCCCGGCGCGGGCGCGTATCAGGAGAAGTTCGCGGCCTGGCTGGTGGAGTCCGGCGCCACCACCACGGATCCGAACGCCTTCTCCGGACAGCCGCCGCGCTGCGTCGCGCTCATTCCCCGTGCGATGCAGCCGAACGCCGACCGGGTGAACACCGAGGTGGTGACGTTCGTCGGACCGTGCCTCGGGGACCGTGCCGACCAGGGTGGCTGGGAACGTCCCGCAGGCGCGGAGAAGGTGCTGCTGGTCTCGCTGGGCTCGGCGTACACCCGGCAGGCCGCCTTCTACCGCGAGTGCGTCGCGGCCTTCGGGGATCTGCCCGGGTGGCATGTGGTGCTCCAGATCGGCAAGTACGTCGACCCGGGCGAGCTGGGGGAGATCCCGGCGAACATCGAGGTCCACAACTGGGTGCCGCAGCTGGCGATCCTGGAGCGGGCCGACGCGTTCATCACCCACGCGGGGATGGGCGGCAGCAACGAGGGGCTGTACACCGGCTGTCCGATGATCGCCGTCCCGCAGGGCGCGGAACAGGCCATGAACGCCGACCGGCTCGTCGAACTGGGCGTGGCCCGCCGCTTCGACACGGCGGACGCCACCGCCGGGGCCCTGCGTGCCGCGCTGCTCGAGCTCACCACGGACCCGGAGGTCGCGCGCACGTCGGCGCGGCTGCGGGACGAGGTGCGGGCCGAGGGCGGCACCGGGCGGGCCGCCGATCTGATCGAGGACGCGCTGCGGTGACACCGCGCTGACACGACGATGGCCCGGCCGCCTCAAGCGGCCGGGCCATCGTCGTACATCGGGTTACTTCACGATCGTGATGCGGTCCGCCTTCGGCGGGTCCAGGGGCGAGGACTGCGACGAGTGCGCGCCCAGGTAGGCCGTGAACACGTCCAGGTCGGAGGCGCCGACGAGCTTGTTCTTGCCCTCCTTGAAGGCGGGGAAGCCGTCGCCGCCGCCCGCGATGAACTCGTTCAGCGCGACGCGGTAGGTCTTGGCGGGGTCGATCGCCTCACCGTTGAGCTTCACCGAGTCCGTGACGATCCGGTCCTTGCCGGACTTGGTCAGATCCAGGGTGTACGTCAGGCCCTTGGAGACCTGGAGGATCCGGGGGGACGCCTCGTTGGCGCCGCTGACCTGCTGCTGGAGCGCGGTGATGAGCTGGGAGCCGGTCAGGTCGATCACGTTCATCATGTTGGTGAACGGCTGGACCGTGAACGCCTCGCCGTAGGTCACCACCCCGTCCCCCTCGCTGCCCGACGCCTTGTAGGCGAGGTCGGAGCGGATGCCGCCGGGGTTCATGAAGGCGATCTGGGCGCCGCCCTTGTCGGACGGGGAGAGCGCTTCGAGCTGGCCGTCGGCGATGACGTCGCCCAGGGGCGTCTCGTACGCGGTGGAGCCACGGCCGTTGATGTCCGCGGAGATGTGGCCGACCGGCTTGCCGGCCACCGGGGCGGCCAGCTTGTTCCAGCGCCCGATGAGCGAGGTCATGTCGGGGGCCTTGGGCTGCTCGCGGTCCACGACGTGGTTCGCCGCGTTCGCGCCCTTGACGTTCGTCCGCACGATGTCGCCGGTGCGGCGGTCGTAGGTGAGCGTGGTGTCGGTGTAGAGACGGCCGAAGGAGGCCGCGGAGGTCACCGTGCGCGGGGTGCCGGACGGGTCCGGGACGGTGCAGGTGTACGCCTGGTGGGTGTGGCCGGTGACCAGGGCGTCGACCTTGGGCGTGATGTTCTTGGCGATGTCGACGATGGGGCCGGAGATGCCCTTGCCCGCACCGCCGTTGTCGCAGTCGTAGTTGTACGAGGGGGAGGCGGGCAGTCCGCCTTCGTGGATGAGCGCGACGATCGACTTCACGCCCTTGCGCTGGAGCTCCTTGGCGTACTTGTTGATCGTCTCGACCTCGTCGTGGAACTTCAGGCCCTTGACGCCCTCGGCGGTGACGATGTCCGGGGTGCCCTCGAGGGTGACCCCGATGAAGCCGATCTTCACGCCCTTGTGCTGCCACACGGTGTAGGGCTTGAGGATGGGCTTGCCGGTCTTCTCGTCGGTGACGTTCGCGGCGAGGTAGGGGAAGTCGGCGCCCGGGAAGGTCTTGCCCTTCTCGTAGCAGCCCTCCTTGGGGTGGCAGCCGCCGTTCTGAATCCGGCTCAGCTCGGCGCGGCCCTCGTCGAACTCGTGGTTGCCGACGGAGGTGACGTCGAGGTCCAGCTTGTTGAGCGCCTCGACGGTCGGCTCGTCGTGGAAGAGCCCGGACAGCAGCGGGCTGGCCCCGATCATGTCGCCACCGGCGGCGGTGACCGAGTACTCGTGACCCTTACGGGCGTTACGGAGGGAGGTGGCGAGGTATTCGGCGCCACCCGCCGGGATGGACTTGGTGGTGCCGTCCGCCTGGGTCTCGGTGACGGTGCCCGAGGAGCCCTGCGGGGGCTCCAGGTTTCCGTGCAGATCGTTGAAGGACAGCAGCTGTACGTCGACGGTGCGCCCGGGCCGGTGCTTGTCCGAGGCGACGGCCCCGGTGTCCGCCCCCGCCGGGCCCACGGCGGTCAGCACCCCGGCCGCCGCGGCCAGCACCGCGACTCCCGTGGCCAACCGGCGTCCCGCCCCGCGCCGTTGAGGTCTCGCTGGCATGTCGTCCCCTTGTGTGCCCCGTGATGGATGGTGGAGCGCAGCTTACGGTCAACGCGCGTAGCGGGGCAGGGGGGTGAGGTGAAGAGCTGGTGGCCGGTGGTCAACGGGGTGGGCCGACTTCGCCCGTTCGGCGGAATAGTCCTGATGAGGGGTTTGGGTGGTGGTTCGTTATGTGAGCGTGCGGATCATGCAGAACGAACTCACGAAGCAGACGCCCATCCCCGCACAGGGGTCCGAACTTCCGTCGGGCTTCTTCGAACTGGTCGATGACCTCAAGGCGATCGTCACGCAGGCGAGCGTGCGTGCTCAGCTCAAGGTCAACACCGAGATGATCAAGATGTACTGGCAGATCGGCCGGACGATCCTCGACCGGACGGAGCGGGAGAAGTGGGGATCAAAGGTCCTTGAGCGGGTGGCGACGGAGTTGCGTACAGTCTTCCCGAACCAGCGGGGTTTCGGTGCGCGGAATCTCAAGTACATGCAGCAGATGGCTCGAACATGGCCCGAGCAAATTGGGCAACAAGCTGTTGCCCAATTGCCCTGGGGTCACATCACCCTGCTGATGGGCCGCTGCAAAACCCGTCCTGAGCTGGACTTCTACGCTCAGCGGGCCGTGCAACAGGGGTGGTCCCGCGTCATGCTCGACCACTGGATCGACGCCCAGCTGCACCTCACCCAGGGCGCCGCGCTCAACAACTTCGACGCCACGGTCCCGGAGGACTCCGATGCCGTCAACGAGGTCGTCAAGGATCCCTACCGAGTCGACTTCACTCGGCTCTCCGGCAAGGTGGCGGAGCGCGACCTTGAGGACGCGCTGGTGCAGCAGCTCGTCCGATTCCTGACCGAACTCGGGGTCGGCTTCGCCTTCGTCGGGCGTCAGTACCCCATCAAGGTCGGGGACGAGGAGTTCCGGATCGATCTGCTCTTCTACCACTACAAGCTGCACCGCTTCGTCGTCATCGAGCTGAAGACCGACAAGGCCCGACCCGCCCACCTGGGCCAGCTCGGTTTCTACGTCACCGTCGTCGACGACCTGGTCCGGGACAAGGAGCGCGACGATCCGACCCTCGGGATCCTCATCGCGAAGAGCCGCGACAAGGGGACGATCGAGTACGCCCTGCGGAGCAACAACGCACCGCTCGCCGTGAGCACCTATGCCGCGCTGCCGCCCCATGTGCGGGAGCTGATGCCCAGCGCCGAGGATCTCTCCCGCATCGCCGACGACATCCTCGACGGGGGTGGGGCAGCCGGGTGACTCGCCGGTAACAAATTGGTCAGCAGCTTGCTGGCCAATTGGGCCGCCGTAGGCTCGGCCTCATGAATGACGTGGTGAACGAGACATCCGGGGCCCGGCGGCTCGATGTGCTGGAGGAGCTGACGTCGGCCGAGGTGGAGGATGTGCTGCGGCTGGTCGCGGAGTCCGCGCGGGCCGATGGGCAGCAGGCGGTGTCCGAGCAGGGGCGGCTCCAGCTGCGGGGGCGGCGGGAGGGGGTGCGGCATCTGGTGTTGCGGGAGCCCAGCGGGGAGCTGGTGGGGTACGCGCAGCTGGAGGACACCGACCCGGTCGAGGCTCCGGCCGCCGAGCTGGTCGTGCATCCGGGGCACCGCGGGCAGGGGCACGGCCGGGCGCTGGGGGTGACGCTGCTGAGGGAGTCGGGGAAGCGGCTGCGGATCTGGGCGCACGGGGGGCATGCCTCGGCGCGCCACCTCGCGCAGGTGCTGGGGCTGACGCTGTTCCGGGAGCTGCGGCAGATGCGGCGGCCGCTGGGGTCGCTCGCGGAGCTGGGTCTGCCGGAGCCAGTCTTCCCGGAGGGGGTGACCGTACGGACCTTCCGGCCGGGTGTGGACGACGCCGCCTGGCTGGCGGCGAACGCGGCGGCCTTCGCCCACCACCCCGAGCAGGGTTCGCTCACCCAGCGTGATCTGGACGACCGCAAGGGTGAGCCGTGGTTCGACCCGGAGGGGTTCTTCCTGGCCGAGCGGGGCGGGGAGATCGTCGGGTTCCACTGGACGAAGGTGCATGCCGAGGAGCGGCTGGGGGAGGTGTACGTCGTGGGGGTGCGGCCGGACGCGCAGGGCGGCGGCCTCGGCAGGGCGCTGACCTCGATCGGGCTGCGGCATCTGGCGGCTCAGGGGCTGCCGACCGCGATGCTCTACGTGGACGCCGACAACTTCGCCGCGGTCGCGGTCTACGAGCGGCTCGGGTTCGTCACCCATGAGACCGATCTGATGTATCGGACGGAGACCTGAGCGAAGACGGAGACCTGAGGGAAACCTGAGCGGGGCCTGAGTCCGGGGGCGTGCGGGCGGTCCCGGGGGCGTGAAGAGGGCGGGACCCCTGGGGGATGGGTCCCGATTTCCTACGCGCCATGTGTCCGTTACCGGCGATTCAACCTTGGTTGCGAGCATCACTGAATGCAGCCCGCTGTGCCGAATTCGTCGAACCGGAGGCTCCGTGCCGTTTCCGCACCCGCTTCCGCCACGCCGTATTCACCTCCGGCGCGGAACAATGAGTTCATGAGCCACACAAGCGGTCAGGCATCGGTTTCCCCGCAGCCCCAGCCCCACTCCCAGCCTTCGGTCGGGTCCATCGCGGCCCACCGGCCGCATGCTGTCGCCGCACCGGTGCGGTCGCTCGACCCCGATCTCGACGCCGATCTGGACTCGTACGAGGAGATCGCCGGGCCCGGCACGGAGGGCGGGGAGCTGCCGCAGGGGCGGTTCCTGGACCGGGAGCGCAGCTGGCTCGCGTTCAACGAGCGGGTGCTTGAGCTGGCCGAGGACCCGTCCACCCCGCTCCTGGAGCGGGCCAACTTCCTGGCGATCTTCGCCAGCAATCTGGACGAGTTCTTCATGGTGCGGGTCGCCGGCCTCAAGCGGCGCATCGCCACCGGGGTCGCCACCCGCTCGGCCTCCGGGCTCCAGCCGCGCGAGGTGCTGGAGCTGATCTGGAACCGGTCCCGTGAGCTCATGGCCCGGCACGCCGCCTGCTACCAGCAGGACGTCGCCCCGGCGCTCGCGGAGGAGGGCATCCATCTGGTCCGCTGGCCGGATCTCACCGAGAAGGAGCAGTCCCGCCTCTTCACCCTCTTCCGCCAGCAGATCTTCCCCGTGCTGACCCCGCTCGCCGTGGACCCGGCACACCCCTTCCCGTATATCTCGGGGCTGTCGCTCAATCTCGCGGTCGTGGTGCGCAACCCCGTGAGCGGGCATGATCACTTCGCACGTGTGAAGGTCCCGCCGTCGCTCTCCCGGTTCCTGGAGGCGTCGCCGCAGCGGTACGTACCGCTGGAGGACGTGATCGCGGCGCATCTGGAGGCCCTCTTCCCGGGGATGGAGGTGCTCGCGCACCACATGTTCCGGGTCACCCGCAACGAGGACCTCGAGGTCGAGGAGGACGACGCCGAGAACCTCCTCCAGGCCCTGGAGAAGGAGCTGCTGCGCCGCCGCTTCGGGCCCCCGGTGCGGCTGGAGGTCGAGGAGTCCATCGACCCGTATGTGCTGGACCTGCTGGTGCGCGAGCTGAAGGTCTCGGACGCTGAGGTCTATCCGCTGCCCGGGCCGCTCGACCTCACCGGCCTGTTCGGCATAGCCGCGCTGGACCGGCCGGAGCTGAAGTACCCCAAGTTCGTGGCGGGCACCCACCGGGACCTCGCCGAGGTGGAGTCCGCCTCCCCGCCGGACATCTTCGCGGCGCTGCGCGAGCGGGACGTCCTCCTCCACCACCCGTACGACTCCTTCTCCACCTCCGTGCAGGCGTTCCTGGAGCAGGCGGCCGCCGATCCGGACGTCCTGGCGATCAAGCAGACGCTGTACCGCACCTCCGGCAAGTCGCCGATCGTCGACGCGCTCATAGACGCCGCCGAGTCCGGCAAGCAGGTGCTGGTGCTGGTCGAGATCAAGGCCCGCTTCGACGAGCACGCCAACATCAAGTGGGCGCGCAAGCTGGAGGAGGCCGGCTGCCACGTGGTCTACGGCCTGCTGGGCCTGAAGACCCACTGCAAGCTGTCGCTGGTGGTCCGCCAGGAGGGCGACACCCTCACCCGCTACTCGCACGTGGGCACCGGCAACTACCACCCCAAGACCGCCCGGCTGTACGAGGACCTGGGGCTGCTGACGGCGAACTCCCAGGTCGGCGCGGACCTCTCCGACCTCTTCAACCGGCTGAGCGGCTACTCCAGGCGGGAGAACTACCGGCGGCTGCTGGTCGCCCCCAAGTCGCTGCGCGGCGGGCTGATCACCCGGATCAACAAGGAGATCACCCACCATCGGGCGGGCCGCCCGGCCTACGTCAAGGTCAAGGTCAACTCGATGGTCGACGAGGCCGTCGTCGACGCCCTCTACCGGGCCTCGCAGGCCGGGGTGCCGGTGGATGTGTGGGTGCGCGGCATCTGCGCGCTGCGGCCTGGCGTCCCCGGGCTCTCGGAGAACATCCGGGTCCGCTCGGTCCTCGGCCGCTTCCTGGAGCATTCGCGCGTCTTCGCGTTCGGGAACGGTGGCGAGCCGGAGGTGTGGATCGGCAGCGCCGACATGATGCACCGCAATCTCGACCGCCGGATCGAGGCGCTGGTGCGGGTCACCGACACCGGTCACCGCGCCGCTCTCAACCGCCTGCTGGAGACCGGGATGTCCGACTCCACCTCCTCCTGGCACCTGGGCCCGGACGGCGAGTGGACCCGGCACGCCACGGACGCGGACGGCCAGCCGCTGCGGAACGTTCAGGAGATGCTCATCGACGCCCGGAGGCGACGGCGTGGTTCAACGACATGACCTGCCGCCGGCCGGGCCGACGGGCGCCGCGGACCCGGCCGCCGACCCGGCCCGCCCGGGGGCCGACGGTGTGACGGACCGCGCGGGGGAGGCCACGGCGGCAGCTTCGGGGGTTTCGGGGGGTTCGGGTGCGCCTTCGGGCGCGCCTGTGTGGGGGGCGGCGACGGCCGGGGAGGTGCTGTCGGCGTATCTGCACGCCCAGGCCGGGGACTTCCTGCGCAGCCTGCGGCTGCACCGCGAGAGCGGCTCCGACGTCCAGGAGGCGGCCGAGGCCGCCCGGCTGCTGCGCCGCGCCGCGCGGCGGATCAGCGGCGCGCTCTACGTCTACCGCCCGCTCACCGACACGGCCTGGTCCGATGAGCTGCGGACCGAGCTGGCCTGGCTGTCCGGCACGCTGGCGCGGGAGCACGCCTACGCGGAGCGGCTGAACCGGCTGCGCGGCGCCCTGCACCGGCTCTCGGGCGCGGGCGGCCCCTCGGACCGGTCACCGCAGGGCGAGGGGACGGCCACCGAGGCCGCGAGCCCAGGCGAGCGGCCCTCCGACACACAGCCGGTGAACGCGGCGCATGCCACCAGCGCCGCGCGCACCGCGCGCGGCGCGGTCACGGTCGCGGTCGACGGCGCGGGTGGCCCTTCCGGCACCGCGGGCCCGGTTCCCCGCTCCACCCGTGCCTCCCGCCGCAGCGTCTCCCTGGCCGCCGGTGCGCCGGGAGGCGGGGCCGCGGACCCTGTCGGGGGGCAGGGTGCGCGGCCCGGTCCGGCCGACGCGGGCGGCGGCGCCGAGGGCGCGGCCGGGGCGCCCAGGGACCGGGACAGGGATCGGGACAGGGACCGGGACAGGGACAGGGACCGGGACGAGAGCCGGGCGGCCGGACGGCGCCGCGGTGAGCGCGGCGACAAGAGCGGCCGGGGCGCCAAGGGCGAGAAGGGCGAGCGGTCCGGCCAGCCGGGCGCGACCCACCAGCGGGCCGGTGCCGAGGAGGAGGCCCGCGGCGGGGCGCTGACCGTGGGCGCGGCCCGCGCGGGAGCGCTGCTGGAGCGCCAGCTCACGCTGGCCCGGACCCGGGCCCACACCGCCGCCCTGGAGGCGCTCGGCTCCTCCCGCTTCCACGCGGTCGCCGACACCGTCGCCCTGCTCGCCTCCGACGTCCCGCTCGACGAGGCCAACGCCGCCCGCCCCGCCGGGCAGGTGCTGCCGCCGCTCGCCGAGTTGGCGAACCGGCGGCTGGCCGAGGCGGTGGAGGCGCTGCCGCTGGTCCGCGCCGGGCATCCGTACAACGCGGAGGCGCTGGTCCACGGCCTGGCGGCGACCCCGGCGGCGGACGCCCCGCCCGCCAGCGAGCGCCAGGACGCCCCCTGGCACCACGTGCGCCATCTGCTGCGGCTGCGGCGGTACGCGCTGGAGGTGCTCGACCAGGCGTGGCAGCAGCCGGACGAGGCGAGCGGACCCAACGGATCCGGTCCCGGCTCCGGTCCGGGCGGACCCGGTCCGGGCGGACCCGGCCCCGTGGATGCCGAGCCGCCGCTGTCGGTGCGGCTGCTGGCCGCCGGGCAGGCGCTCGAGCGGCACCGCGACGCGTCCGAGGCGGCCGCCGCCGCGGCGGCAGCCGCCCGTACGCCCCGGATCGCCCCGGCGACGGCGTACGCGCTCGGGGTGCTCCACGCCGATCAGCGGCACGAGGTCGAGGCGGCCCGCTTCGCGTTCGGCCGGATCTGGCGGCGCGTGTCCGCCGCCAGAGCCTCCTGACGCTGAACGCCTGACGCCGGATCCGATGGACCGAAGGACCGAAGAGCAGAACGCGGAGGACAGCGGAGAACCGGGGAGGGAGAGACGACAGATGAACCGCCGGAATTCCCGCGCTGACGGGCTGGCAGGAGCGGACTTCGGAACGGACCCCGGAGCGGACTCCGGAACGGACGCCCGAGCGGACACCGGGCCCGTCCTGGCCGCGGGCTGTGTGCTGTGGCGACGGTCCCCACGCGGCGGCGGGCTCGAGGTCGCCCTCGTCCACCGCCCCCGCTACGACGACTGGTCCCATCCCAAGGGCAAGCTGAAGCACGGCGAGGAGGCGCTGCACGGCGCGGTGCGCGAGGTCGCCGAGGAGACCGGCATGGGCTGCGCCCCGGGAGAGGCGCTGCCCACCCTCCACTACCTGGCCAAGGGCCGCCCCAAACAGGTCCGCTACTGGGCGGCGGAGGCGATCGACCACGACGAGCCCTTCGTGCCCAACCGCGAGGTCGACCGCCTGCTCTGGCTGCCCCCGGACGCGGCCCGCCGCCGCCTCAGCTACGACCACGACCGCACCCTCATCGACGCGCTGCTGCACACCCTGCGGCCGTCCTGAACCGATCTCGGCGCCCGCCGCTCGGAGGACGCTCGGAGGCAGCCGGTCAGCGGCGGCGCAGACTCTTGTCCGCGAGCGCCGGCGGCACGTAGTAGCTGTCCGCCCGGTTGAGGTCGGTGCCCGGCGGGACGATCTCGTCGATCCGGTCCAGGACGTCCTCGCTCAGCTCCACCTCCGACCCGGCGAGCAGATCCTCCAGCTGCTCCATGGTGCGCGGGCCGATGATCACCGAGGTGATGGCCGGATGCGCCCGTACAAAGGCGATGGCCAGGTGCGGCAGCGAGAGCCCGGCGTCGGACGCCAGCTCGGCCAGCGCGCCGACCGCCTCCAGCTTGCGCGCGTTGTCGGGCAGCGACGGGTCGAACTTGTGCTTCTCCACGGCCGCCCGGCCGCCCGACAGATCGATGTCGGACGCCTTGGTGTAGCGGCCCGTGAGCCAGCCCGCGGAGAGCGGACCCCAGCTCAGCACGCCCATCCCGTACTTCCGCGCGGTCGGCAGCACCGCCGCCTCCACGCCCCGCGCCAGGATCGAGTACGGCGGCTGCTCGCTGCGGAACCGTACGTGGCCGCGCCGGTCGGAGACCCACTGGGCCTCCACGATCTGCTCGGCCGGGAAGGTGGAGGAGCCGACGGCGCGCACCTTGCCCGCCCTGACCAGGTCGGACAGGACCGACAGCGTCTCGTCGACGTCCGTCGTCGGGTCCGGCCGGTGGATCTGGTAGAGGTCGATGTAATCCGTGCCCAGACGGCGCAGGCTGTTCTCGACCTCCTGGGTGATCCAGCGCCGTGAGTTGCCGCCCTCGTTGGGGTCGTCGCCCATCGGGAAATGGGCCTTGGTCGCCAGGACGATGTCGTCGCGGCGGCCCTTGAGGGCCTTGCCGACGATCTCCTCGGACTCGCCCTCGGAGTAGACGTCGGCGGTGTCGACGAAGTTGATGCCCGCGTCGAGGGCGCGGTGGATGATCCGTACCGAGTCGTCGTGATCGGGGTTGCCCAGGGCGCCGAACATCATCGCGCCCAGGGCGTACTCGCTCACCGAGATACCGGTACCGCCCAGGATCCTGCGCTTCATGGCCTGATGCCTTCCTTCGCTCTCCACGGCCTGTGCCTTCGACGGCCTGTGCTTTCAGCCTCGGCTCCGGGCGGGAACGTCACCAGGCCCGGCTCAACCTGGGTCTGCCAGAACCACCTGTCCGGCCCGGAATCCGGCGTCGCCCGGATAATGGAGCGATGGGCCATTCCGAACCGGAGATCAAGGGGTTTCTCAAGTCGCGCCGCGCCGCGCTCGACCCGGCCGAGCTGGGGCTGCCGGAGGGGGTCGTCCGGCGCCGGGTGCGCGGTCTGCGCCGTGAGGAGGTCGCCCAGCGGGCCGGGATCAGCGTCGACTACTACACCCGTATCGAGCAGGGCCGGGCCCCGGCCGTCTCGGACTCGGTGGTCGACGGACTGGCGCGGGCGCTGCGGCTGACCCCGTCCGAGCACACCTATCTGCGCAACATCACCCTGCCCCGGCGGCGCGCCGGGGGGCCCGATCCCGATCCGCGGCCGCGGGTGCGGCCGGAGATCCAGCAGCTGCTGAACGCGATGGACGGCACCGTCCCGGCCTATGTCTACGGGCCGGCGATGGACGTCCTGGCCTGGAACACCCTCGGCACCCGGCTCGGCATCGACTACGCCGCGATCCCCGAGGAGCGGCGCAACGGCCCGCTGCTAGTCTTCCTCGACCCCCGGATGCGGGAGATCCATCCGAACTGGGCCGAGGTCGCCGATGACACGGTGGCCGGGCTGCGCGCGGAGACCGGACGCCATCCGGGCAGTTCGCGGGTGTGCCGGGTGACCCATGAGCTGCTGGAGCGGAGCGAGGAGTTCCGGCGGCGCTGGGAGGCGCAGGAGGTGCAGGAGCGGACGCGGGGCGTCAAGCGGTTCCGCCATCCGGAGGCGGGGGAGCTGGTGCTGCGGTTCGAGGCGTTCGTGCTGCCCGCAGATCCGGGGCAGATGCTGTGCACCTACACGGCCGACGAGGGGTCGGCGACGGCGGAGGCGCTGAAGGTGCTGGCGGGCGCGGCGGCGGTGGCCTGACACCTACTGACGGCCCGAGCCGCACTCCGCCCTTTTCGCCCTAAGGCTTCGCCTGCGTCTTCGCCTTACGGCCGGGATCGCGTCCCCGGCGCCCATCCCTTTTGCCGCGGCCCACCTCCTTGACGCGACTGGAAACTTTCCTTACTTTCATTTCCTCCCACAGTGGCGCCAGTGGCGCCAGAGGGCAATGGAGGTCCGGATGTCCGGCACCGAGGGCGGATTCGTCCGCCGTATCGGCCTGTTCCAGTCGACCGCCATCAACATGAGCCAGATGTGCGGCATCGGGCCGTTCGTCACCATCCCCCTCATGGTCGCCGCCTTCGGCGGACCACAGGCCGTCATCGGCTTCGTCGCGGGCGCTGTGCTCGCGCTCGCCGACGGGCTGATCTGGGCCGAGCTGGGCGCCTCGCTGCCCGGGGCCGGGGGCAGCTATGTGTATCTGCGCCAGGCGTTCCAGTACCGCAGCGGCAAGCTGATGCCGTTCCTGTTCGTCTGGACGGCGATGCTGTTCATCCCGCTGATCATGTCCACGGGTGTGGTCGGTCTGGTGCAGTATCTGGGCTATCTGTGGCCGGATATGACACAGACCCAGGGCGATCTGGTCGGTCTCGGCGTCATCGTCCTGGTCGTCGGGCTGCTGTGGCGGGGCGTCGAGCACATCGCCCGGATCACGGCCGTCATGTGGTGCGTGATGATCGCCTCCGTGGTCCTGGTCATCGTGGCGGCCTTCAGCCACTTCGACGCGGGGCAGGCGTTCACCTATCCGGACCACGCCTTCGAGCTGACCAGCGGTCACTTCTGGACCGGGTTCGCCGCGGGCCTGACCATCGGCATCTACGACTACCTCGGCTACAACACCGCCGCGTACATGGGCGCCGAGATCAAGGACCCCGGCCGCACCCTGCCGCGGGCGATCGTCACCTCGATCGCCGGGATCATGGGGATCTACCTGCTGCTCCAGATCGGCACCCTCGGCGTCGTCGACTGGCACCAGATGACCGACCCCGACTCGGTGGCCTCCCAGTCCGTCGCCTCGGCGGTGCTGGAGGAGACCTGGGGGAAGGGCGCGGCCGACGTCGTCACCGTGCTCATCCTCATCACGGCCTTCGCGTCCGTCTTCGCCGGGCTGCTGGGCGGCTCCCGGGTGCCGTACGACGCCGCCCGCGACCGGGTCTTCTTCCGGCCGTTCGGCACGCTCCACCCGCGCCACCGCTTCCCCGTGCTGGGTCTGGCCACGATGGGCGTCGTGACGGCGATCGGCTTCCTGATCGGCCGCCACACCGATCTGGCCACGCTCATCCAGCTGCTGACCACGGTCATGGTGATCGTGCAGGCCTTGGCGCAGGTCGTCGCCGTCACGGTGCTGCGCCGCCGCCAGCCCGGCCTGCGGCGGCCGTACCGGATGTGGCTCTATCCGCTGCCGAGCGTGGTGGCGCTGGTGGGCTGGCTGGTGATCTACGGCTACGCGGACAAGAACTCCCCCGGGCGGCACCCCATCGAATGGTCGCTCGCCTGGGTCGCGGCGGGGTGCGTGGCGTTCGTGCTGTGGGCGCGGGTGGAGAAGGTGTGGCCGTTCGGCCCGAAGGAGATCAGCGAGGAGTACGCGGCGGGGGCCGACCCCGACACGGAAGGCGGCACCCGGGGCCCGGGGGACGGCACCAGGGGCTCGGACGGCGGCCCGGATGGCGGTCCGGACGGCGCCGTCACCCCCGGGGCGCCACCGCCTCCCACCGCACCGTGACCTCGCCCTGACGCCAGCGCCGCGGGCCGTCGGTGAGCGGCCAGCCCTCGGCGCGCAGCGTCCTCGCGCTGCGTATCCAGCGCTGACGGGCGCTGAGCGGCGCGTACGGGGCGGCGGCCGCCCAGGCGCGGTCGAAGTCGCGCAGGAAGGTGTGCACCGGCTCGCCCGGCACATTGCGGTGGATCAGCGCCTTGGGGAGACGTTCGGCCAGGTCGGAGGGGCGTTCCAGGGAGCCGAGGCGGGCCGCGAAGGTCACGGTGCGCGGGCCCGCCGCGTCGAGCGCGACCCATACGTGCCGCCGCCCGATCTCGTCGCAGGTGCCCTCCACCAGCAGTCCGCCGGGCGCCAGCCGGGCGCACAGCCGCCGCCACACGGCGGCGACCTCGCCCTCCTCGTACTGCCGCAGCACATTGGCCGCCCGGATGAGCGCCGGGCGGGCGCCGCCGGGCAGCGGCACCTCGAAGCCGCCGTGCGCGAAGGTGAGCCCCTCGCGCTCGTACGGCCGCGCGGCCAGCACCCGCCCGGGGTCGATCTCGACCCCGACGACGCGGGCCCCGGCCCGTACCGTCCGCAGCCGGTCCAGCAGCTCGACGGCGGTCCACGGGGCCGCCCCGTAGCCCAGGTCCACAGCCACCGGCGCCTCCGCGGCTCGCCGCAGCGCGGGCCCGTGCGCCGCCGCGATCCACCGGTCCATCCGGCGCAGCCGGTTGGGGTTGGTGGTCCCGCGGGTCGCCGAACCGATCGGACGGGACGGCGGGGGAACGCGGGCGGGCATGGCGCTGAGCCTATGCCGGGGCCGATGGGGAACCCGTGCCGGGGCCGGTGGGGAACCCGTGCCGGGGCGGACGGGGAGTGGCCGTCGAATATCAGAACGTCACGCTTTGGCAAAGCGGAAATGGGAACCATACGTTCCGGTGTTGACGCCATGGAGGGAGCCCGCCCCGGCAAGGAGGTAACGCCCGGTGAGCCAGCACGCGTCCCGGCTCGGCGGCCTGCGAGGCCGGTCGCACATACCGTTCGGCGCCCCGTCCCACCAGCGGCTTCGCCGCATTCCACGGCGGCCGCGGCGGATCGCGATGCTCAGCGTCCACACCTCGCCGCTGCATCAGCCCGGCACCGGCGACGCCGGTGGGATGAACGTCTACATCGTGGAGCTGGCCAGGCGCCTGGCCGCCATCGACATCGAGGTGGAGATCTTCACCCGGGCCACCAACGCCGCGCTGCCCCCGGCCGTCGAGCTCGCTCCTGGTGTGCTCGTCCGGCATGTGGACGCCGGGCCCTACGAGGGCCTCGCCAAGGAGGACCTCCCGGCGCAGCTGTGCGCGTTCACCCACGGCGTCATGCAGGCGTGGGCCGGGCACCGGCCGGGCCACTACGACCTCGTGCACTCGCACTACTGGCTCTCCGGCCATGTCGGCTGGCTGGCCGCCGAGCGCTGGGGAGTGCCGCTGGTGCACGCCATGCACACCATGGCCAAGGTCAAGAACGCCGCGCTGGCGGCGGGCGACACCCCCGAGCCCGCGGCCCGCGTCATCGGCGAGCAGCAGATCGTCCGCGCCGCCGACCGGCTGATCGCCAACACCGCCGAGGAGGCGGAGGAACTGGTGCACCACTACGAGGCGGCGCGCGAGCTGGTGGCGGTCGTCCACCCGGGGGTGAACCTCGACCGCTTCCGGCCCGCCGACGGCCGGGCCGCCGCCCGGGCCCGGCTGGGACTCCCGGCCGACGCGCTGATACCCCTCTTCGCCGGGCGCATACAGCCGCTGAAGGCCCCCGACATCCTGCTGCACGCCGTCGCCCACCTCCTGGAGGAGGACCCCTCGCTGCGCGAGCGCATGGTCGTGCCCGTGGTCGGCGGCCCCAGCGGCAGCGGTCTGGCCAAGCCCGAGGGGCTGCACAAGCTGGCGGCGCGGCTGGGGATCTGCGATGTGGTGCGGTTCCGGCCGCCCTGTGCGCAGGACGAGCTCGCGGACTGGTACCGGGCGGCGTCCGTGTTGGTCATGCCGTCGTACAGCGAGTCGTTCGGGCTGGTGGCCATCGAGGCGCAGGCGTGCGGCACCCCGGTCGTGGCGGCCTCGGTGGGCGGCCTTCCGGTGGCCGTACGGGACGGGGTCAGCGGCACGCTGATCGACGGCCACGACCCCGCCGACTACGCCCGCGCCCTGCGCCCCTTCGTCCAGGACCCGGGGCGGGCGGACCGGATGGGCGCGGCGGCGGCCGGGCACGCCCAGTCCTTCGGGTGGGACACGGCCGCCGCGGCCACGGCAGAGGTGTACACGGACGCGATGCGCGAGCGGCGTCACCTACGATCGGCTCATGGCTGACCCCAAGGCTGACCCCATGGCCGAGCCCAAGGCCGACCGTAAGGCCGACACGGCCCCCGATGCCGACCGTAAGGCTGACACCACGGCCGATGCCGACCGTAAGGCCGACACCGCCCCCGGGACCGGTAAGGCCGACACCGCCGCCGAGGCCGACCCCCGGGCCGTCATCGAGCGGACGCTGAACGACGCCGAACTGGAGTGGGAGAGCCCGGAGGACGGCACCTACGTCGTCACGCTCCCGGGCACCCGCAAGCTGTCGACCACCTGCTCGCTGCGGGTCGGCCGGCACTCCCTCTCGGTCAACGCCTTCGTCGTCCGCCACCCGGACGAGAACCACGAGGCGGTCCACCGCTGGCTGCTGGAGCGCAACACCCGGCTGTACGGGGTGAGTTACGCGATCGACCAGCTCGGCGACATCTATCTGGTGGGCAAGCTGCCGCTCGCGGCCGTCACCCCGGAGGAGCTGGACCGGCTGCTCGGCACGGTGCTGGAGAACGCGGACGGCAGCTTCAACACGCTGCTGGAGATGGGATTCGCCACGGCCATTCGCAAGGAGTACGCATGGCGAACCGCGCGGGGCGAATCGACCCGGAATCTTGAGGCGTTCAGCAATCTGACCCGCGACGCGGCGAAGTGAAGAGCCGGGCCTCGGCCCGGTCTTCGTCCGACACCCGCCTTTCTGCTCGACCTACGCCCATTTGACCTACGCCCATCCTGTTTGACCTACGCCCATCCTGACGCGACCCCTTCCGCGCGCCCCTGCCCCATGGCATTCTCACGCCGTCTCTCACCTGAACTGCGTTCACATCCATGGAAGGCGGGGCTGGCTCATGGGCACGGAGATCGACAGAAGGCGGTTGCTCGGCGGTGCGATGGGACTGGCGGCGGGTGCCACGCTCCTGGGAGCGGGGGCCCCGCTCCTGACCGCCACGGACGCCGCGGCGGCCGCCGCACCGGGTACGCCGGGCGGGGCCCGTACGCCCGGCGGGACGGGCACGTCCGGCGGGACGGGCACATCGGGCGAGGCCCGTACGTCCGCCCTCTGGCGTGAGTTCCGCGCCCACCCGTACACCCACCCCCAGATCCCGTACGTCGGCCGCGCCGGATACCTCGGCGGCCGCACGGGCTTCCCCCGCCTGCCCGTCGTCGCGGACGTCCGCGCCTTCGGCGCCCGGCCCGACGGCTCCGCTGACGCCGCCCCCGCGATCAACCGCGCCATCGCCGCCGCCGGTCGCCGTGGCGGCGGCACGGTGCTGGTGCCGCCCGGGACGTACCGCGTGGACGACGTGATCCGCCTCGGCTACGACAACGTCGTCCTGCGCGGCGCCGGCAGCGGCCGCACCACGCTCCACGCGACCCGTAACCTCACCGAGCTGATCGGCCCGTACGGCAGCCGCTACGGCGGCAACAAGTCGTCCTGGTCCTGGGCCGGCGGGCTCATCTGGATCTGCCCGGACGCCCGCTGGCGCTCCCTCACCGACGCGATCCGGTCCCAGGCGTGGCCGTTCGAGGGCTGGACCGGCAACCGGCGCGACGAGTGGCGCACCCTTACCGACCTCGCCGCCCCGGCCCGCCGCGGCGACTGGACGGTGGCCGTCGCGGACCCGTCCGCCCTGCGCCGCGGCGACCGCGTGCTGCTCCAACTCACCGACGACGGCGCGCACTCGCTGCTGGCCCATATGGCCGGCGATGTCGAGGGCGCCGCCGACTACGTCTGGACCGACAAGACCAAGCTCACCTCGTACGTCCCCTATGAGTGGCCGTGCCGCGTCGTCGCCGTCGACCGGCGGCGCCGCCGGGTGACCCTCGACCGCCCGCTGCCGCTCGACGCCCGGCCCGCCTGGAAGCCCCGGTTCACCACGCTGGTGCGGCCGGTCACCGGCTCCGGGGTCGAGGGCATCACCCTCGACGTCGTCGAGACCCCGCAGTCGCAGCATCTGCTGGACAAGGGGTACAACGGCGTTGCGCTTCAGTGCGCGTGGGACTGTTGGGTGGACGACGTGACCGTCAACAACGTCGACAACGGCTTCCTGCTCGTCGCCGCCAAGGCGTGCACCCTGCGCCGCACCCGTGTGACCGGCCGCGGCAGCCACCATCCTTACTGCTGCCGCGAGGGCTCGCACGACAACCTCGTGGAGGAGTTCGTCCTGGCCCAGCGCACCGTTCCGGCCCCGGCGGGGACACAGCTGCACGGGATCAATGTGGAGGGGCTGTCCAGCTACAACGTCTGGTCGCGCGGCCGGATGGAGATGGGCACCTTCGACACCCACCGCGGGATGCCCTTCGCCAACGTCCGTACGGAGATCACCGTGGACAACACGGGGGCGCACGGCGGCGACGCGAGCGCCGGTCCGCTCTACGGCGCGCGGTTCGCCCACTGGAACGTCACGGTCACCAATCAGCGGGCCGGATGCGTCAGGATCGACGACATCGCGCCGTACAGCGCGACGGTCGGGATCAGCGAGGTGCGGCAGTTCGGCCAGATCGACGTCCCGGACTTCACCGGGCCGCTCCACTCCCGTATCGAGTCCTACGGACACCCGGAGGCGGTCCACCCCCGCAACCTGTACGAGGCGCAGCGCGCCCTGCGCTGACTCCTCCCCTGACGCCTCCCCTGAACCTCGTGAGGAACGCGGTGAAGAGAGCGGTGAAGAAATACCGTCCATGAGGGCTCTTCATGGTGAACCGGCTCCTGCGGCCGGGAACCATGAAGAGGAGACACAACGGTGCTCATGGACAATCCGTGGCTCACGGTGGCGACGGTCGTGACGGTGGGGGTGCTACGGCTGATGGGGGACGTCATCCGCTGGCTGGCGGCGCGTTCGGGCGAACGGCTCCGGGCGCGCACGCTGGCCGAGTTGGTGCACAGAACGGAGCCGGGCACGGTCCTCACCGACCGCCGCCCCGACGGCGCGGCGCTGACGATCCGGCGGCGGCCGGAAGGGCGGGACGAGCGGGATGAGAGGGACGGCCGGGGCGAGCGGGGCGGCCGGGGCCAGCGGGACGGTCGGGGCCAGCGGGACGAGCGGGGCGGGGGTCGATCGGAATGAGCGACACCGTCGAGGAGACCACGCGCGGCGGGCGGCCCGAGGAGGAGTTCGACGCCTTCTACGCCCGCACCTACCCCTGGCTGGCCGCCCGCGCGGTGATGCTCAGCGACAACCGGCAGAACGCCGAGGACGCGGTGCAGGAGGCGTACATCGAGGCGATGCGCCGCTGGCCCGAGGTCAGGGCGTGCGCCTCGCCCGAGGCATGGGTGACCACCACCATGCGGCGCAAGCTCTCGCGGGACGGGCGGCGCTGGTGGTTCCGCTGGAAGCCGGCCGAGATGAGCGTCCCGGCCGCCACGACCGCGAGCGTGGAGGAGACCGCCGAGGCACTGGCCGCCCTGCGCGCCCTGGGCACGCTGCCGCCGCGCCAGCGCCAGGTGGTCGTCATGCACTCGCTCGAGGGCATGAGCTATCAGGCGATCTCGGCTGAGCTGGGCATCTCCGTAGGCAGCGTCGGCAGCAACCTCCACAAGGCCCGCGCCCGGCTGAGCCTGCTGCTCGACGTCTCCCCGGAGCTGGGCCGCGCGACCGAGCGCCTCCTGACCCGCACCCCGAAGGACCCGCTGAGCGTGGCCCTGTACGGGGCTGCGGAGTGGCTCTCGGCCGGGTTCAGGGGCGAGGGCCGGGCGTTGCGGGGCGGGACTGGAGACGGCGCCGACGGCATCCGGGGGCGTCGATGATCGCCACCACCCGCGCGCTCCTCGCCACTGCCCGCGCGCTCCTCGCCCTCGCCCTGCTCGCCGTCTTCTACGCGCTGGTCGCGGCCATGGTGCTGCTCTGGGCGGCGTTCCTCGTGGCCGCCTTATGGACCGCGGGAACGCCGGAGGCCACGACGCCGCCCACCACTGTCGTCACCGCCTGCGCCGCGATGGCCCCCATCGTCTTCGGCATGGTGTGGGCGGTGATCCGCACCGCCCGCCCCGCCGCCCCGCGCGAGGACGCGGTGACGGTGACCCGGCGCGGGGCGCCCGAGTTGTGGCGCACGGTCGAGGAGCTGGCCCTCGACGTCGGCACCCGGCCGCCCGGCCACATCAAGCTGACCGCCGAGGTCAACGCCTCCGTCACCGAGGACGCACCGCTCCTCGGCCTCGCCCCCGGCCGACGCGTCCTCTACCTGGGACTGCCCCTGCTGGCCGGACTTTCGCCCGCCGAACTGCGCGCCGTCCTCGCGCATGAGCTGGGCCACTTCTCCGGCCGCCACAGCCGCTTCGGCGCGGTCGCCCACCGGGGCGCGGCGGGGCTGGTCGCCGCCCGGCAGGCGATCCAGGACGCGTCGGCCGCGAACGAGCTGGTGCGGCTGTACGCGGGCCTGCCGCTGCTGCTGCTCGGCCTCTACACCCGCCTCTTCCGCTGGCTCACCCGCCCGGTCCGGCGGCGGCAGGAGCTGGAGGCCGATCGCGAGGCGGCGCGGATGGCCGGACCGGGCGCAATGGCCGACGCGCTGTGCTCCACGGCGGCGCTGGAGGTCGCGTGGCGGGATTTCCTCGCGGACTTCCTCACCCCGATGCGCCGGGCGACGGGCCGTATCCCCGACGATCCGTTCCGCGCCTTCGCCCATATGGTCGAGGCCCCCGAAGTGCGGGAGCCGATGGCCGTGTTCCGCGCCCTCGCCGTGGAACGGCCCGCCGACCCCGATGACGCGCATCCGGCCCTGGCCGTCCGGCTGGAACGGCTGGCGCGCCTGCCCGCGCGGGGGCCTGGAACCGGCCCCTTCCCCTCCCCGGACTCCCCCGAGCCTCTCTCCGTACAGCCGCGGTACGCGGTCGAGCTGGGCCGTGTCCTGCTGTCCGGGCCGGACGCGGGCACGAGGGTGCCCTGGCGGGACTGGCTCACCGAGCTGGCGGAGCACCGCGCGACACGGATCCTGACCCCGCTGGCGGAGGCGGTACGGGGGGTGGAGGAGACGGAGGGAATGGGCCGGCCGAAGGGGGAGCCGGGCGGCGAGCCGGACGGGGAGCCGGAGAGGCTGACAATCGACCGAGTGCTGCGACTGCTGGACGGCGGCCGCCGGATGCCCCTGGCCCGCGCGCTCAACGCCCGGCTGCCGGACGCCGGGCTGCCCAATGCCGCGGTGCCCGACGCCGGGCTGTCCGACGCCGGACTGTCCGAGGGCGAGCGAATGCCCCGTGGCGATCAGCCCGGACAGGACCCACTCGCCCCTCTGGTCGAGGCCCTGGCCGTACTGATCGGGGCGCAGCTGGTCGCGCAGGGGACGGCGTACTGGGCCATGAATTGGACCGGCCCCAGCATCCTCGTACCGCCCGACGGCATCGCCCCCGAGACCATCCGCACCTGGGCCGACACCGCCGTACGACTCCCCGGCCAGACCCAGCGGCTGGGGCTGCACCTGGCGGCCCTGGGCGTGGACGAACGCGCACCGCTGCCCACCACCGGTAGGGCAGGGGGCACGGCGGACGGGCCGGTGGAGGGGGCGAAGGCGCGGCGGATCAGCATCGCACCCGGGGCCACTGGCCCCGCGCGCCGGCGCATCAAGGCCGTGAGCGGGCTGGCGCTCACCGTGCTGGTGGTGATGACGGGGTGGACGTTCGCGCTGTGGGCGAACAAGGACGAGCCGAGCTACCCCCGGATCCCGGTGACCCGGTGGAACGACCGCTACCAGCCGGGCGGCGGTACCGGCACGGACCCCGCTCCGTACCCGACCTACCAGCGGCCCACATTCCCGGAGACGATCCCGACCTACCAGCCCCCACTGCCCCCGCCCATCCACATCGAGCCCGTCATCCCGAGATCCACTCCCTGATCCCCGCCGGGGGCGGCCCGGTCCCGCTACGAGGAGCCCGCCCCCACCGCGGGCGAAGCCGGGACCGAACCCGAAGTCGGACCCGAAGTCGGACCCGAAGCGGCACCCACACCGGCACCCACTCCACCCCCGACATCCCCGGCCGCGGGCCGGCTCCGCAGGGCGCGCCCCAGCGCCACGTACCCCCCGGCCGCCACGAGGCCCACCACGGCGCTGGCCGCCCACAGGGCATCCGCCCCGAAGCTGTCCATGACGGCGCCGCCCGCGAGCGGGGCGATGAGCGAGGCGAGGGACCACGACAGGGTGTACATCCCCTGGTAGCGGCCGCGCCCATGGGTCGGGGAGAGCCGGGCGACCAGCCCCATCTGCGTGGGGGAGTTGATGATCTCGCCGATCGTCCAGACCATCACGGCCAGCGCGTACATCCCGACCGACCCGGCGAAGGCGGTCAGCCCGAACCCGGCGCCGGTCAGCAGGGCGGACACCATCAGCAGCGGCGCCGGTTCGCGATGTTCGAGGAACCGCGTCACCGGGATCTGCACGGCCACGATCAGTACGCCGTTCATCGCGATGGCGACGCCGAAGTCCGTACTGGACAGCCCGTCCGCCCCCATCGCCACGGGCAGCGCCACGAACGCCTGCTGGATGAGGGTCGCGACCAGGAACGACAGCGCGACCACGGCCATGAACCGCCGGTCCCGCAGCACCGCACCCAACCCAACCTCGCGCTCCGACTCCGACTCCACCGCCGCACCCTCGGCGGCAGGCTCCCGCTCAGGCCGAGACTCCGGAACCTTCCCAAAGACGATGACGGCACACAGCAGCGTCATCCCGGCATCCGCCAGGAAGAGCGTGAGATAGCCGTGGCGCGCGATCAGCCCGGCCGCCGCCGCGGAGACGGCGAAGCCGAGGTTGATGGCCCAGTAGTTGAGCGCGAAGGCCCGTACCCGGTCCCCGGGCGCGACGATGTCGGCGATCATCGCCTGCACCGCGGGCCGTGACGCGTTGCTGGTCATGCCCACCAGGCAGGCCACGACGGCGATGGCGACCGGATTCTGGACGAAGCCCAGCACGGCCACGGTGACCGCGGTCGACAGCTGCGAGACCAGCAGCGTGGGCCGCCGCCCCAGCCGGTCGGTCAGCACCCCGGCGACGACCGCGGCCACGGCCCCGCCCAGCCCGTGCAGCGCGCCGACCAGCCCGGCGAACATCGCCGAATAACCACGATCCACGGTCAGGTACATGGCAAGAAAGGTGGCCACGAACCCGCCCAGCCGGTTGACCAGCGTGGAGGTCCACAGCCACCAGAACTCCCGGGGCAACCCCGAGACACTCTCCTTCGCGGCCTGCCTCAGTCGGACGACGGACACGGACGACTCCCCCCAGTGAAAGCCACAGCCCTGTGAATGCGACAGCCGGTAAGCCGCGCACCCCATGAGCGGCGCGACATGTAAGTGCCACAACCAGGATCCGCAACTTACCGATACCGTCCCCAGCCCGCCAGTCAATTGACGGGGTCCGTCAACCGACCCCCTCAGGCCGGTCCAGTAGGCTCGACGACATGGCCGACGCACCGTACAAGCTGATCCTCCTCCGCCACGGCGAGAGCGAGTGGAACGCGAAGAACCTGTTCACCGGCTGGGTGGACGTCAACCTGAACGAGAAGGGCGAGAAGGAGGCCGTCCGCGGCGGTGAGCTGCTGAAGGACGCCGGCCTGCTCCCCGACGTGGTCCACACCTCGCTCCAGAAGCGCGCGATCCGCACGGCCCAGCTGGCGCTGGAGTCCGCCGACCGCCACTGGATCCCCGTCCACCGCTCGTGGCGCCTGAACGAGCGCCACTACGGCGCCCTCCAGGGCAAGGACAAGGCGCAGACCCTCGCCGAGTTCGGCGAGGAGCAGTTCATGCTGTGGCGCCGCTCCTACGACACCCCGCCGCCCCCGCTGGACCGCGACGCCGAGTACTCCCAGTTCGCGGACCCGCGCTACGCGACCCTCCCCCCGGAGCTGCGCCCGCGGACGGAGTGCCTCAAGGACGTCGTCGTCCGCATGCTCCCGTACTGGTTCGACGGCATCGTCCCGGACCTCCTCACGGGTAAGACGGTCCTGATCGCGGCCCACGGCAACTCCCTCCGCGCCCTGGTCAAGCACCTGGACGGCATCTCCGACGCCGACATCGCGGGCCTGAACATCCCGACGGGCATCCCGCTCTCCTACGAACTGGACACCGACTTCAAGCCGGTCAACCCGGGCGGCACCTACCTCGACCCGGACGCCGCGAAGGCCGCCATCGAGGCGGTCAAGAACCAGGGCAAGAAGAAGTAAGCCTCCACACGCAAGCCCCCTACCTGCGGTTTCACCGCGCGTAGGGGGCTTGATGTCGCGAGGCCGAGGCTGGGCGTGGGGCTGGAGCGCTGCCGCGTTCAGTCGACCCGTGGCGCGCAGGGGCAGGGCCCGTCCAGGTGGCCGTTCAGGTGGAAGAGGAGCCACTCAAGCCGGTCGGCTGTGACTCCCAGGGACGACGCCCAGCCGTGCATGGTGCTGATGTAGGTGGTGTAACGGGTTGGCCAATGACGCGTGCCGGCCGCCTGCCAGCTGAACCACTTAAGGGCATTCAGTGAATGAAAAACTCGAGTGTCCAGGATCAGGGCCCGGTCACACTCGGTATCGCGGTCGTCGATGGCCGCGAACCACTTCGTGAAGAACGATTGCCCCACCCCGTTGAGGACGAACTGCCTGTAGGCCCCGCTCAGGTCGCCGCTTTGGACCGCCTGGCGCGTGGTCCGGAGGGCAGTGGCGAGGCGGGGGTCGGCCAGGGCAGCCTCGGTGTACCGCGGGCCGCGTCCGTTCGTGGTGCCCGAGCCCCAGATCATGACGGCCACGAACAGGGCACGTAGCCCGTCGGGATCGTCACCAACGCGGTCACGGAGGTCGACCAGGTCGCCCCGACTGATGAGGCGGTCACCACTCCGCCCGCTCGCACATTCAACGCCGACATCGAGTACCTGCGCCGCTCCGTACCGCTCCAGCCGTGGGTGCCACGTGCTGGGGCGGAAGCGCACTGGCTTCTGCCTGCAATCGCGATAGCGGTCAACGAGCTTCTGAAGCTGCTCCATCATGTGCTCTCCCCCCGGAGCCACGGCGACGGTGACGGCGTGGCGTGCGACATAGCGTATGGGAGGAAATGCCAGGAGGGCGCGCTTATCTACTA
This sequence comes from Streptomyces sp. NEAU-174, assembly GCF_052665095.1. NCBI lineage: Bacteria > Bacillati > Actinomycetota > Actinomycetes > Kitasatosporales > Streptomycetaceae > Streptomyces > Streptomyces sp. NEAU-174. Next base: position 390,752 of record NZ_JBQTCE010000001.1, on the reverse strand, counting down.
TCCCGGATGTATCAGGTCAGAGCAGTCTGTCGGCGCTGAGCAATAGCCTGGGGGTGTCAGCCGTGGCGCGCCTGGAGGTTTCGTGGAAGCTACCGTTCTCACCAGCCCCGACCGGTTGTGGTCGGCGCAGGAGGTCCTGACCCGGCCGAGCCCCGTCCCGGCGGTCGCGGGAGCTTACGGGTGGTACTTCGAGCAGCCGCCCCACCCGGACTTGGACGCCCGACGCCTGCTCTACGTCGGCATAGCGCCCCGGTACATGGCGAACCGCACCAGCACCCAGAACCTGCGCAAGCGGGTGCGGTACCACTACCGGGGCAACGCGGAGGGCTCGACGCTACGGCTCACGCTCGGTTGTCTACTCGGGCTTGAGCTGCGCCGCGTGGGCAGCGGTAAGCGGATGACCTTCGGCAAGGTCGGCGAGGCCACCCTGAGCCAGTGGATGGCGGACAACGCCCGAGTGTGCTGGATCGAGCAGGAGGAGCCATGGGCCTTGGAGGCACAGCTCATCTCCCGACTCGACCTACCGCTGAACCTCGACCAGAACGGCCACAACGCATTCCACAGCCGCCTGAAGGAGCTGCGGGCCCAAGCACGCCAGCGGGCGCGGGAGTTGCCCATCGGCGCGTAGGCCTATCGGACGGGCGTCCTCAGGGGGCGGTCAGGAGGGAGTGAACTCGTACCGCAGCTCGTAGAGATGCCCGGCCTTGGCCATCACCGTGGCTTCGATGGGGCGCTCGCCGTCGCTGTAGACGACGCGCAGCGTTCGCAGGACGGGGAAGTTCCCCGGCAGGCCGAGCACCGTGTACTGCTCCTGCGTCGGTACGCGCGCGGAGACCTTGTCGACGCTGAGGCGGGGCGGGTGGCCCAGCTCCGCGAGGAGGGCCGGGGTGCCGCCCTTGATCTTGCGGCGGTCCATCATCGCCGTCCCGCGCGCCAGCTCCAGCGGGTAGTACGACTTCACCAGCTCCACCGGCTCACCGTCCAGGAGCAGCACCTGCGCCCGCAGCAGCGCCGTGCCGTTCTCCGGGAGGCGCAGTGCCTCGGCGACGTCGGCGGGTGGGCGGATCTCGGTGACGTCGAGGAGCCGGCTGCTGCCGCGAGCCTGGTGGCCCGCCGCGGCCTCACTGAGCCATCGGTACGGCTCTCCGGGTGCGGCCGGGGCCATGTACGAGGCGGGGCGCATGGTGCGCTGCCGGTGTTCGCGTACGGTGACGGCCGCTCCGGCGCGGCCCACCGCCAGCCCCTCGTCCTTCAGGAGTTGCAGGGCCTTCTGCACGGTCGCGTTCGAGGCGGTGAATCGCTCCTTGAGCCGGGCGGTTGAGGGAAGCCTGGCGCCGGGAGGAAGGTCGCCGGACATGATCTCGTCGCGTAGGTCGGCGGCGATCCGTTCGTGCAGCGACCGCTGGTCGACTGCGTCCTGTTCGGCCTTCGGCACGGTCATCCCATCCTGAGTTCGTAGCGCAGACGCTGGCGTTGGGCGGGCATGGTGATCAGGTCGGCCTGAAGGGGCCGTTCGTGCGCGTCGAGCATGACGCGCTCCAGGCATAGCACCGGCTCCTCCGCGCCAGTCCGCAGCAGTTCGCGCTCCTGCGCGTCCGGCATGCGCGCCGTCACGTCCTCACGCACCCGGCGACCCACATGCCCCAGCTCGGCGAGCAGCGCCACCGCTCCTCCGCGGATCTTCGCGGTGCCCGCGAGGCCGGTGCCTGCGGCGATATGCGCCGGGTAGTAGGAGTCGGTCAGCTCGCACGGCTGCTCGTCGAGGTACATGATCCGGCGCCGTACGACGACCGTATCCCCGTCCTCGAGCCCCAGAAGGCGGGCCACGACAGCCGGAGCGGGAACCTCCCCGGCATGCAGGATGCGCTGCGTCCCACGCCTGCCGCGCGCTGCCGCAGTAAGGATGTCTCTCGCACCCAACTCTGAGGCGGTGACTCGCCAATGCCCTCCTGTACGGTGTCCCGCCGGGCCGGCTGTTCCGGGTACGGATCGAAGCCGCCGAGGAAGAGGTGCGCATCGAAGTACGCGACTCCGGCCCCGGGCGACCGGCCGCCCAATCCCCGCGCACGGACAGCGAGAACGGCCGCGGACTGCTACTCGTAGGCGAACTCGCGGACGCCTGGGGCGACATGACGACGGACCGTCTGATTGAGTCGGCCCACACCGACGTCCTCAACAAGCTCAGGCGCCAACTCGACTGCGCCGAAGGCCATCATCGGCTCCGCGGAGCGGGAGCGCGCCAAGCGCCAGCGGTGAGTCACAACTCGTTCACTCCGCTGACGTGTCCTCTGGCTGTCAGCCTGCCGGGGAACATGAACCCGGTTCCGCATGTTGTTGCTGATCATGAAGGCAATTGCCCTACAGCACTATGGCGGCGCAGACGATCTAGAGCTCATGGAGCTGCCGACGCCGGCGGTCGCGCCGGGTGAGTTCCTGGTCCGGGTCAAGGCGGCGGGCGTGAACCCGGCGGACTGGAAGGTCAGCGCCGGCAATCTCGATGGCGTCATGGAGGCTCGCTTTCCCCTCATCCCGGGCTGGGAGGTGGCCGGGGTCATAGAGGCCCGCGGCTTCGATGCCACCGAGTTCGAAGTCGGCGACGAGGTCGTTGGCTACATCAACAAGGACTGGGCGCAGAACGGCGGTTACGCCGAACTGGTCTCCGCCCCGGCTCGCACCCTGGCACGCAAGCCGGCGTCCTGGGACTGGGCGCATGCGGCGTGCCTGCCGCTGCCCGGGCTGACGGCCTACCAGGCCATCAAGCGAATCAACGTCGGTGAGGGCGACACCCTCCTGGTTCACGCGGCCGCGGGCGGGGTCGGCTCGCTCGGTGTGCAGATCGCCCACGCCCGCGGCGCCCGGGTCATCGGCACCGCCGGCGAGCGCAATCACGACTTCCTGCGCGAGCTCGGCGCCACACCAGTCACCTACGGCGAGGGCCTGGCCGAGCGGGTGCGCCTACTGGCGCCCGGGGGTATCGACGCGGCGTTCGACTGCTACGGCGGCGACGCGGTGGCCGTTTCACAGAGGGTCTTGAAGGACCCGGCGCGGGTCGTCTCCGTGGCCGACCTCACCGTCGCCGACCAGGGCGGCCAGATGGTGTGGGCGCGCCCGAACGCCGACGAGCTGACCGAGCTGGTTGATCTCGCCGAGTCCGGGAAGTTGTCCGTCACCGTGAACCGCTCCTTCCCACTGGAGCAGGCGGCCGACGCCTGGCGGGCTCTCCAGGAGGAGGGCCGCACCCGCGGCCGGATCGTGCTGGACATCGACGCCAACTGACCGAAGTCCCCTATCGCGGTTTCACCGCGGGTAGGGGACTTCGATGAACGGAGCCCGAGGGCTCATGCCCGGTGCGTCAGCGCAACGCCGCCTCGCCCGTGTGGACCGCTCGCAGGGCTCGCTCGACGGTTTCCTCGTTTTCGCCGACCGGGGCCACGTAGTCGAGGACGCCGCGGGCGGCCTCGTCTCCGAGGGTGCGGGTGATGGCCCAGGTGCCGAGGTACTGGGACGCCAGGCAGCCGCCCGCCGTGGCGATGTTGCCCTCGGCGTGGAAGGGGACGTCCAGGACGGTGACGCCGCTGGCTTCGACGAAGGGGCGGGTCTTGATGTCCGTGCAGGCGGGCATGTTGTCGAGCAGCCCGAGCTTGGCGAGGACCAGTGCGCCGGAGCACTGGGCGCCGATCAGCTGGCGTGCCGGGTCGAGGGGGAGCCTGGAGATCAGGCGGTCGTCGGCGACCACGTCGCGCGTCTTCACGCCGCTGCCGATCAGTACGACGTCCGCTTCCGTCACGAACTCCATCGGGCGCTGGCCGGTGACCTCGACGCCGTTCATGGAGGTGATGACCGGCGTCGGCGTGGTGATGAACGCCTCCAGGCCGTCCTTTCGGCACCGGTTGATCAGTGCCGAGGCGATGAAGCTGTCGAGCTCGTTGAATCCGTCAAAGGTGACCACGGCGACCTGCTGCATGGCGTCTCCCCTCGGGTACGGCAGGTGGCTCAGCCTCTCAGGCGCGCCGTGCCCGGTCGCGGGCCAATTGGTGGGTGGTGGACCTTTTGGTCCTGGGGGCGGTCCTGGGGCGGTCCTGGGTCGGTTCTGGGTTCGGTTCTGGGTTCGGTTCTGGGGCCCGTCCTTAAGACGTCTTTAGGACTTACGCTGAAAGCGTCCGCAGCGTCCGCGCAATCTGGGACGGTGAGCACACATGGCCAAGTACGAGCAGATCGCGGATGCCCTCCGCCAGAGCATCCGCGCAGGTCAGCTAAGCCCCGGCGAGCGGCTGCCGGCCGAGGACAAGCTTGCGGCGCGGTATCGGACGAGCGTGCCGACGCTTCAGCGGGCGCTGTCGGAGCTGGTGGCCGAGGGGCTGATCGACAGGCGGCACGGGGTGGGGACGTTCGTACGGACTCCGCGCCGGCGGGTCGAGCGGAGCAATGAGCGGCACCAGTGGGAGAAGGACCGGGCCCGCCGGTCCAGGGCGGAGCGGCTGCGGACCGGGTCGACCGAGCACGACACCGGGCTGGCGGTCGACGACCTCGCCTTTCACGCCGAGTACCGCGACGCGAAGGCCGACGAGGACCTGGCGTCGGTCTTCGGGATCCCCGTGGGCACACGGCTGCTGGAGCGGATCTACCGGACGAACTGCCGCGAGGAGGACGCGCCGTTCGCGCTCGTGCACTCCTACCTGGTCCACGACGTCGTGGCCGCCAACACCGACCTGCTCGACGCCGCCCATGAGCCCTGGCCCGGCGGCACGCAGAATCAGCTCTACACGATCGGCGTCGAGCTGGACCGCATAGAGGAGCGGATCACGGCCCGGCCGCCGACGGTGGAGGAGGCCGAGGCGCTCGGCCTCAAGAAGGGAGTGTCGGTGATCGTCCTCCGGAAGATCTGTACGGACATCGGCGATCGGGTCGTCGAAGTCTCCGATGTGACGCTGTGCGGCGACCGTACGGAACTCGTCTTCACCACGCCCCTGAAGAGGTGGTGACCATGCCGAACACCATCAGCGTCATCACCGCGGTCCACGCCCCGGGCGCGGTGCATCTGCCGGACGCCCACAAGTCGCTGTGCGAGCAGGAGCTGCCGGACGGCTGGGACTGGCAGTGGGTGATCCAGGAGGACGGCGAGACCGACGCCGTACGGCCCTACGTGCCCGATGACGTGCGCGTCAGCTTCGGGCAGGGCCGGGCCGGCCGGGCCGCGATGGCGCGCACGATGGGGCTCTCGCGGGCCGAGGGCGCGTACATCAAGGTGCTGGACGCCGACGACATGCTCACCCCTGGCGCCCTCGCCCGCGACCTCCGCGCGCTCACCGACCGCCCCGATCTCGGCTGGGCCACCTCCCGCGCCCTTGACCTGCTGCCCGACGGCTCCACCGTCGGTTTCGAGGGCGATCCGCCCCAGGGGCCCATCGCACGCGGCGCGGTCCTCGAATTCTGGCGGGCGAACGACCACCGCGCCCAGGTCCACCCCGCCACCCTCTTCGTACGCCGGGACCTGCTCCTCGCCCTCGGCGGCTGGATGGCCCTCCCCGCCTCCGAGGACACCGGCCTCCTCATGGCCCTCAACGCGGTCAGCCGCGGCTGGTTCACCGCCGAGACCGGTCTGCTCTACCGCAAGTGGCCCGGCCAGGTCACCAGCCAGTCCGCCCACACCGACGCGGCCGAGCGCGCGGCACGGTTCGCGGTGGTCGAGGCGCGGGCCCGGGTCCTGGCCGCCATGGACGGCTGGCGCTACGAAGACACCCGCTGAAAACCCGCTCGCCGCCACCGATGAGTTTGTGCCGCCTCCCCGGTCTGAGAGGAGGAAGAGCTCACCGACCGCATCCCATGGAGGGGCGTCATGAGGAAGATCACCGCCAGTCTGTTCATCTCGCTCGACGGGGTCGTGGAGGCGCCCGACCAGTGGCACTTCCCCTACTTCAACGACGAGATGGGCGCCGCGGTCGACGCGGGCCTCGGCGCGGCCGACACCCTGCTCATCGGCCGCAAGACCTACGACAGCTTCGCCGGAGCCTGGCCGGACCGCGAGGCGGCGGGCGGCGAGGACGCCCACTTCGCCAAGAAGCTCGGCGACGCCCGCAAGATCGTCCTGTCGCGGCAGAACCTCAGCTTCACCTGGCGGAACACCGAGCAGCTCAAGGGCGACTTCGCCGAAGCCGTCACCGCGCTGAAGAACGAACCGGGCGGGGACATCGCCCTCAGCGGCTCGGTCTCGGTCGTCCGGCAGCTCATGGCGCACGGCCTGCTGGACGAGCTGCACCTGCTGGTCCACCCGATCGCCGTGCGCAAGGGCATGCGGCTGTTCGACGAGAGCGAGACCACGCTCCCGCTGAAGCTGCTCTCCTCCGCCACCTTCAGCACCGGTGTGCTGCACCTCGTCTACGCCCCGGCGGAGTCCACCACCGACGCCACCTACGAGGACGCCAAATCCCACCTGCCCCAGGACGACCAGTAACGATCGAGTCCCTCATGAGGCAGGCGGCTGTTCCTGAGGCTGCTGTGGTTGTGGTTGCTGCGGCTGGGGCTGCTCGGGCTGAGGCTGCTGCGGTTGCTCGGGTTGGCCCGGCGGCTGCTGAGGTTGCTGCGGCTGCTGGGTCGGCGGCTGCTCCGACGGCTGTTCAGAAGGCGGCTGCTGGGAGGGGGGCTGCTCCGACGGCTGCTCGGAAGGTGGCTGCTCAGACGGAGGCGGCTCAGACGGAGGCGGGGTCGTCTCATCCGGCGGAGTGGTCGACTCAGGTGGGGTAGTCGGCGACGGAGACTCGGTGGTCCCAGGCGGCGAGGTCGAATCAGAAGGGGGCTCAGTTGTCGGCGGAGACTCGGTCTCCGTATCGGACGGGTTCGGAGTCACCTTCGGCGGAGGTGGCAGATCGATCACGCCCTGCACCCCACCCATTGCGATGTTTCTGGGGTATTCAGTCCGAGACAATATGTTGTCGTCGGAATTTTCGTCACTGCCATCGCCGACTCCGCGTACGAAGACGATATCCTTGTTGATCTGGACCATAGTGATCTGATTGACGACGGTCGATGACCTATTGACGACAGTGACCGAGTTCGATGAGAAGCTGGACCACGATGGTCCGCTGAACGTCGCCTGGGCGCCTTGCGGTGGCGCGGTCACTTTCACGGGATTGCCGCAATTGCACTTCGCGACAGGGGTTCCGCGCTTATCGATGAAGACCGCGGTCCCGGCTTGGAGGACCAGGCCGTCCCAGGTCACCTCACCACCGCGGAATCCGTAGGATGTCACATACGTGTCCGAGCGCAGAGTCACGCTCGACAGTTGATTGACGTAGTTCGGTAGGTCGGCCGACCGAATTCCTTGAATCTGGCTCCAGGCTGCCGCTTTTCTCGGATCGGCCTGTAGTTCGGTGATCAGTGCCTGTCCATCGCAAGGCGCCTGACCTGGAGTTCCGGCATACAGTCCGGGCGTGTTGCTCTGGAAGGTCCGGCCCCCGCTGGAGGGTGACGCGACGTTTCTCTGATCAGTTCCCACGGGGCGCGTGAACGCCGGCACAGAAGTCGTCCCGACCGGCTCCCGGCGATATTCAACCGCCTCCGCTTTGTGGGAGGTGTAGATGATCACGAACACCGCCACAACAACGACGATGACAATGAGTCCTATGATCAGTAGTGCGCGACGCGAGGTGAGGCGCCATGAGTTCGAGCTCATATTTCATCCTTCCCTCAGCTCCCACTCTGCTCGCGCCATGCGTGCTCTGGTTCCCCTGAGGGGGAGGTATTCCTCCCCTACTTATGGGTGATTTCAGTACATCCTGTCGATGGATGATTGGTTGTTTCAGAGGCGCTAGGGCAGCGTTTCCGCGTCGACCCGGGAGAAGACCAGGTCGCTTTCCTCCGTGACCGGCCCCCGCCAGCGGACCGGGACCTCCGGGGCGCGCCGCAGGGCGTCCGGGTAGCTGGCGGCCGCGTAGTCGTTGGGCAGGCGGTAGACGTGGAGGCCGTGGTCCTTGAAGGCGGTCAGCAGGTCTTCGACGGAGTCGCCCAGGTCGGACATGCGCTGGGGGGTGACCTCGACGGTCAGCTCGGCGTCGGGGCGCAGTTTGTCGAGGAGGGGGAGGAGGCCGCGGACCACGCTGCCTTCCGCGCCCTCCACGTCGATCTTGATGACCCGGGCGTTGGCGATCTCGTCGTCGGTGAGGAGGTCGGGCAGGGGCTGGGCCGCGATCTCGAAGGTGGACTCGGCGGGGCCGTCGTAGGGGACGACGCTGTTGGCGCCCATGTTGCGGGAGCTGGCGAGGATGAAGGTCAGCAGCTCGTCGCGGTCGGAGACGGCCGCGTTGAGGGCGCGGATGTTGGTGGAGTCGTTGCGCCGGGCGTGGCGCCGGAGGAGCTGGTGGAACGTCGGTGAGGCCTCGATCGCCACCACCGTCCCAGCACGCCCGACCAGGCGGGAGGCGAGGAGGCTGTAGTAGCCGATGTTGGCCCCGACGTCCACGAAGACGTCCCCGGGCTTCAGCCGGCGCTGGAGCCACCGCGTCATATGGGGCTCCCAGACGCCGAAGAGGTAGAGGTACCGCTGGATGAGGTCCTGGGTGTCGACGGCGAAGGTGGCGCCGAAGCGCGTACGGGCCAGGCGGTGCAGGGGGCGGTCCCGCAGGGCGGCGTTGAGGTGGCGCTCGACCAGGGCCCGCTTGCCCGCACTCCAGGGCGCGTGGCGGACGTACTCACGGCCGAGGTCGAGAGCGGCCTGGTCGACGAGCCTGCGGATCACGGGGTCTCCAGGTGGGGGAGGAGTCTTCGTGTGGTGCGTGCGGTCTCGTTCGGTGTCACCGCACCGGTGCCCAGTGTCTCCCGGACATGCCCCCGGACATGGCAGCGCCCGACCGCTGGCGACGGGGGATGCACCAGCGGTCGGGCTGTACCTAAGAGTAACGCGGTCGCCGGGGTGGGGAAGCCGACTCCTCCCCCGCGATGAGCAGTTGTGACCGCGATCACGCAACGTTCGCGCAACGTTGTCACCGACCGCACGGCGGCGCATACGAGAGCCGGGAGAGGTATTCGTCCCATTTCTCCGGGGTCAGTACGCCTCGGGTCATCGCGCAGATGCGCCGCACCGCCTCGTCCACGTCCAGGCTCCACAGCCGGACCGTGTCCGCGCCGCTGGACACCCCGAGCATCCGGCTGTGCGGGTTGAACGACAGGAAATTGCCGGTCTTGGCGTTGGGGCTCAGCGACTGGCCGATGGATGTGGCCTTGGACGGGACGGTGACGTCCCAGAGCCGGACCGCGTTGTCATTGCCGCCGCTCGCGAGCGTGCTGCCGTCCGGGCTGAAGGTCAGCGACACGATCGCGTCGGTGTGGCCGGTGAGCGGGGACCGCAGCCGGGTCACCCTGTCGAGGTCGGTGACGTCCCAGAGCCGGACCGTGTTGTCGTCGCTGCCGCTGGCCAGCGTATGGCCGTCCGGGGTGAAGACGAGCGCGTTGACGGGGCCGAGGTGGCCGGTGATCGGCCCGCCCCGCGGGGTGGCGTGGCGCGGGTCGGTCACCTTCCACAGCCGGATGGTGTTGTCCGCGCTGCCGCTGGCCAGTGTGCGGCCGTCCGGGCTGAAGACGAGGGAGTTGACGTAGCCCCGGTGGCCGGTGAGCGGTTTGCCGAGCCGGCGGACATGCGACGGGTCGCTGACGTTCCACAGCTGGATGGTGTTGTCGTTGTACGCGGTCGCCATCATGCGCCCGTCCGGCGTGAAGCCCAGCGCGCCCGCGAACCGTGTCCGCAGGGGGATGGGCGGTTTGTACGGGACGGGCCGGGTCGGATCGGCGACGTTCCACAGCCGCACCTGGCGGTCTCCGGTCATCATCGCGAGGTTGTGGCCGTCCGGGGTGAACGTCAGCTCCCGCACCGTGCCCTCCCCGGGGTCGAACGGCTCGCCCAGCGGCACCGGCCGGTTGGGATCGTCCACGTTCCACAGCCGGACCTTCTCATCGCGCCCGGCCGTGGCGAGCACCCGCCCGTCCGGGCGGAACACCCCGACCCGGCCGACCATGTCCGACGTCGGGATCGACCACAGCCGGACCGTGTTGTCGCCGCTCCCGGTGGCGAGGGTCCGCCCGTCGGGGCTGAAGCCCAGGGCGTACATCTCGCCGCTGCTCCCCGCGAGCGGCTCGCCGACCTGCGACGGATACGCCGGATCGCTGACGTTCCACAGGCTCGCCGTACTGTCCTGGCTGGCGGCGGCGAGCATGGATCCGTCCGGGCTGAAGGACACCGACCATATGGGGCCGATGTGGCCGGTGAGCGGCGAGCCCAGCGGCTCCGCGTGACGCGGATCGCCGACGTCCCACAGCCGGACGGTGTTGTCCGCGCTGCCGCTGGCGAGGGTCCGGCCGTCCGGGCTGAACGCCACGGAGTGGATCAGATCCTTGTGGCCGGTCAGCGCCTTGCCGATCCGCTTCGGACGGCGCGGCTCCGCCATGTTCCACAGCCTGATCGAGGCGTCGTCGCCACCGGCCGCCAGGGTCCGCCCGTCGGGGCTGAACGCCACGGAGCGCACGGCGGCGGTGGCGCCGGTCAGCGCGCCGATCGCCTTCGGCCGGCCCGGGCGCCTCATGTCCCACAGGCGAACGACGCGACCTTCCGTGGCGGTGGCCAGCGTGCGCCCGTCCGGGCTGAAGGCGAGCAGATAGATCGTGCCGTCGTGGTGGGAGAGGGGCGCGCCGAGCCGGCGCGGATGGCGGGGGTCCCGTACGTCCCACAGGCGGATCGTGCCGTCGTCGCCCGCGCTGGCGAGGGTGTTGCCGTCCGGGCTGAAGACCGCGCTGCTCACCCAGCTCTTATGGCCGGTGAGGGGCTTGCCCAGCGGTTTGGGGCGGGTCCGGTCCTTGACGTCCCACAGCCGGACGGTCCGGTCGTAGCTGGCGGTGGCCAGCAGCCGCCCGTTCGGGCTGAACGAGGTGAGGTAGACGGCGCCGGTGTGCCCGTGCAGCGGCGTGGCCAGCGGCGTGTTCACCACCGACAGCAGCCGGTTCCTGGTGGCCTCGTCGTGCGGCCGCAAGTCGTGTGCCACCAGGGCGAGCTGGGCGGACAGCGACGGATCCGTGTTCTGGAAGCGATCGGCCTCGGTGACCACCTGCTCGAACACCGCGTCGTCCCGCTGCTGCCACGCGACCACCGCCGTACCGGCGGCCAGCACCGCCAGTACGACCAGAGCCGACACGGCGCCACGGCGGAGCCACACCGTGCGCCTGCGCAGCCGGACCGAGGCGGCCAGGAACTCCACCGCGCTACGGGTCAGATAGGTGCCCCCGGCGGTCTTCGCCCAGGTGTGGGCCTGCTCCAGCCGGGAGCCCCGGTAGAGGAGGGACGAGTCGCGGTTCGAGCCCTCCCAGGACCGGCCGTCCTCCTCCAGCCGCTGGCGCACCAGATGGTCGTTGCGGTCCTCGTCGATCCAGTCGCGCAGCCGTGGCCAGGCGTGGAGCAGCGCCTCATGGGTGATCTCCACGGTCTCGGCGTCGAGCGTCACCAGGCGGGCGCGGACCAGCGTTTCGAGCGATTCCTCCGTCTTGCCCGGGTCCGTCGACTCCCGCGCCAGCTGGTGCCGGGTCCCCCGTCTGCGGGTGGCCTGGGTGTCCTCGCCCAGCCGGACCAGCCGGAGGAGCAGCAGCCGCGCGGCGGTGCGCGCCTCGGAGTCCAGGCTGGACCAGGCCCGTTCCGCGGTCGCCGCCACCGCCCCCTGGATGCCGCCGGCCGCGCGGTAACCGGCCAGCGTCAGTCGTCCGCCCTTCCGGCGCTGCCAGGTGGCGAGCAGGGCGTGGGAGAGGAGCGGCAGTACGCCCGCGTCATGCGACCCGCGCGGGCCGTCGGCGCTCACCTCCCGGACGATCAGCTCCGCGAGCCCCGGTTCGAGCTCCAGCCCCACGGCCTTGGCCGGGCCGGTCACCGCCTCGCGCAACTCGGCGGTGGTCAGCGGCCCGAGCACCATGTGCCGGTGCTGGAGCGCGTCGGCCAGTTCGGGGTAGCCCAGGCACAGCTCGTAGAAGTCGGCGCGGATGCCGAGGACGACGAGCACGGGGGGCGGCTCGCCGGGGCCGGCGGGGGTGCAGGCGGCGTGGAGGAGCTGGATGAACGTACGCCGGTCGGCCTCGTCGGAGCCGAGGGTGAACGCTTCCTCGAACTGATCGACGATCACGACGGGGCGGGCGTCGGAGGACGGCGTCTCGCGGTCCGCCCAGGCGGTGACGGCCTCGCGGACCGCTTGGGCGAATTGTGGGGTGCCGGGTTCGGCTGCCTGTTTGTCTGTTATCTGGGTGTCTGTTGCAGACGTTCCTGTTGTCGGTGTGTCTGCTGTCGACGTGTCTGTTGGTGGGCCGTCAGCCGCGCGTTCGGCCGTGTCGGGTTCGTTCGCGCCCGGTTCGCCCGTTTCCGGTTCGCCCGTTTCTGGTCCATCCGATTCCCGTTCATCCGGTTTCGGTTTCTCCGCCGTGGGGGCCACGCGCGCCAGTTCGGGGATATGGCGGGCCAGCTCCGCGAGCGGATCGCCGCCCGGCACGAGTTGCAGCACGCCCCTCGCCTGGCCGCCCCCGTTCCCCTCGCCCGGCGCCCCGGTGCGCAGCGCGGGCACCAGACCGGCGTTCAGCAGCGAGGACTTCCCCGCCCCCGAAGCGCCCACGAGCACGACCAGGCCGCCCGTCTTCTCCGCCGCGTGCAACTGGGTGACCAGGGCGTCCGTGCTGCGCTCCCGGCCGAAGAACCACCGGGCGTCCTGCCGGCGGTACGAGGCCAGGCCCCGGTACGGGCATACGCCGCCGGGGACCGCCGGGCCCTCGGCCGGGGGCCCTTCCTCCTCTTCCGCCGCCGGGGCGGGGCGGTCGCCGACCGGGTCGGCCAGCGCACGCTCCCAAAGCCGTTGCCAGCGGGCCATGTCGTACAGGCCCGGGGACACCGGTACGGGCCGCGAGCGCCGTGCGTCGGGTATCAGGACGTGCAGGACGGCCGCGAGGGCGGCGAACTGGGCGGGCACGTTCTTCGCTCGTCGCCAGTCGCTGATCCGCTGGGCGGAGACCCGTACGGGACGCCCCCGCTCATCGGTCCGCTGGAGTCGGACGACCGCCTCGGACACGCTCTTGAGGGGAGGATTACCGGCCTCCCTGTACAGCAGCGCGAGGCGTTCCGCGAAGGCTATGCGTGCCCCCGAGTCGGAACTCAAGGTCTCCACTCCTTACTTCCCCCGCGCTGGACATCCGGACCGGAAAACTCACTTTATATGGCTGACCAGCGGAGAAACCGGCGGCGTGAGACCGGAACCTCCTCGGTGGGAGGCGCAGCTGGCAGGATCATGGCGCGATAGCGCAGCCACCACGAGCCGTCCAGCCAGGCCATCAGCTCAGCGCACGGAGAGACAACCCATGGCACCGCATGTTCTCGGTCAGCTTTCGTCGCGGTCACGAGACGGCGGTCACGGGCGCGTCGCCTGAGCCCCGGAGATCCGTGAAGCCGTACCCCTCGGGGACGGCGGTCGTATCGACCACGGATCCGGCCCCTGATCCGCACCCGTACGGCGCGGATCGGCACCGCTCCAGCGTTCGGCACCGGTCCCCACGAGGGGAGGGACCGGCGCCGGACGTTGTGGCGGTTTTGTCGTCTCGGCTACGTCATCTGGGCGCGTGCGTCAGCCGGGCGTGTACGTAAGCCGGGCGGTGTGTCATCTGGGCGCGGCTGGCCAGTCGTCGGGGCCGCCGCCGTTCCACTCGATCAGCTCGGGGTTGTCGAGGGGCGCGTCCTCTTCCATCACACCCGCGCGGTGCAGGAGCCGCCGGAGCTCGTCCGGGCTCACCACCACTCCGACGTCGGCGCCGTCGATCAGCACACGGCGGCGGCCGTCCAGCGGTTCGTCCACCTCGACGCGAGGCGGGGCCGGGGTCTTGTCCTCCATAGGTCCAGGCTCGCCGCTTACGGCGCCGACCGCACCTCGGGCGGGACGTGATGCCGAGGAATCCGTGGCCGACGCGCGAGGGCCTGGGACCGGTCATCGGTCCCAGGCCCTCTGTTGTGCGGTTCGTATACGCGGTTCGTATACGCGGTTCGTATGCGCGGTTCGTATCGGTCGCGCCGGTCAGCCGCAGTTGCCGCCGCACTGGCACGGGCCGCCGGACTGACAGCCGCAGCCGCAGCCCGAGCCGCAGCCGCATGCGCCGACGGGGTGGGTCGGAGCGGGATCGGGCTTCGAGAGGTCCGCCATGCGTCTCCTCCTCGGGAGGGGTCACGTCACCTGCTGCTCATGGTGCCGACGACCCGGCGGCCGAGCGCAGGGGCGCGTCGACGGCGCTTTGATGCACACCGTCGCAGACGCTCACGCCCCGTAGCCGCCCGCGCCCCTTCGGCGGTCACGCCCACTCGGCGGGCACGCCCCCGTGACGGTCACGCCCCCTCGACGTCCCCCTGCGGGGACATCTCGTCGGCGTGCTCACCGGTGACCAGGTAGACCACGCGCTTGGCGACCGAGACCGCGTGGTCCGCGAACCGCTCGTAGTAGCGGCCCAGCAGCGTGACATCCACGGCCGTCTCGATGCCGTGCTTCCAGCGGTCGTCCATCAGGTGCTGGAAGAGGGTGCGGTGCAGCAGGTCCATCGCGTCGTCGTCCTGCTCCAGCTGGAGGGCGAGGTCGACGTCCTTGGTGATGATGACCTCGGCGGCCTTCGCCATCAGCCGCTGGGCGAGCTGGCCCATCTCCAGGATCGTGGCGTGCAGATCGTGCGGCACGGCCGAGACCGGGAAGCGGAGCCGGGCCAGCTTGGCGACGTGCTGCGCGAGGTCGCCGGAGCGCTCCAGGTCGGCGCTCATCCGCAGGCTGGTCACCACGATCCGCAGATCGGTGGCGACCGGTTGCTGCCGGGCGAGCAGGGCTATCGCCCGTCCCTCCAGATCCCGCTGAAGATCATCGACCTTCTCATCGGCGGCGATGACGCTCTCGGCGAGCTTGAGGTCCGCGTCGAGAATGGCAGTGGTGGCACGGCCGATGGCCGAACCGACGAGCCGGGCCATGTCGACCAGGCCGTCCCCGATCGAATCAAGCTCCTCGTGGTACGCGTCCCGCATCACTGACCTCTTTCACTGACTCTCGGTGACGATCTTTGACAGGCTCTGACAGGTTTCCTGGCAGTCCTCCGTGGCTCATGCCCCGGGGCCCCACACTTCCACGCTCCGGCCGAAACGCGTCCGCTTCCGGCATCGGGCGTTAATCACACCTGATGCACAGGTGAACTCTCGGCAACGCAGCCCCGGCCGCCTCGTGTGACACCCGCTCGACGAAACGTCCGGAGTGAACCGATACCGACTCCTCGATGAACTCTCGGCAACGTCTGACCGAGGGGATCGTCACGGGGCTGTGGAGGGGTCTCGCCGCCCGCATAACCTGGACGCATGAACGTGAACGCGGCGATCGCCGCAGTGGCGGCGCTCGCCGGGTTGTGCACCGGCGTCATCGCCATGCTGGCGTTCCGCTGGAGCGAGCGTGAACAGGCGAAGCCTACGCGCTCCTCGCTGCATACCGATGCCGTGCTGCCGCCCGGCGTGGACACAGTGCTGTCGGTGCTGCGTTCCTCGGCCGTCGTCCTCGACGAAGCGGACGCCGTCGTCAAGGCGAGCTCGGCCGCGTATGCGCTGGGCCTGGTGCGCGGCGGCAAGCTGGCCATCGAGCCGATGCTGGCGATGGCCCGCGACACCCGGCGGGACGGCGAGATCCGGCAGATCGAGCTCGATCTGCCGCGCCGTGGCACCGGCCGGGGCGGCGACGCGCTCGCGGTCTCCGCGAGAGTGGCCCCGCTGGGCTCCCGGCTGGTCCTGCTGCTCGTGGAGGACCTCACCGAGGCCCGCCGGATCGAGGCCGTACGACGCGACTTCGTCGCCAACGTCAGCCATGAGCTCAAGACCCCGGTCGGCGCGCTGTCCCTGCTGTCCGAGGCCGTGATGGACGCGTCCGACGACCCGGAGGCGGTCACCCGCTTCGCCGGGCGGATGCAGGTCGAGGCCACCCGCCTGACCAGCCTGGTCCAGGAGCTCATCGACCTCTCCCGGGTGCAGAACGACGACCCGCTGGAGGACGCCGAGCCGGTCCGGGTGGACGAGCTCGTCGCCGAGGCCATCGACCGGTGCCGTCACCAGGCGGGCACCAAACAGATCACGATGGCCACGGGCGGCACCGCCGATCTGCACGTCTGGGGCAACCGGGGCCAGCTGGCCGCCGCGCTCGGCAATCTCGTCGAGAACGCGGTCAACTACAGCCCGGCCCGCACCCGCGTCGGCATCGCCGCCCGCCGCATCCCCGCGACCGGCGGGGACCTGATCGAGATCGCCGTGACCGACCAGGGCATAGGCATCTCCGAGAAGGACCGCGAGCGGATCTTCGAGCGCTTCTACCGGGTCGACCCGGCCCGCTCGCGGCAGACCGGCGGGACCGGGCTCGGGCTCGCCATCGTCAAACATGTGGCCGCCTCGCACGGCGGGGAGGTCACCGTGTGGAGCGCCGAGGGACAGGGCTCCACCTTCACCCTGAGACTCCCGGAAGCCGGTGCGGCGCGGGACCGGGACCGCTCGCGGAGCGAGTCGAGCGAGTCGTACGACACCGGAGACCTCGACGGCGAGGACCACGGCCGGCCGTACGAGACCTTCACCAATGAACCACTCTCAGCCCCGGAGGTCCTTCCGTGACCCGAGTTCTGGTCGTCGAGGACGAGGAATCGTTCAGCGACGCGCTGTCGTACATGCTTCGCAAGGAGGGATTCGAGGTCGCGATCGCGACCACCGGCCCCGAGGGGCTCGATGAGTTCGAGCGGAACGGCGCCGATCTGGTGCTGCTCGACCTGATGCTGCCGGGCCTGCCCGGTACGGAGGTCTGCCGTCAGCTGCGCGGCCGGTCCAATGTCCCGGTGATCATGGTCACCGCCAAGGACAGCGAGATCGACAAGGTGGTCGGGCTGGAAATAGGCGCGGACGACTATGTGACCAAGCCCTTCTCCTCGCGCGAGCTGGTCGCCCGGATCAGAGCCGTGCTGCGCCGCCGTGGCGAGCCGGAGGAGGTCACCCCGGCCGCCCTGGAGGCCGGACCGGTCCGGATGGACGTCGACCGGCACGTGGTCACGGTCGGCGGCGGCAAGGTGGACCTCCCGCTGAAGGAGTTCGACCTGCTGGAGATGCTGCTCCGCAACGCGGGCCGGGTGCTGACCCGTATGCAGCTGATCGACCGCGTCTGGGGCGCGGACTACGTGGGCGACACCAAGACCCTCGACGTCCACGTCAAGCGCCTCCGGGCCAAGATCGAGCCCGATCCGGGCGCGCCTCGGTACCTGGTGACGGTGCGGGGTCTGGGCTACAAGTTCGAGCCGTAAAACCGGGCCTGAGCCCCGGACCGCCGGACGGAGTCCGGCACAGCGTGCCGAAGCCCGTGAGGCCCGCCAGGGCCGAGCGGCGCGAGGGGCGCACGCGGAAGGGGGCTCGAGCCGTAAAGAGACCGATCGGCTCGGGTGAGCCGTGGCAGGCGGCTCATGCGCGAGGGCGGCCCTGGAAAGGTCCAGGGCCGCCCTCGCGCATGCCTGGGCGGGTCTCGGAGACCCGAGGGCCGGGTCTCAGTGACCGCCGCCGTTCGGGTTGGGCTCGCCGGAGGCGATGCCGTTGGGGGCGCCGCTGCTCTCCTCGCCGCCGGGCCGGCCGCTCGCCGTGCCGGACGGGGTGCCACTGGGCTTACCACTGGCGGTGCCGGTGGGCGTCCCGCTCGGCGTGCCGCTCGGCTTGCCGCTGGGCGTCGCCGAGCCCGACGGCTTGGCGGTCGGCAGCTCGGACGGGCCCCAGCCCTTGAAGTAGCTCTTCGCCGGGACCACGAACGCGGTGATCGGGACGTTGCCGGTCGAGCTGAGGTCGAAGACGACCCGCTGCGCGTTGCCGTCCTGGGTGGCCTCGCGCCCGTCGCTGATGACGGCGGAGGCGTTGCCCTCGCCGCCGAAGGCCACCGAGCCGCCGTGCGGCACCACGACCGCGCCCTTGCCCTTGGCCGGGGACAGCTTCACCCGAGCGCTGGTGCCGGGGAGGGTGATGGCCTTGACGGTCTGGTCGTTCTTGCCGTTGTTGAAGATCCGGCCGGTGACGACGGCCGGGCCCTTGGCCGTGCGGTCCGGCTGGGTCACCACCGTGGCATTCTGGATCTTGATGTCCCCGACGGACGTCGCGGCGTTGTCGGGCTTGACCCCCAGCGTCTGCGCGTCGTTCCCGGCTCCGCAGGCGGAGAGCGGGGCGACCGAGACCACGATGGCGGCTGCGGCGAGGGCGCCGCGTCGAAGGCTGCTGCTCACGGCGGCGGCATCTCCTAGGACGAGGTAAAGGTTGGATCAGCGCGCTTAGATTACCGATCCGCCCTCTTCGGCCCGCACCCGACCCGCCCCAAGGCGACCGGCCCCGGGGTGGCAGGCCCGTACGCTGCCGGTTCCGGTGGGGTTCGGACGTGGTTCGGGCGTGGTTCGGGCGTGGTTCCGGCGCGGTTCGGACATGGCCGGGGCGCGCTTCCCGGGTGCGTTACGCGGTCCGTACGGCGCCGTCCCGAACTCCCGAATATCGTCTCGACCGGCCGCGCGGGAGATTATCGGTAAGGAATCCACGCATGTCCGAGAATTGATCACGGACTTGATCCGCCGTGCGTGATCAACTCCGTGATCAATTCGCGAATCGGGGCCGGATCCCTCGCTCCTGATCCGAACGGAGTAGCGGAAGTCCATCGACTGGACTCCGGCAAAACGGGACGTACGGCCACTCGTCCGGGCTTCTTCGGGCGCGTAACGGGCGGGTTTCGGGGTACCCGGACAGCCGCTCCCACCTGCGAATACCCGGTTCCGCAGACCTCGTGCAGCACGTCCCTGCCGCACTTGTCAAGCCCCGAGATATGCCCTGACCTGCGAAAACGCCATTCAGAAGAAGGCGTTCCCGTGTTACCCTGGATAGCCACGGAAGGGGTACCTGTCACATGACGTTCAAGGTTGGCGACACCGTGGTCTATCCCCATCACGGGGCCGCGCTGATCGAGGCCATCGAAACTCGTCAGATCAAAGGCGTGGACAAGACCTACTTGGTGCTGAAGGTCGCCCAGGGTGACCTGACGGTTCGTGTGCCGGCGGACAATGCGGAGTTCGTCGGTGTGCGTGATGTGGTCGGCCAGGACGGGCTGGACCGTGTCTTCGAGGTGCTGCGCGCACCGTATGCGGAAGAACCGACGAACTGGTCCCGTCGCTACAAGGCAAATCTCGAGAAGCTCGCCTCCGGCGATGTGATCAAGGTTGCCGAGGTCGTGCGTGACCTGTGGCGCCGAGAGCGTGAGCGCGGACTCTCCGCCGGTGAGAAGCGCATGCTCGCCAAGGCCCGCCAGATCCTGGTGAGCGAGCTCGCCCTCGCCGAGAGCACCAACGAGGACAAGGCCGAGGCCCTGCTCGACGAGGTTCTCGCGTCCTGACACATCAATGCCGTGGTGCCCGAGTGACTCAGACGTGAATTCCCGCTAAATCGTCTGTCGCCGGGCGCTGCGGCATGCGTACGTGCCGGACGTCATTGATCCCCCGAGTTTGATCCCGTTGATCCCGCGAGCGATCTCTGAACCCCCGGTCATCGCACCTGGTTGCCGATGCGCCACCGCGCGCACGGTGCGCGGTGTAGGTGTGCCGGGCCCGGGCAGCTGGCTCGACCAGTCGTCACGGAAGGGGCCGGTCGGGGCATCGCGCCCGGCACGCTGTGGCCATACCCATTTCGGCTGAGGAAGCAAACCTGAACGCCAACTCAATGTCCGCAACACCGGATCACGGCGGCTCCGGCGCGTCCGGGCGAACCGCCCGCACCGCCGCCGTGATCCCCGCGGCGGGCCGCGGAGTGCGGCTGGGCCCGGGCGCCCCCAAGGCGCTGCGCCCGCTGAGCGGTACGCCCATGCTCGTCCACGCCGTACGGGCGATGGCCGGATCCCGCTCTGTCTCCCTCGTCGTCGTGGTCGCCCCGCCGGACGGCGCCGACGAGGTGCGGCGGCTGCTGGACGCGTATCCGCTGAGCGGCAGCCTCGGCGACACCACCGAGGTGGTCGTCGTGCCCGGCGGCGAGACCCGCCAGGAGTCGGTGCGCAAGGGGCTGGCCGCCGTCCCCGGGACCGTCACCACCGTGCTGGTGCACGACGCGGCGCGGCCGCTGGTGCCCGTGGACACGGTGGACGCGGTCGTCGCCGCCGTACGGGACGGGGCGCCCGCCGTCGTCCCGGCGCTGCCGCTGGCCGACACCGTGAAGCAGGTCGATCCGCGCACCGGGGAGCGGGCCGGTGAGCCCGAGCCGGTGGTCGGCACCCCCGCGCGCGCCCTGCTGCGCGCCGTCCAGACCCCGCAGGGCTTCGACCGCGCCACGCTCGTGGCCGCCCACGAGAAGATCACCCTGGAGGGCGAGGGCGCCACGGACGACGCGGGCATGGTCGAGCGGCTCGGCGTCGAGGTCGTGGTCGTCCCCGGCCATGAGGAGGCGTTCAAGGTGACCCGGCCGCTGGACCTGGTGCTGGCCGAGGCGGTTCTGGCCCGCAGGAGGGCGAACGATGGCTTCTGACGCGGCGATGCTCCCCCTGGTCGGCATCGGCACCGATGTGCACGCCTTCGAGAAGGGCCGTGAGCTGTGGTGCGCCGGGCTGCTGTGGGAGGGCGAGGAGTACGGGCTCGCCGGGCACTCCGACGGCGATGTGGCTGCGCACGCCGCCTGTGACGCGCTGTTCTCCGCCGGCGGGCTCGGCGATCTCGGCGCCCACTTCGGCACCGGCCGCCCAGAGTGGTCCGGCGCGGCCGGCACCACGCTGCTCGCCGAGGCGGCCCGGATCGTCCGGGACGCGGGCTTCGAGATCGGCAATGTGGCGATCCAGGTGATCGGCGTACGCCCGAAGATCGGCAAACGGCGCGACGAGGCGGTGAAGGCGCTGACGGCGGCCGTGGGCGCCCCCGTCTCGGTGTCCGGTACCACCACGGACGGGCTGGGGCTGACCGGCCGCGCGGAGGGGCTCGCGGCGATCGCGACGGCGCTGGTGTTCCGGCGGCAGCGGTAGCAGTGGCGGCAGCGGTAGCGGCGACCGGTGGTCCGCACCGGGCGCGCGGGCGCCGCGGTGGCGGCGCCGCCCGGTGCTCGGGGATGGGCGTGCGGGCGCGTCCGGAGTGTCACGCGCGTCCCGAGTGTCACGCTTCTGTGTCCCCGTGGGGGAAGGGGCACGGGGCACCGTTCTCTTCCCACTACCCTTGATGCGTGACTATTCGCCTGTACGACACCAGCGCCCGGCAGATCCGTGACTTCATCCCGCTCACGCCGGGCTGCGTCTCGATCTACCTGTGCGGCGCGACCGTGCAGGCGGCCCCGCATATCGGGCACATCAGGTCGGGGCTGAACTTCGACATCATGCGCCGCTGGTTCGCCCACCGCGGCTATGACGTGACGTTCATCCGCAATGTCACGGACATCGACGACAAGATCATCGCCAAGTCGGCGGAGCAGAAGCGCCCCTGGTGGGCGATCGGCTACGAGAACGAGCGCGCCTTCAACCAGGCGTACGACATCCTCGGCTGCCTGCCCGTCACGTATGAGCCGCGGGCGACCGGTCATGTCCCCGAGATGATCGAGATGATGCGGGAGCTGATCGACCGGGGTCATGCGTATGCCGCCGAGGGCAATGTCTACTTCGATGTGCGCTCGTTCCCCGAGTATCTGAAGCTCTCCAACCAGGATCTGAACGGACTGCGGCAGCCCTCGGGCGAGGGTGAGACCGGCAAGCGCGACCAGCGCGATTTCGCCATGTGGAAGGCGGCGAAGCCGGGGGAGCCCAGCTGGGAGACCCCGTGGGGGCGCGGCCGTCCCGGCTGGCACCTGGAGTGCTCGGCGATGGCGCACAAGTACCTCGGGCGCGCCTTCGACATCCACGGCGGCGGCGTCGACCTGATCTTCCCGCACCATGAGAACGAGATCGCGCAGGCCAAGGCGTTCGGCGACGACTTCGCCGCCTACTGGGCGCACAACGCCTGGGTGACCATGAGCGGCGAGAAGATGAGCAAGTCGCTCGGGAACTCGGTGCTGGTCTCCGAGATGGTCAAGCGCTGGCGTCCGATCGTGCTCCGCTACTACCTGGGCACCCCGCACTACCGGTCGATGATCGAGTACAGCGAGGAGGCCCTGCGCGAGGCCGAGTCGGCGTTCGCGCGGATCGAGGGCTTCGTCCAGCGCGTGGTGGAGAAGGCCGGGAACGTGGAGCCCGCCGCCGAGGTGCCGCCCGCCTTCGCCGAGGCGATGGACGACGACCTCGGGGTGCCGCAGGCGCTCGCGGTCGTCCACACCACCGTCCGCCAGGGGAACTCCGCCCTGACCGCCGACGACAAGGAGGCGGCGGTCGCCCGGCTCGCCGAGGTGCGGGCCATGCTGGGGGTGCTGGGCCTCGATCCGCTCGATGAGCACTGGGCGGGCGGTTCGGACCGGGGTGAGGATCTGCACGGCGTGGTCGATTCCCTCGTCCGGCTGGTCCTGGAGCAGCGGCAGGCCGCGCGGACCCGTAAGGACTACGCGACGGCGGACGCGATCCGCGATCAGCTCCAGCAGTCGGGGCTGCTGATCGAGGACACCCCGTCCGGGCCGCGCTGGGAGCTGGGCACCCGCTGACCTGGCTGTTTGTGCCGCCCACCGCGTTGGGCGGCACACTTGTGACCGTACATACGACCGTACGACCGCAGAGGCGTGTGGCGTTCGACGTTTTCCGTTGCCGTTGCCGTTTGCCGAGCAGCGCTGAGCAGTGAAGAGACAGGTGACATTCATGGCCGGCAACAGCCAGCGCAGGAACCGCCGTACCAGCAACAAGAAGGGCGCGACGGTCGGCAGCGGCGGTAAGCGGCGCCGCTCCCTCGAGGGCAAGGGGCCGACCCCGCCCGCCGAGATGCGCAAGGGGCACGCCAAGCAGCGGATGGCCAACGCCCGCGCCCGCCAGGCCGCCAAGCGCCCCGTTCCGCGGCGCGGCGGCAAGGGCACGAACGAGCTGGTGGTGGGCCGTAACCCGGTGGTCGAGGCGCTGCGCGAGGGCGTTCCGGCGAACACGCTGTACGTACAGCAGTTCGTCGACAGCGACGACCGGGTGCGCGAGGCGCTGAAGATTGCGGCCGACCGCGGCGGCATCCACCTCATGGAGGCGCCCAAGGCCGAGCTGGACCGGATGACGAACGGGCTGAACCACCAGGGCTTGGTGCTCCAGGTCCCGCCGTACGAGTACGCCCACCCCGAGGACCTGAGCGCGGCCGCCTTCGACGAGGGCGAGGACCCGCTGATCGTCGCCCTCGACGGCGTCACGGATCCGCGCAACCTGGGCGCGGTGGTCCGCTCGGTGTCCGCCTTCGGCGGCCATGGCGTGGTGGTACCGGAGCGGCGCGCTGCCGGGATGACCGCGGGCGCCTGGAAGACCTCCGCGGGCACCGCCGCCCGCACCCCGGTCGCCCGCGCGACCAACCTCACCCGGACCTTGGAGGGCTATCAGAAGGCGGGCCTGACGGTGGTCGGGCTGGCGGCGGACGGCGATGTCGAGCTCCAGGACCTCGAGGTGCTGGACGGCCCGGTCGTGATCGTCGTCGGCAGCGAGGGCAAGGGGCTGTCGCGGCTGGTGGGCGAGACCTGCGATCTGCGGGTGCGGATTCCGATGCCGGGTGGCGCGGAGTCGCTGAACGCGGGTGTGGCGGCGGGGGTCGTGCTGTACGAGGCGGCGCGGCGGCGGGCGTAGGCGGTACGGCGGCGGGGCTGACCGTGGAGTGAGTGGTGCGCCGCCGGGCGTGACCCTGGTGTGGGCGGTTGCCGCCGCCGGGCGTGACTCTGGTGTGAGCGGTTGCCGCCGCCGGGCGTGGCCTTGGAGTGAGCGGTCGCCGCCGCTGGGCGCGTCCCTGACCGATGATCTTGACGGGCCTCGGACAGATCGGGACGTCCCCGGCAGTGTCTTTCCCGTCCGTCACTCGGTTAGTTGGGCGTGGAGACCAGAAAAGCCCGCATGCCTTCGCCCCTGGCGGGACGCGCGGGGGGATTCGACGACGAACCACAGCTGACCATGGCCAAGGTGCCATGCGATCCGGCGCAGGTCGCCGTCAATGCCCCGAGCTTCCGGGTGCAGCTCAGCGTCCCGGTCGTCAGCAACACGCTGACGGACAGGGCACGGCTCGCCCGCGTCCCGGCCCCCGGCCGGCGTCGGCCGCCCGTGGTGTGGAGCGGCCGTACCCGCCCTGGCGGGGACACCGCGGCGACCCGGCTGCTCCAGGCCGTGCGGTACTCCTCCGAGGGTCTGACCGACAGTCTGTCCGATGGCCTGAGCGACGGTTTGGGCCGTTCCCGGGCGGGCGAGGGCGCCGAGGACGTGGGCGCCACGCAGGTGCTGCCGAGGATCGCCCTCGACGACGACACGGCGCCCACGGTCATCGGCCCGCGCAACCCGCGGACGGAGTCCGTGCCCCGGTCATCCGGCGGGTCGTCCGGTGGGCGGCGGCGTCCGGGCGCGGACGGACCGCACGAGGCGGGCGGGGCGAGCGCGGTGGCCAGGGCAGCCGCTGCGGAGCGGCACGGCGCGTCCTCCGGACGGTCGGGCGCCCTCGACGGCGAACGGGAGGAGCCGCGAGGCGAGTCGCGGGGGGCCGCGGTTCCGCGTCCGCGCCGCCACTCCGAGTCCGTACGCCACGCCTACTACCCCGGGCGCCGGATGAACCTCGGCGTCGTCCTGCTCCCGCTGCGCATCTTCCTCGGCTTCATCTCCATCTACGGCGGCATGGGCAAGCTCTCCGATCCCGTCTACTTCGACGGCGGCGAGCGCGGCTCGATGGTCACCTGGCTGCGCAGGCTGCACCCCTGGCCGATCGCCGAGCCGCTGCGCGACCTGGCGCTGGAGCATCCGGTGGGCGCCGGGCTGACCGTGGCGTTCCTGCAAATCGTGGTCGGGGTGCTGACCGTGCTCGGGCTGTGGCAGCGGCTGGCCGCCTCGTTCGGCGCGCTGCTGTCCGCCGCGCTGATCGTCACCGTGAGCTGGCGCACGGTGCCGGTCTACGACGCGCCCGACATCATCTACCTCGCCGCCTGGAGCCCGTTGATCATCGCGGGCGCGCCGGTCTACTCGGTGGACGGCCGCCTCGCCGGGGAGGCGTGGCGGCGGCTCGGCCCCCGGGCCGAACTGTGGGAGCTGCGGCGCCGGGTGCTGCGCCGCGGCGGGGTGATGGCGATGGTGGTCGCCGGGCTGACGCTGCTGGTGGGCTCGATGCTGGGGGCCGCGGTGCGGTCCTCGGAGGTCGTGAAGGCGCCGGAGCCGAGCGATATGCCGACGAACCATCTGCCCGGCTCACCGTTGCCCAGCAAGCCCGCGGAGAGTCCGCGTGGCGGGCAGCGCGGGACGGTGGGCGCGGGCGGTGGCACGGCGGGCGCGCCGTCGCCGCGTGAGCGGCTGTCGCACCGTCCCCGGCCGTCCGCGTCGGACTCCTCGGCGTCGACGTCCTCGTCCGGGGTGCCGAGCGCGACGGATTCGGCGTCCGGTACGTCCGGCCGCCCCAGCGGTGCCTCCCGGCCCCGCCCGGGCCTGGGCACCACCCCCCGCTCCCCGCGCCACCCCCTCGACCCGACGGCGCCGGGCCCGTCCTCGCTGGGTGGGGCCGGCGGTGGCCTGTCCGCGGGGGGCCCGGAGGGCGGGCCGCCGGAGGACAACGCATACAACTACAGCGACCCGGCCGCCGAGGAAGCCGCCCTGGGCGGCCTCCTCGGCTGAAAACGCCCCCCGCGCCTAGCGTTGCCCGGCGGGTCTTTCCCCTACCCGCCTCTTCCCGCAGCGCCGATATGCGGCTCCGCCGCGTGGTAGCGGCTCCGCCCCTGGACCCCGGGCTCGGGGGTGGGCCCCGGACATCCCGTGGTGTGCTGGCTCGTGGTGATGGCGGGGTGGGCGGGTCTTTCCCCTACCCGCCCCTTCCCGTAACCAGGGGCTCCGCCCCTGGACCCCGGGTCCGGGGGCAGAGCCCCGGCCACCCCCTGCCGGGCCAGCACGCCCGGTATGCGGCTCCGCCGCGTGCGGGGCTTTCCTGGACCCCCGGGGTCTGGGGCGGAGCCCCAGTTTCGGGGAGGGGCGGGGAGGGGAGCAGCCCGCCGCAGGCGCTGTCGGGAAGGGCTCCGGCCCCGAGCCGTAGAGCCCAGTACCGCCCGCGGCCAGCGGGGGGCAGCCCTGTCTGTGCCGCGTGGCGCGCCCGCGGGTCAGGCGTGTGGCACAGGGGTCGTGCCGAAGGGGCCGTGGCCGTGGGGTGGGGGGCCCGCGGCCAGTTCCTTGGCTGCCTCGGTCAGATCCTTCGCGGTGTCGATGGCCCGCCAATACGCCCCCTGCGGCAGCGGGAAGCCCGCCAGCCGGCGTTCCCGCGCCAGCCGCGGAAAGGTGGTGCGTTCGTGGTCGCCCCGGTCGGGCAGCAGCGTGGTGAACGCGGCGGAGAAGACGTAGACGCCCGCGTTGATGAGGTACGGCGAGGGCGGCGACTCGATGAAGTCCAGGACGTGGCCGAACTCATTGGTCTCCACCGCCCCCCACGGAATGCGCGGCCGGGCGAGCGCCAGCGTGGCGGTGGCGCCGCGCTCGTCGTGGAAGTCCGCCATGTCGCGGAGCGAGAAGCGGGTCCAGATGTCGCCGTTGGTGGCGTACCAGGGCTGGTCGGGCTCCGGGAGCCTGGCGGCGGCGAACTTCAGGCCGCCGCCGCGCCCCAGCGGCTCCTTCTCGACGACGGTCCGCACCCGCAGCGGCAGCTCCGCCGCCTCGAGCCAGTCCTGGAGGACGGCGGCGAGGTGGCCGCAGGAGACCACGGCGTCGGTGACGCCCTCGGCGGCCAACCAGGCCAGTTGGTGGCCGATGATCGGAGTCCCGGTGCCCGGGATCTCGACCATCGGCTTGGGGCGGTCGTCGGTGTACGGACGCAGCCGTGAGCCCTGGCCTCCGGCCAGGACGACGGCCTGTGTGGGGCGCGCGGTCTGGTGGTGAGGCCCGGGCCTGCGCTCGTCGTCATCGCTCATGAACCGCACCATATGCGGTGCGGGGACCGCCGAAGGGCGAACGAGGGTGGGAAGGGCCCCGGCGGGACGGCGGGGGACGCGGTCAGCGGTACGCCTGGGTGGTCCCGGACGCGAACGAGGTGTCGCAGACGGGCCGTGCGTACGCCTGGGCGCGGCTCACACCGCCGTACTTGGCGACCGCCGCGCGGCCGAGCGCACGGGCGATGGAGGCGCAGTGCTTGGCCAGCGAGGGCCGTTCGGCCGTCGCCACCTGGAGGTGGGTGAGCGCCACGGACGGGTTCTTCTCCTGGAGCTCGGCGAGCAGCCGGTCCCGCAGCAGCTCATGCGGCGCCCGGTGGGTGGCATGGGTGGACGCCCGGTCGGAGGAGGCGGTGAGGATCTGCGACTCGGCGCTCGGCGAGGCCCAGGGGACGCGGGTGACCGCGAGGGTGCCGGAGAGGACGAGCACGACGGGGAGGACGAGGGCGAGCGTTCTGCCGATGCGGCGGGCTGCGTGGTTCACGGGCTGGTTCCTCGCGGGTGGGTGGTACGGAGTGGGTGGTACGGAACTGCGGTACGGAACTGCGGTACGGAACCGCGGTACGCCGTGATCGTAGCGAGGAGCGACGATTTGGCGACATTCCGTCACCAGGCCGGGTGATGGAAACCCACTCTTGGTGTTCGGGGAGTTGACGCTCGGGGGCGAAATGCTCGAAATGTCGGGGAATTTATCGACAACGCAACACCGCGGCACACTCGCTCCGCCCCCACCCAACGCGACGGCGCCGCCCGTCCGCGGGAAGCGGACGAACGGCGCCGTCGGTACGAACTGACGGTTCAGCGGCCTCAGTCGCTGAGCCGCTCCCCGGACGAGGTCGAGAAGACGTGGGTCTCGCCCGGCCGCGGCACGACGTGCAGCTGCGCGCCCTTCTCCGGCACCTGGCGCCCGTTCACGCGGACGACCAGGTCCTTGACCTCGCCGCCGACCTCGGCGGTGCCGTAGACGTAACCGTCGGCGCCGAGCTCCTCGACGACGTTGACGGTGACGGCGAGACCGGCCGGGGCGTCGTCGGACGCCTTGGTGAGGCCCTGCGCGGCGCCGCCGTTCTGCTCGACCACGTCGAAGTGCTCGGGCCGGACGCCCACGGTGACCGTGCGGTCACCCTTGTCGGACGCGGCGCTCAGCGCCTCACGCGAGACCGGGACGAGGCTGTTGCCGAACTTCACACCGCCGTCGGCGATCGGCACCTCGACCAGGTTCATCGCGGGCGAGCCGATGAAGCCCGCGACGAAGAGGTTGGCGGGGCGGTCGTACATGCTGCGCGGTGAGTCGACCTGCTGGAGCAGCCCGTCCTTGAGCACCGCCACCCGGTCGCCCATGGTCATGGCCTCGACCTGGTCGTGGGTGACGTACACCGTGGTGATGCCCAGCCGCCGCTGGAGGCTGGCGATCTGGGTACGCGTCTGCACACGCAGCTTGGCGTCCAGGTTGGACAGCGGCTCGTCCATGAGGAACACCTGCGGCTCCCGGACGATCGCCCGGCCCATCGCGACACGCTGCCGCTGACCACCGGACAGCGCCTTCGGCTTGCGCTCCAGGTACTCGGTGAGGTCCAGGATCTTCGCCGCGTCCTCGACCTTCTGCCGGATCTCGGTCTTGTTGACGCCGGCGATCTTGAGCGCGAAGCCCATGTTCTGGGCGACGGTCATGTGCGGGTACAGCGCGTAGTTCTGGAACACCATGGCGATGTCCCGGTCCTTCGGCGGCAGATGGGTGACGTCGCGGTCCCCGATCCGGATGGCTCCGCCGTTGACGTCCTCGAGCCCCGCGAGCATCCGCAGGGAGGTCGACTTCCCGCAGCCGGAGGGGCCGACGAGGACGAGGAACTCGCCGTCCTCGATGCCGATGTCGAGCTGGTCGACGGCGGGCTTCTCGGTGCCCGGGTACACCCGGGTTGCCTTGTCGTACGTGACGGTGGCCATGGTGATCTGTCCCTTCACCGGCAGGAACGTGCCGGACGATCCGAGTAAAGGAGGGGGTCTAGTCCACCGGAGGTGGATTGGCGTGACGCTATACCGGCGAGGGTGGCCATGTCTCTAGCCAGGACCCGGGAATTTTCGAACGGATCACCCCCCGGGGCCGGGTACACTACGGGGGACGCCGACTTAGCTCAGCTGGTAGAGCACCGCTCTTGTAAAGCGAAGGTCGTCGGTTCGAACCCGACAGTCGGCTCTGAGCCCGAGCAGGGAAGAAGCCCCGGACGGTCTGCCCTCCGGGGCGTTCGCCATCTCTCCCCACCTCTTCTCCCCCCGCCGCCTCTCTCCCCGCCTCCTCCTTCTCGTCCTCGCGACCGCCCGCCCCTGTGGGCCGCCACGTGGACCGCCACCGCCGTGAACGGCGGGTGAACTTTCATCGGGGCCGGGTTCTTCACCTCCGGCGTTGCAGCATGTTCCGCTCTTGTGAAGTCTGCGCGGCCCGTCGCATTGCAGCTTCCTGCACCGGATGTTGCCTTCCAAGATTGAGTACGTTGATATGGTCTCGACGGATCGGATAACCCGTGCCATCTCGTGGACGGGTTCTCGACGGCCATCGGATGATGGCCGCCGGACAGGGGGCAAAATGCATGAGCGGGAGTTCCGCGCTTTCGTTTCCATCGCTGAGATAGGGCGTATGGATCAGGCGGCCAAGGCGCTCGGCTATTCACAACCGGCCATTAGTTACCAGATCAAGTGCCTGGAACAGATGCTGGGCACCAAGCTTTTCACCCGCGACTCCACCGGTGCCCAGCTCACCAGGGAAGGTCGCATGATTCTTCCGTCCGCGCGGGCGGTGCTCGCGCTGATCGACAGCATGAAGGGCGTCTGCGCGGCGGCCTGACGCATGCTGCAATCGCCACTTCGGCCCGGATTGTGGCGGCGGTCACTCAGGAATGAGGAACTCCTCATGTGAATGATCGCCACATGGATTTGGAGCGGTATGACCCGCTGGTTCGCGGCTTGTCGGAGTCATTCTCCGATTCCCTGCGTTGGCTGGCAGTAACAGGACAGAAACAACCCGGGACGCTCGCTGAAAGCCTCCGGACCGATGCGTACAGTGATGATCACGACGTCAGAGGCGGGGGAGCCCGGGGGCCGCCCTACAGCTAGCTGACAACTTCGGGGGTCCGCGCGGGGGATCGAGGGGGCCGATAAGGGGGGAGGCGCGCCTACTCTTTCTGGGCCGACTCAAACGCGTTGACTGGCGTAGGAGTGGGAACTACTGTCGGCCGCGCATCGATAATTGAAGTGTTCCGCCTTTCAACCTTTGGCGAACGGAACATACCTGGCCATTCAGGGGGATGGTCACTCACTTCAACCTCCCAGCCGCATCCCGGACCTACCGGTCCGATGTCCGCTGGTGATCGTTGTGTCATAACGGGGGTAAAGCGTGACAGGTTTGGCGATGGCGCCTGTTTCCGCGAGAGCGGGGGAACCGGCGGCGGTAAGCGCGGCTTCGGGAGCCTGTGGTCCCGAACCGGGGCGAGACGGCGTGGTGCAGGCACTGCTCCAGGCCCGTAAATTGATCGATTCGACGGTGAATCTGCACCGCCGCACCGTGGCCCGGCACGCCGTGGTGACGATGAAGGGGAATGACGCGGCCGTCGGACATGCCGTGGAGGGGCTCGTCGACCGGGCCCGGCACGGCATCAGCATCGCGCTCCCCGCCGGCGGCGACCGGGCCGAGGTCATGGTGTCGGCGCTGCGCCGGCTGACCGGGCCGGGCCATGGGCGCATTCCGGTGCGGCTGCTGTGCACTCCTGACGCGCTCGCCGACCCGGCGACCCGGGCCGCCGTGGAAGGCGGTGTGAACACGCAGGTCAAGGTGGTCGACGCGGTCATGGAGATGCTGATCGTGGACGGCAGCGTGGCCATGGTCCGGTCCTCCGTGGAGCGCGGCGGAGGGGACGTGGTGTCGGTCATCGAGGACACGGCGTCCGTCCGGGCCCTGGATCTGCTGTTCGCCGGTGCGTGGTCGGGCGCGGTGCGCCTCGCGGAGCACCGCTGGATCAGCGAGCGGCTGCGGACCGAGTCCGCCCGGCGCATCCTGGAGCGGCTCTGCAAGGGCTACACCGACGATGTCGCGGCACGTGAGGTCGAGGTGTCGTTACGCACCTACCGGCGCCATGTCGCGGAGATCATGCGGGCGTTGGGGGCCAGTTCCCGGTTCCAGGCAGGGGTGCGAGCGGTCGAGCTCGGCCTGCTGTCGACGGCCGACTGACCGTGGAGTGACGCGGTACGGGGCGGGCCGTGCCGATGGGCGGACACGAGTGGGTGTTCCGCGGTTGATACGCGAAGCAGAACTCACGCGGGGGTGAGTGGTGTGCCATCCGGGGTGCCCGAGAGCTCTTCGGGCAGCAGCCGTCGAGAGGTGGACCTCGTTCCGGTCGAGGCCGCCGATGAATTCGAACGGGAGCTGCTGGAAGTCAGCGCGCTCCTCGCGTCCACGGTGGACAGACGCCGTAATCAGTTGCACCGCGACTCCATGGTGGACGTCGTCGACGCCCATGAGGACGCCGTCGAGACGGCGGCGCGGCTGGTCACGGACGCGGCCAAGCGCGTGGACGTGGTGCTCGCCGCGGAGCCCGGGTACTCCGAGGCGGTCCACGGCGCCCTGACCGCGCTGCTGTCCGGTACGGCGCGGAAGACCTCCCGGGTGCGGCTGCTGTGCACGCCCTCGACGCTCGACTGGCGGTTCGTCTCGGCGCACGCCGCCGAACCGCGGGTACGGACCCGGGTGGCCCGGATCCCCGCGCTGGTCGCCGTGATCGCCGACAATGAGCACGCGCTGGTGTGCGCCGCGTCGGTGGCCGGCCGCCGGGCCTCGGTGGTCCGCGCCCCCGGTGTCATCCAGCCCCTGGTCGCGCTGTTCGACGGGGTGTGGCGCAACGCGGTCGAGGTCTCCGACCGCATCGAATTCGGCGACAAGACGCGGGCGGATATCGCACAGCAGATACTCGAGCGGCTGCGGGCCGGGGTGACCGACGAGGTCGCGGCTCGGGAACTCGCGATGTCCGTGCGCACCTACCGAAGATATGTCGCGGAGATCATGGCATTACTCGGGGCGAATTCACGATTTCAGGCCGGGGTGCGCGCCGCGGAACTCGGTCTGCTCATCTCGCAATCCGCCGGGGAGCGGCGGTGACAGCCATCGCATTCTTTTCAGCGGCCCAATGGCAGCTTCATGACCGGCCGTTGCCCGGTGCATCGGGGCGCGGCTAGAACTGGCCGCAAGGAGTGCGGGCGGGTCACCAGGGCGACGGGGGATCGGCCGACGATGACGGGGAGGGGCGTGGAGACGATGGCCGTCGGCATCGACAGCAAGTGGTTCCGCAGATACGGGACCGGGGCGGCACCGCGCAGGCGGCTGGTCTGCCTGCCACACGCGGGGGGATCCGCCGGGTTCTTCCACGGCTGGGGGACCGCCTTCGACTACGGGGTGGAAGTGCTGGCCACGCGCTATCCGGGCCGGCAGGAGCGGCTCGCCGAGCCGGGCATCGACCGCATCGAGGATCTCGCGGACGAGGTCACGGCGGCCCTGCTGCCCTTCGCGGACGTGCCGTTGACCCTCTTCGGCCACAGCATGGGCGCGTCCGTGGGGTACGAGGTCGCGCTGCGGCTGGAGAGCCGGTACGGCATCCTCCCCCAGGCGCTCTTCGTCTCCAGCCGGAAGGCCCCGCACGAGCTGACGCCCCAGGCCACCTACCTGGACGGCGACGAGGCGCTGCTGGAGGAGGTGCGGGGGCTCGGCGGCACCGACGGCGAGCTGCTGGACGACCCGGATCTGCGCGAGGTGGTGCTGCCCGCGCTCCGGGCGGACTTCAAGGCGGTCGGGACGTACGGCCCCCGTACCGCGGTGCCGGTCGGCTGCCCGGTGGTGGCCCATGTCGGGGACGGCGACCCGCACATCACGGCGGAGGACATGGCCGCCTGGGGCGAGGTGGCACCGGCGGGCTTCGAACTGCGGGTGCTGCCGGGGAACCACTTCTACCTGGTGGAGCAGCGCGACGCCGTCGTCCGCGCGCTCGCCGCGCATCTGGGTTGACCTCATGGCCCACTCGACGATGACCTCACCGCCGCAGATGAGCGGAGTGGGCGTGCTCGACAAGGCGTCGCTGCTGCTGGGCGTGTTGGAGAGCGGCCCCGCCACACTGGCCCGGCTGGTCTCCGACACCGGTCTGAAACGGCCCACCGTGCACCGGCTGGTGGTGGCCCTGGAGCGGCTGAGACTGGTCGCCCGCGACGGGCAGGGGCGCTTCGCGCTCGGGCCCCGGCTGGGCGACATGGTCGTCGAGGCGCGCCAGGACCGGCTGAAGGCCCAGGCGGGCCCGGTGCTGGCGCAGGTGAGCGCCCGGACCGGGACGAGCGCCCGGCTCCACCGGCGCCGCGGCCGGATGCGGATCTGTGTGGCCTCCTCCGAGGTGCTGGGCGGTGAGCCGATGCCGGTGGGCACCGCGTTTCCCATGAAGTCCGGTGCGGTGGCCCAGGTGCTGCTCGCGTGGGAGGAACCCGAGGTGCTGTACGAGGCGCTGCGCGGGGCCCGGTTCTCCGCGGCCATGCTCTCCGGCGTACGGCGGCGGGGCTGGGCCCAGAGCGTCGGGGGCTGGGAGCCGGACATGGCGACCGTATCGGCGCCGGTGCGCTCCCCGGAGGGGCGGGTGGTCGCGGCGCTGTCGCTCTCCGGGCCGATCAGCCGGGTGAGCCGCAACCCGGGGCATCAGCTCGGCTGTGAGGCGATCGACGCGGCGGTGCGGATCGCCGAGTTGTCAGGTTGCTGACGTCCCGCGGACGGCGGGGCGGGGGTGGGACGAACGAGGGCGGGGGTGGTCGGGCCGAACGACACCGAGGCCGTGGGGAGGCAGCTGTGCGGCAGGTGGAGTTCGGAATCCTGGGGCCGGTGGAGGTGCGCGTGGACGGGCTGCTGCTGCCCGTCGACGGCGCCAAACAGCGGACCGTGCTGGCCGCTCTGCTGCTGTCCGGCGGCCGGGTGGTCTCGGACGACCGGCTCAGCGAGCTGCTGTGGGGGCGCAATCCGCCGGTCACGATGACCGCGCAGCTCTACACCCATATCTCGCGGCTGCGCAAGCGCTGCGCCCCCTGGCTCCAGCTGGTCCGCCGGGGCCCGGGGTACGCCATGGACCACAGCGGGGCGCGGTTCGACTGGGAGGAGTTCCAGCGCCTCGCCGAGCAGGGGCGCGGTGAACTCGCCGACGGCCGGTACGCGGACGCCGCCGAGCGGCTGCACACCGCGCTGGCGCTGTGGCGGGGGCCCGCCCTGTCGGATGTGACCGGCTTCCTGGAGGAGACCGAGCTGCCGCGGCTGGAGGAGGCCCGGATCAGCGCGGTGGAGCACCGCCTGGAGGCGGAGCTGGCGCTGGGCCGGCACGCCCGGTCCGTGCCCGAACTGACCCGGCTGGTGGCCGAGCATCCGCTCCGGGAGGGCTTGCGCGGGCAGTTGATGACCGCCCTGTACCGGTGCGACCGGCGGGCGGACGCGCTGGCGGTCTACGAGCGTGGCCGGCGGGTGCTGCGCGACGAGCTCGGGATGGACCCCGGCGCGGGGCTGCGCCACGTCCACCACGGTGTGCTGCGCGGCGATCTGCCCGGCCCCGCCGCCCCGGAGCCGGTCCGGGTGCGGCTGCACAAGGCGGGCCGGGCGGGCGCCCCCGGGCCCGAGCCGATGGCCGGGGACATCTGGGCCGGTCTGATGCCCGCCATGCTGCCGACCGACATCGCCGATCTGAGCGGGCGCGCCGAGCAGCTCGCGATGGTGTCGGACGGGCTGCGGGCCCTCGGGCGCGGCGGGGCGACGGTGCTGACCGGCGCTCCGGGGACGGGCACCTCGGCGCTGGCGGTGCACGCCGCGCACCGCTGCCGCGCGGACTTTCCGCACGGGCAGCTGTACGCCGACCTGAGGGAGGAGGACGGCGGGCCCAAGGATCCGCTGGACGTGCTCGGCTGGTTCCTGCGGGCGCTCGGCGTCGGCCATCACGATCTGCCCGCCGCCCTGGACGAACGGGCGCAGCTGTACCGCAGCCGGCTGGCCGGCCGCCGGGCGCTGGTGGTGCTGGACAACGCGGTCGAGGACCGCCAGGTGCGCCCGCTGCTGGTGAACGGCGACGGCTGTCGCACGCTGATCACCGGTCACTCCTCGCTCGCCTCGGTGGAGGGGGCGCGCCTGGTGCGGCTCGATCCGCTGGACGCCGCGGAGGGGCGGCTGCTGCTGGCGGCACTCGCCGGGCCCGGGAGGGTGGCGGCGGAGCCGGACGCGGCCGACCGGATCGTGGCGCGGTGCGACGGGCTTCCGCTGGCGCTGCGGATCTGCGCGGCGCGGCTGGCGGCCTATCCGCAGTGGCGGCTGGCGCATCTGGCGGACCGGCTGGCGCCCGCGGAGCGGCGGCTGGGCGAGCTGTCCCTGGGCAGCCTCGACGTACGGGCGACCCTGAGCCGCTGTCACGCCCGGCTGGCGCCGACGGCCCGGTACGCGTTCCGGGTGCTGGCGTACCGGGACGGGTGCTCCGCGTTCACGGCGCGTCAGGCGGCCGTGGAGCTGCGGTGGCCGGAGGGGCGGGCCGAGGACGTACTGGAGTCGATCTCGGAGGTCCGCCTGCTGGACATCATCGCTGACGGGGACCAACTGCGGTACCGGTACCGCCCGTTGGTGTGGCTGTTCGCCCGTGAGCAGCGGGGCCGCGGACCGGGGCCGCAGTCACCGCCGGGCGGCGGTACGAGCTGATCCGGGCGGCCGTACGGGCTGATCCGGGCCGGGCCCCAGGCGGTCCTGGCGGTGGCCGGGCCCCGGGTGGTCCTTGGCGGGCCCGGGACCCGGCCGATCCGGCTCGAGACGCCTCAGGGCGTGTCCGCGATGCTGCTGTGGACGGCGTTGATGAGCATGGCCACCAGGCTGGCCCAGCGGGCGCCCGCGTCGCTCATCAGCGACTGCCGGGGCCCGATGTACTCGGCGTACTCCGTGCGGTGCGGGTCGAGCGCCAGCTCCCTGACGACCGCGGCGAACTCCGCCGGATCGTCCAGGTCCCGGCGTTCCAGGTGCTGGAGCCAGGCCGTGAAATCGAGTTCCACTCCGGCCGGAATCTCAGTGGTCGATACGTTTTCCACTGCACCTCCCTGGTTCGTGCGGACCGGCATCCAAGTCCGCGGGACCAGCATGGAATGCCCGCCTATGGCCGTCCTATTCCAATGGAGGTCCGTGACTATAGGCCGGTGATAGACGGACGCTAGACGCGGGGGAAACGGGCCTGGAGATTCCAGATCGCGGGGTTGTCCGCGAGCTCCTCGTGCAGATCCGTCAGATCCGCGACCAGATCGTGCAGGAAGTCCCGGGCCTCGCGGCGCAGTGCGGCATGGGAGAAATTCAGCGGTGGCTCCGTGGCCGGTGCCCAGTCGGCGGTGATGTCCACCCATCCGAAGCGCCGCTCGAAGCGCATCCGGTCGGTGGATTCGGTGAAGTCCAGTTCCGCGCGGACGGGGGTGGCGGAGCGGCTGCCGCGCGGATCCCGGTCGAGCAGTTCGACGATGTCGCACAGCGCCCAGGCGAAGTCCAGCACCGGCACCCATCCCCAGGCTGTGGACAGTTCGCGGCCGGTCGAGGTGTCCGTCAGATGGACATCGCCGCAGAACAGGTCGTGGCGCAGGGCCTGGACCGGTGCGCTCCGGTAGTCCGTCTGCGAGGGGTCCGGGAAGCGGTGGGAGAGGGAGTAGCCGAGCTCGATCACCGACCGATGGTGTCATGGTGTCCCGCCGGCCCGCGGCGGGGGCGGCTCTTGCGCTGGCACCTGCGCTGGCACCTTCCTGTTAGCGGCATTGTGGAAGATCAACGGACTCGGATAGAAATCCAGTCAGTTGGCGGAAGACCCCGTGTCCCGGAAGTGGACGGCGGGAGATCCGACTCCGGCG
This sequence comes from Streptomyces sp. NEAU-174, assembly GCF_052665095.1. Classification (NCBI taxonomy): domain Bacteria; kingdom Bacillati; phylum Actinomycetota; class Actinomycetes; order Kitasatosporales; family Streptomycetaceae; genus Streptomyces; species Streptomyces sp. NEAU-174. The sequence continues at coordinate 353,791 of NZ_JBQTCE010000001.1, read as the reverse complement.
GTGGTCATCCCCCGAACGACCGCCGGTGCCTCCCCTCGGCGCGCCCGCGGTGCTTCGCGCACCCGCCGCGGCATGCCGGGAGGAGGAGGTCAGGGGCTCGGATCCACCGTGTGAGCCGTCCACGGGACCGGGCCCCTGATCAGGGGACGGCGGCGGGCGGACACGATTCGCTGGCAGCTTCCTGTACCGGCTGTTGCGCGGTACCGGCCGCCCGGATAGTTCTGTTGGGAAGCGCCGATAAATAACCGCCGATGAGCGGGAATCCGGGTAGCGGGCAGGACTGCCGACCGGGATGTGGCAGCTTTATGCAGTGGGCATTGCGCGGTATCGCGGGGTGCCATAGAAAGATCCGAGTCCGAAATGGAAACGGGCCGTGGGTCGGCCTTGTTCGAAAGTGGGGGATCCATCATGAGTTCGGTTCACGAGGAGCGGGTGCAGAAGATCAAGGAGATCGTCTGCGACGTTCTGGAGATCGAAGAGGACGAGGTTACCGAGACCAGCCTCTTCAAGGAGGACCACTCGGCTGACTCGCTGCGGTCCATCGAAATTCTCGCGAACCTCGAGAAGGAATTCCACGTCACCATCGACCAGTCGGAACTCCCCCGGATGGTGCACCTCAAGGGCGTCTACGAGGTAGTCGCCGAGTCCGCCGGCTGGTAAAGCGGCGCTTTCGTATCTGCGGACACGGCCGGAACAGCGGACTTAAGGGGTCGGGATGGCGGAGTCGGGGCATGCGAGCCCGCGAAGAGTGGTGATCACCGGTCTCGGTGTGGTCTCCAGTATCGGTATGGGCGTCGATGAGTTCCGGCGGGGACTGCGCGCCGGAAGCAGCGGGGCCAAGCCGATCACGGTGTTCGACGTCGAGGGGTTCGACCACGCGAACGGCTGTGAGGTGGAGGATTTCGACCCCGAGCGGTGGATACGCCACCTCGCGGTCGAGCACCTCGGCCGGGCGACGCAGTACTCGGTCGCCGCGGCCCGGATGGCGATCGAGGACGCGGGGGTGTCCATCGCGGACTGGCGGTCGCTGCCGGGCCTGATCTCCATCGGGACCACCGACGGTGAATCGAGGGACCTGGACCACCTGGTCGAGGCCGAGATCGCGCACGGTCCCGAGCACATGTCGCCCGAACTCGCCCGCCGCGTTCCGGCCGGCCGTCTGTCGGCGGCCATCGCGCAGGAGCTCCAGCTGTCCGACGTGGAGGCGGTGACGATTCCGACCGCCTGCGCGGCCGGCAACTACGCCCTGGGCTACGGCTATGACGCGGTCCGCTCCGGGGACGCGGAGTACGCGCTGTGCGGTGGCGCCGACGCGATGTGCCGCAAGACGTTCTCCGGTTTCTACCGGCTGGGCACCATCGCGCCGGACCGGTGCCGGCCGTTCGACGTCGACCGCAAGGGCATCCTCACCGGCGAGGGCGCCGGGGTGCTGGTCCTGGAGAGCCTGGAGTCCGCGCTGGCCCGTGGCGCCCGGATCTACGCCGAGGTGCTCGGGTACGGCCTGAACTGCGACGCCTACCACCAGGTGGCGCCGAACCAGGACAGCGTCGGCCGGTGCATGCAGCTGGCCCTGGAGAACGCCGGGGTCAAGGCCGACCAGGTGGACCTCATCTCCGCCCACGGCACCGGCACCAAGGCCAACGACGTCACCGAGGCACGCGCGATCCGCGAGGTCTTCGGCAGCCGTCCGCCCAGGACCATCTCGATGAAGTCGATGATCGGCCACACCATGGGCGCCGCCAGCGCGCTGTCGGCCATCGGCTGCGCCCTGGCGATCACCGAGAAGTTCATTCCGCCGACCATCAACCACACCACCACCGACCCCGAGTGCGATGTGGACTGCGTGCCCAATGTGGCGATCGAGGCCGAGCTGAAGGTCGTGCAGAACAACGGCCTGGCCTTCGGCGGCAACAACGCGGTGGTGCTGCTCGGCCGGTACGACGGGGTGCCGGCATGAGCTGGGCGGTGACCGGCACGGAGACCGGGACCGGCAAGAGTGCCGTGGCCGGGTTGGGCGGTCGGGGTGCCGGCATGAGCTGGGCGGTGACCGGCACGGAGACCGGGACCGGCAAGAGTGCCGTGGCCGGGTTGGGCGGTCGGGGTGCCGGCATGAGCTGGGCGGTGACCGGCGTGGGAGCCGTGGCCGGACTGGGCGGGGATGTCGACGAGCTCTTCCGCAACCTGTGCGCGGGCCGCTCCGGAGTGGCCGAGCTCCGCGGCTTCGACCACGCCCGGCACACGGCCCACCACGCGTACGAGGTGGACAACCGCCCCGCGCCCGGGGTGGACGTCACCCGGCGGGCGACCGGACTGCTGCTGGACGCGGTCGGCCAGGCGGTCCGCGACGCGGGCCTCGACGACGGCGATCTGAGCGGGGTGCCGGTCCTGGTCGGCACCGGGCTGCGCGAGCTGCGCTCGGTGGAGCTGTGGCGCACCCAGGGCGCCGAATTCCCCGCCTCCGAGCTCCACTTCGGCACCGCGCTGCGCGAGGCGTTCCAGGCCGATGACACCCACACCCTGTCCAACGCGTGCTCGGCCGGGCTGTACGCCCTGGCGCTGGGCGTGGACCTGCTGGCGCAGGGGGCGGACACGGTGGTCGTGGCCGGGGTCGATGTGCTCACCGAGACCATGTACGGCCTGCTGGAGCGGGTCCAGCCGGTGCCCCCGACCCGGGTGCGGCCCTTCGACCGCGACCGGGACGGCGTGCTGATGGGCGAGGGCGCGGCGGCGGTCGTGCTCAGCCGGGTCCCCGGCGGACGTCCGGTGCACGGCCTGGTCCGGGACGTCGCGGTCAACTGCGACGCCTTCCATGTGACGGCGCCTGACCCGGCCGGGATCGCGGAGGCGATCAGGGAGGCGCACGCCCGGGGCGGGGTGAAGCCCGCGGACATCGACCTGTTGATGGTGCACGGCACCGGGACGCTGCTCAACGACGAGGCGGAGGCGACCGCGCTCGCGGACGTCTTCGGCCCGGACCGGGACAAGCCCCTGGTGACCGCCACCAAGTCGATGACCGGACACACCTCCGGCGCCTCCGGGCTGCTCAACCTGGTGGTCACCCTCCGCTGCCTCGCCGAGGGGCGGGTGCCGCCGACCGTGGGCCTGGACAACCCGGTGGACGAGGCGGCCGGATTCCGCTTCGTCACCGGCGAGGCGGCCCACCGGCCGCTGACCGTGGCGCAGTTGAACGCATTCGGCTTCGGCGGCATCAACGCCGTCGCGATCCTGGAGGCGGCCCGATGACCGTGGTGGTGAGCGGGGTCGGCGTGGTGCTGCCCCGCGCGAGGTCGGCACCGGAGCTGCTGGCGCCGGCGGCGGACGCCCCGCCGGTCGAACCGAAGGACCTGGTCGGCCGGAAGGGCCTGCGGTACAAGGACCGGGCCACGCAACTCGCGTACTGCGCGGCCGACGCGGCCCTGCGGAACGCCGGGCTGCTGGACGACGGGGGCCTGCGCGTCCCCGGCGGAAGCGTCGCGATGGTCGCGAGCTCCAACTACGGCAATCTCGACACCATCTGCCGGGCGATCGACACCATCGCCGAGCACACGGCGGCGGCGGGCAGCGCCATGGACCTGCCGAACGCCTCGAGCAACGTCATCGCCTCCTCCGTCGCCATCCGCTTCGGGCTGCGCGGCCCCAATCTGATGCTGTGCAACGGCGCCACCTCCGGGCTGGACGCCGTCCACTGGGCGGCCACGCTGATCCGCGGCGGCCGGGCCTCCCGGGCGCTGGTCCTCGGCGTCGAACCCGACAACGAGTCCGTGCGCGCCTTCACCGGCGGGTCGCGGACCATCGACGGGGCGGCGGCGCTGGTGGTGGAGAGCGAGGAGTCGGCCGCCGAACGGGGAGCGAGCGCGCAGGCCGTGCTCGGCACTTACGTCCGGGGCGCCGGGCTGGGCCGCACTCTGGAACGGCTGGCCGAGACAACCGGCGACCGGCCGGCCCTGTGGCACCTGCCCGAACGGCGGGCGGCCGCCGTGCCGGACACCCTGCTGGAGGGCGTGGACCGGCACGATCTGGGCGAGGTCTTCGGCCTGGGCTCGGGCGCGCTGGGAGTGCTCCAGTGCGCCGCGGCCGTCGGCTGGTTCGCCCGGGGCGGCGCCGGTCCGGTGTACGCCACCGCGGGCACCGACGCCGACGACGCCAGTGCGGGCATCGCGCTGCGCGGGCGGGCAGCGGCCTGATGTCCACCGGTGACCGCCTCGTGCGGGGGCTCGCCCAGGAGCACGGTGGGCCAGCCGAGGCGTCCGCGCGGGGCGACAAGGAGAGCCCCGTGGTGGTGACCCGGCGTGCCCCCGGCGACCCCGGGCGGGGCCGGGTGCTCTTCCTGCACGGACTGTCCAACAGCAGCTCGGTGTGGGACGCCTGCGTCGAGCACGCCCGGCGGGCCGGCGGGCCCGAGCTGTGGGCCGCCGACCTGCCCTGGCGGGGCCGGAGCGTCGCCGGGTGGAGCGCCCGGGGCGATCTGGTGCCGTACCTGGGCGACGTCCTGCGCGCGGTGCCGGGCGGCGCCGATGTGGTGGTCGCCCACTCGATGGGCGCGAACGTCCTGATGGAGTTCCTGGGCCGCCGGATCGAGGAGGGCCTGGACCCGTTCACCGAGTTCGGCGTCCACGGCCTGGTGCTGGTGGCCCCGTTCTACCGGCGTACGGCCGAGGAGTTCGACTGGGCGAGCCTGAAGCACTCCGTGGACAACATGGCCCCGCTGATCGCCGAGGGCATCCGGGTGCACGCCGGGGACCGGGTCCCCCGGGCGGCCCGCCACCACCTCGCCGAGCGCATCCGGGACTGGGTCGGCCCCTATGGCTGGATGCGGTTCTTCGAGATCTATCTGCGCACCCCCGCCCTGCGGCTGGGAGGGTTCACCGTGCCGTGCCTCGTCCTCGCCGGCGCGGACGACTTCGCCGCGCCGCCGGCCGAGGGCCGCGCGCTCGCGGACGGCCTCCCGGACGCCGAGTTCCACCTGCTGCCCGACTGCGGGCACTTCCTGATGATCGAGCGGGCCCGGCAGTTCGCCGCCCTGCTCGACCGCTTCGTCAGCACCTGTTCGGCCGTCCGTCCGCACGGCGGTCCCGGCCCCGGATTCCCATGGGAGCACGTTCGATGACCACAGTGGCCGAAGGCGCCGTCAAGAGGCTGCTCACCAGCGAGACGACCGCGTCGCTGCGCACCCGGTACGAGGGCTCCAACATCTGCACCTGGATCGGGTTCAAGCACATCAACTACCTGGTCGAGGAGGCCATCCTCTACCACTTCGCCGACGCGGACCTCCCGGCGCGGGCGCTGTACGCCGAACACGGCCTCGGCGTGGACATCGTCGACCTCGACACCCGGATCCTGCACGCCCTCTACATGGACGAGACGGTCCAGGCGCGGGTGGTGCCGACGGCCGGGGACGACGACACCTTCATCTCGTTCACGGTGTCCCTGCACGCCGAGCGGGACGGCGCGGACACCAAGGTGGTGGGCGCCAACGCCAAGGTGGTGCTGCGCTCGGACAGCTATGTCGAGGCGGCCGGTGAACCGCCCGCCGAGCTCGCCCGGTTCGTCACCGACCGGCTGAGCACCCCGGGCGCCGTCGCCCCCGAGCCGCCGGAGCTGACCGGCGCCGACCTCACGGCCGTCACCACCTCGCTGTCGGCCGGCCGCGGCACCTCCGGCCCCGACCCGGTGCTCGACCTGCTGACCTCGGGGAAGAACGCGTTCGGCTGGAAGTGGCGGATCCCCTACCCGTACTGCCACTTCTCGGAGCGGCTCCAGATGTCCAGCTATCTGCGGCAGATGGAGGAGGTCGTGGACCTCTTCCTCGCCGACCGGGGCATCTCGGTGAAGACCCTGCTGGACGAGCGCCGGTGGATCCCCGCCTGCCCGCACTCCCGGATCCAGATCCTGGACGAGGCGCTGATGGAGGAGGACCTCTACACGGTCTACACCGTCGAGAACGTCTTCAAGGACTTCACCTACACCTCCCGCATGGACTGCTATGTGGTGCGCGACGGCAGGCTGGTGCCGACCGCGACCGGCAAGGTCACCCATGGCTACGCCCTGATCGAGAACCGGCGGGACTGGAACCTGATCAACTTCGACGAGCGCGTCTCCAAGGCGCTGCGCGGCGAGTCCTGACCGACGACGGCGACGGAGCGACGGAGCAGACATGAGTGGCGGCACAGCTCTTGTGAATCGACCGGTCATCACGGCCTGGTCGGCGGTATCGCCCTTCGGGATCGGCCGCGCGGCCTTCACCGAGGGGATCAGGGAACGCCGGCCCGCGGCGGCCGGGCTCGACGACGAGCAGTGGCAGGCGGCCGGGGACCGCGCCTGTCTGGTGCCCGACTTCGACCTGCGCACGGTGCTCGGGAAGAAGGGGGTCCGCTCGATGGACCGGGTGACCGGCCTCGCGGTCACCACGGTCGCCCGGCTGCTGGACGACGCGCCGCGCAACCGGTGGGTGGCCACCGGCGAGGACGCCGCCCTCGTCCTGGGCACCACCACCGGCAGTGTGCAGAGCCAGATGGACTTCACCCGGGACTCGCTCACCGGGGAGAAGCCGTATCTGGTGGACCCGGCGCGCTTCCCCAACGCCGTCATGAACTGCGCCGCGGGGCAGAGCGCGATCTGGCACCAGCTCAAGGGGCCGAACACCACGATCGCCGGTGGCCACGCGGCGGGTCTTTACGCCCTCAACTACGCGCGCCGGCTGCTCACCTTCGGCCGGGCCAGGACCGTGCTGTGCGGTGCGGTCGAGGAGTTCTCGCACGCCCGCTCCTGGCTGGAGCGGCACGCACACCGGCCGGACACCGAGGGGCCCGCGCAACTGCCCGGTGAGGGCTGCGGACTGCTGCTGGTGGAGCAGCGCGGCCCCGGCGGGCGGGACGACACTGCCTGCACAGTTGGTGCGTCGCCGGCGGTGCAGCGCGGCCCCGGCGGGCGGGACGACGCCGAGCACCGGGTGCTGGCGGAGATCCTCGCGGTGGAGATGGGCATCGCGCTGGACGGCGGGGTGCGCCCCGCGCTGGCGGCCTGTCTGCGCCGGGCCCTGAACCGCGCGGGGGTGCGCCCGGAGGAGATCTGGGCGGTCTCCACCAGTGAGGCGCCCGGCCCGTCCGGGGAGCAGGAGCGGGCCGCCGTGGCGGAGGCCGCCGAGGGTGCGGACCCGGTCCACCTCACCCAGGCCGCGCTCATCGGGGACACCGGGGCCGCGGCGGCGGCGTTCCAGATCGCCGCGGTGCTGGTGCACGCCGAAACCACCCCCGAGGCCGCCGGCCGGGTGGCGCTGGTGACCTCCGTCGACCGTGACGGCGCGGTCGGCTGCGCCCTGCTGCGTCTGGCCGGTCCGCGATGACCGGGGCCGCCGGAGTGATGGGTGCCGAGTCGGGCGGTGTGGTTGCCGGGTCCGGGGCCGCCGGAGTGATGGGTGCCGAGTCGGGCGGTGTGGTTGCCGGGTCCGGGGCCGCCGGGGTGACCGGCACCCGGCCGAGCAGTCCGATCGCCGCGCGGGTGGAGGTCGTCCGTACGGCCGCCGCCGACGACCGGGGCAAGGTGCGCGCGGCGACGGCCGTCACGGTGGGCGAGGACGAGGCGGTCTTCCCCGGGCACTACCCGGGCTTCCCCATCTTCCCCGGGGTCTGCGTGATCGAGTGCGTGCACCTCAGCGGTCTGCGGACGCCTCCGCCTGGCGCGACCGGTCTGGAGCTGGTGGCGGTGGAGAGCACGCGGTTCCTCAGTCCGGTCTTCCCCGGCGACCGGCTGGAGGTGGACCTGGTGTGGACCGGTGGGTCCGGGGCGTGGCGGTGCGCCGCCAAGGTGGCCACCGAGCGCGGTGCCGCCGCCCAGGTCAGACTGCGGTTCACGGCCGAGGAGGCGTGATGTTCGGTCAGTCCGAGATCAGGAAGGTGCTGCCGCACCGGTTCCCGATGCTGCTGCTGGACCGGGTGACCGAAGTGGTCCCGGGGCAGCGGGTGACCGCCGTGAAGGCCGTGACCTGCAATGAGCCCTGGTACCAGGGGCTCGGCCCGGACGCGGCGGCGGAGACCTACGCCTATCCGCGGGTGCTGCTGCTGGAGTCCTGGTGCCAGTCGGCCGGGCTGCTGGCCACTTGGGAGTCGCCAGATCCCGATGTGCTCGAGGGCCAGGTCATGCTCTTCGGAAGCGTGTCCGGGGTCGAGTACCACCGGCCGGTGCTGCCGGGGGACGTACTGGAACACCGGGCGTCCATCACCCGGAGGGTGGACGACACCGTGATCATCGAGGGCGGTTCCACGGTGGCCGGTGAGCCCGCCCTGACGGTCGGCCTCGCGGTGCTGGCCTTCCGCCCGGCGGGAGAGCTGCGGCCCGGGGACCCGGCCCCCGCCCTCGCCTGACCGCCGGCAACAGACATCCGGCCGCACGCGGCCGGTCGAATCGCTTTGGAGAACCAATGGCAGAGAACGCATCCCGGGTGGCGCTGGTCACCGGCGGTTCACGGGGAATCGGCCGGGCGACGGTGCGGCGTCTGGCGCGGGACGGCTTCGATGTCGCCTTCTGCTACCAGTCGAACGAGGCGGCCGCCCTGGAGCTGGAGAAGGAGGTCACCGAGACCGGCGTCCGGGTGCTCAGCCGCAAGGTCGACGTCCGTGACGCCGAGGCGGTGCGTGCGCTGGTCGCGGAGACCGAGCAGACGCTGGGTCCGATCGACGCGGCCGTGACCGCCGCCGGTATCACCCGTGACAACCCCCTGCTGCTGATGAAGGACGACGAATGGCATGACGTGCTGGACGTCAACCTCGACGGGGTCTACCACGTCTGCCGTTCCGTGGTGTTCGGGATGATGAAGCGGAAGAGCGGGGTGATCGTCAACATCTCCTCGGTCGCCGGTGTGTACGGCAACGCCACCCAGTCCAACTACTCGGCCTCCAAGGCCGGGATCATCGGGTTCTCCCGGGCCCTGGCCAAGGAGGTCGGGCGGTACGGGATCCGCGCCAATGTCGTCGCCCCGGGGTTCATCGACACCGATATGACCTCCGTGCTCACCGGCCAGGTGAAGGACAAGGCGCTGGAGTCGGTGCCGCTCGGCCGGCTGGGGCAGGCCGATGAGGTCGCCGATCTCGTCTCGTACCTCGTCTCGGACCGTGCGGCCTATGTCACCGGCTCCGTCGTCCAGATCGACGGCGGCATCACCATCTAGCTTCGCCCCGAACCCAGGAGGTTTCGTTGGCCGTCAAACCACCGCGCTGGTATTTCTCACTCCGCAGCCCCTATTCCTGGCTCGCCTACCGTGAACTCACCGAGAACGCGCCCGATGTGGCGGACGCGATCGAATGGCGCCCGTACTGGGAGCCGGACGAGGTGAGCGAGCGCATGCTGGCCGACGCCGGGATCCACCTCCCTTACGTCGCGATGTCGAAGGAGAAGCACTTCTACATCCTCCAGGACGTCAAGCGGGCGACCATCGAGCGTGGTCTGTCGATGGCCTGGCCGATCGACACCGCTCCCAACTGGGACGTCTCCCATCTCGCCTATCTGGTCGCCGAGGACGCCGGCCGCGGGCGGGACTTCATCGACGCCGTGTACCGGGCCCGCTGGGAGAAGGGCATCGACATCTCCGAACGTGCCACCATGGCCGCGATCGGCCATGAACTCGGCCTCGACCCCGACGCGTTGGCCGGTGCGGTCGACGATCCGGAGATCCGCCGGCGGGGCATCGAGGCGCTGCGGGCGGTGGACCGCGACGGAGTGTTCGGAGTGCCGTTCTTCATCCACCGGCACGACAAGTTCTGGGGGCTGGACCGGCTCTCGGGCTTTGTCGCGAGCGTCCGCGCCAAGACCCGGACCGCGGTCATGGAACAGCCGGAGAACGACCGCGGGGTCGAGCCCGCCCTGCTCGTCCCCGCCGGTGACGCCGGCCACGCCGGTGGCTGCGGCTGACCGGACCTGCCCGCGAGGACTCGGCAGACCCGATAGACCCGGCAGACCCAACAGGCCCAGTAGACCTGCCAAGCCCGATAGATCCGTCAGAAAGGCGATCACACCATGAGCAACCCCTTCGAGGACGAGAACGGCAGCTACTACGTGCTGGTCAACGACGAGCGGCAGCACTCGCTGTGGCCGGCCTTCGCGGAGGTGCCCGCGGGCTGGACCGTCGTCCACGGCCAGGACAACCGCCAGGCGTGCCTGGACTACATCAACGAGAACTGGACCGACATGCGGCCCAAGAGCCTGGTCGACGCGATGGGCTGACGCCCGCCACGCCCTCCCGTGCCACGGGGCCCGACATCCCGATGTCGGGCCCCGTGGTGTGTGTCTGGCAGGTTGCTGCGTGACATACGGGCAGCACGGTCCGAGGGGGATGAGCCGGACTACTGTTGACGCACTGCTCATCGCACCCGGGGGAACGTGCCATGACCTGGCTGGCTGCCACCAGCATCGACGATCTGTCCTTCGGGCTGCTGATCGTGCTCATCGCCGTGTCGTCGCTGGGCGTCTTCGTCTTCGGCGTCTCGGCGATCTCCGGACGGCTGCTCGGCATCCGGGTGGGCCCGCTGCGCGCCCTCGGCGCCGGTCTGGTCGGTCTTGGCGCGATGCTCGTCTTCAAGCCGACCATGCACGACCAGCAGAGCATGGGCGTGCTGTACGGCGTGCAGGTCGGGGTGTCCGTCCTCGCCGCGATGGCCACCCTGGTGCTGGCCGAGGTGTTTCTGCCGCGCGGCAGCTGGGCGCTGCCCATGCGGCTGTGGCGCGCCATGCGCAGCCGGCTGCGGCGCACCCGCCGCTATTCGCAGATCAGCCGGATCTTCATGCGCCACGGGCTGAGCCGTCCGCTGCGCAGCCGGCACAGTCTGGAACGGGCGCTGCGGCCCGGCGAGTTCGGCGAGCGGATGGCCAGGGGGCTGCGGCTGGCGCTGGAGGAGTGCGGCGGGGCCTTCATCAAACTGGGCCAGCTGCTGTCCACCCGGCGCGATCTGCTGCCCCCGCACTTCATCGACGAACTCAGCCGCTTGCAGAGCGATGTGGCGCCCGCGCCGTGGGGGGACGTGGCGGCGCTGCTCCGTGCGGAGCTGGGCAGACCGGTGGAGGACGCCTTCGAGTGGATCGAGCAGGTCCCGCTCGCGGCCGCCTCGATCGCCCAGGTCCACCGCGCCAAGCTGACCGGAGGTCCGGTGGTCGTGGTGAAGGTCCAGCGCCCGGGGATCCGCGAGATGGTCGAGCGCGACCTGGACATCGTGGTCGCGGTCAGCCGCGGCCTCCAGCAGCGGTCCCGGTCCTCCCACGCCATGGGGCTGCGGGATCTGGGCGACGGTTTCTCCACCTCGGTGCGGGAGGAGCTGGACTTCCGGATCGAGGCCAACAACGCCGCGGTGGTGGCGGCGTCCTGCGGCGGGTACGAGGCGGACGCCCTGGTGCGCGTGCCCCGGGTGTACGAGGAGTTCACCACGGCCCGGGTGCTGGTCCAGGAGTGGCTGGAGGGGGTCACCTTCGACCGTGCGGCGGCCGTCGCGGACCGCAAGGGGCTGGACCGCCACCAGATCGCCCGGACCGCCTTCGCCGCGATGCTCCACCAGATCCTGAAGGCGGGGGTGTTCCACGCCGATCCGCATCCGGGCAATGTGCTGCTGCTCGACCAGGGGCGGATCGGCCTGCTCGACTTCGGCTCGGTGGGCCGTATCGACCCGTCCGTACGCCATGCCCTCCAGGAGATGCTGGTGGCCGTCGACCGCGGCGACCGGGCCGGTCTGCATGACGCGCTGATGGCCCTGCTCGGCACGAGGGCCACCAGGAGCGAGGACCTGATGCTCAACTCGCTGCTGCTGGAGCGTGAGCTGGGGCAGTTCATGGCCCAGCACCTGGGGGCGGGGGCGCGGCCGGACACCGAGATGTTCACCGCGCTGTTCGAGCTGCTCGCCCGGTTCGGGCTCGCCGTGCCGCCGGAGGTGGCCGCCGTCTTCCGGGCCCTGGCGACCATCGAGGGCACCCTGGGCCGGATCACCCCCGACTTCAACATGATCGACGAGGCCCGGGCGATCGCCGTGGACCTCCTCACCGACCGGCTGCGGTTCCGCGGCACGGGTGCCGGGAGCGAGGAGGAGGGCGGGTTCGCGTCCGGCTTCTCGTCCCTGGCGCGGAGCGCGACCCATGAGTTCCTGTCCGCGCTGCCGATGCTGCGGCGGCTGCCCCGGAGGGCGGAGCGGATCGGCGCGTCGCTGGAGGAGGGGCGGTTCACGGTCCGGGTGCGGGTGCTCGCCGACGAGCGGGAGCGGCGCTTCGTCTCCGGGCTGATCCACCAGATGACGGTCACGCTGCTGGGAGCCTGCACCGGGCTGATGGGGGTGGTCCTGGTGGTGTTCGGCACCGGGCGCGGGCCCCGGGTCACCGCGGAGGTGGAGCTGTTCCCGCTGCTCGGCTATCAGATGCTCGCGGTGAGCGCGATCCTCATGCTGCGCGCCCTCTACACCGCGCTGCGCCGGCCGAACACCCACGACACGTTCTAAGCGCTCCGCGGCAAGTGCCGCGAAATGCCGTCGTGCGTCTGCGACCGCATCGTGGCTGGTCGCGCAGTTCCCCGCGCCCCTTCGGGGCGCTGCCCGAACCGTAGCGGACTTCCTCCGACCTGCTTAGTACGGCGCCTTCCAGCACGGACCGGCTCCTGGGCGGAGCCGGTCCGGCTTCCTCAGGCGTCGCCGACCAGCAGTGGCTTCTCCCGCATGGTCCAGCCGTTGGCGTCCAGCACCCGCCGTACGCCCGCCACCGAGGTCGAGTCCACGAGCAGTTCGACCAGGCCGCGCGGCTGGTCCAGGGAGTGCTCGATGCGCACGTCCTCGATGTTGACCCCGGCCTCGCCGACGGTGGAGAACAGCCGGGCCAGCGCTCCGGGCTGGTCCGGGACGGCCACCGGGATCGCCACGTACTCGGCGGGCCGGGAACGCTGTTTGTGCGGTACGCGGGCGTGGCCCCGGTTGCCGCGCCGCAGCAACTCCTGGAGATCGGCGGCGGCCTGCCGGCGCCCCTCGGACTCCGCCCCGGGCAGCGCCCGCAGGACGGCGATCAGTTGCTCCAGGTCCTTGGCGTAGTCGTCGAGGACGTCGGCCACCGCGTCGGCGTTCGCGGTCAGGATGTCGCCCCACAGGGCGGGTTCGCCCGCCGCGATGCGGGTGACGTCCCGCAGCCCCTGTCCCGACACCCGGATGTGCTCGGCCTCGGCGTGCTCCAGCCTGGCCGCCATCATCGAGGCGACCAGATGCGGTGCGTGCGAGGTCAGGGCGACGGCGCGGTCATGGGCGTCGGTGTCCATCAGGACGGGGACGCCACCGCACAGCGAGACCAGCTCCAGCCCCCGGTTGAGCGCCGAGCGATCGGTGAGGGGCGAGGGGGTCAGCACCCAGGGGCGCCCCTCGAAGAGGTCGGCGCGGGCCGCGAGCGGACCGGAGCGCTCGCCGCCGGCCAGCGGATGTCCGCCGATGTAGCGGGACGGATCGCCACCGGCCGCGCGGACCTCCTCGTGCGGCCGCACCTTGACGCTGGCCACATCGGTGTAGGTGTGTGCCAGCCCGTCCCGCTGACAGCGGGCGAGCACGGTGCCGATGCTCGCGGGCGGCACCGCGAGGACGGCGAGGTCCACCGGCCCGGTGGGCATCTCCAGCGAGCCCGCCCCCAGGGCCTCGGCGGTCCTGGCGGCCGTGGTGTCGGCGTCGTCCAGGTACACCAGGACGCCCCGGCGGCTCAGGGCGAGGGCGATGGACGTCCCGATCAGCCCGGTTCCGACGACGACGGCGGTTCTCATGTGTCACGTCCCGAGGTGGGTCCGGTGGCGCCGGGGCGCTCGATCTCCGCGTGCAGGAAGGCGGCGAGCCGTGCGATGCCGTCCTCGATCTCCGCGGGGCTCAGATAGCTGAAGGAGAGCCGGATGGACCGTTCGCCGCCGGGGCCCGGGTAGAAGTAGGCCATCGGCGTCCAGATGACGCCGTGGTCCTCGGCCGAGCGCAGCAGCGCGGCGTTGTCGGCGGGGAACGGAACCCGGACGGTGAGGAAGAAGCCGCCGCTGGGCCGGTTCCAGCCGATGCCGAGCCGGTCGCGGACGTCCTCGGGGAAGTGGCGGTCCAGTTGCTCGAGGGTGACGCGGAGCGCCTCGCCGTAGTGCTTGGCCGGCACCGCGTTGCGCTCGGTGAGGCGGCCGCCGCAGGCCAGCAGGGCACCGGCGACGGCCGCCTGGCTCAGCGCCGGGGTGTTCACCGTCACCATGCTCTTGATCTTGGCGAGTTCGTCGGCGAGCAGGGTCTCGGCCCCCGACGGATCCCGCACGGGCTGGTCCGCGACGACGAATCCGACGCGGGCGCTGGGGAAGACCGACTTCGAGTACGACCCGAGGTGGATCACCCGCCGCGCGTGGTCCATCGACTTCAGGGTGGGCAGCTGGACGCCGGGGCTGACCAGCCGGTACGGGCTGTCTTCGAGGATGAGCAGATCGTGCCGGGCCGCCAGCTCCAGCAACTCCTCGCGGGCGCGCCGGGACATGGTGTTGCCCGACGGGTTCGAATGGTCCGGCACCACGTAGAAGGCGCGCGGGCGGCGGCCCCGGGCCCGCTCGGCGAGGACGGCGGCCTCCACATCGGCCACGTCGAGACCGTCGGTCCGCTCCTCGACGGGGTGCACGGGCACCCCCAGCAGACTGGCGGCCCCGGTGATGCCCACGTAGCAGGGGCTGGCGACCAGCAGGACGTCCCCGGGGTCCGCGAAGAGCGCGCGCAGGGCCAGCAGCATCCCCTCCTGGGCGCCCACCGTCACCACGATCGCGCCCGGCGGGGCGTCGATGCCCTCGTCGGCGCGGAGCGAGTCGGAGATCAGCTCGCGGATCTGGCCGGCGGTCGGGCCGTACTGGTACAGCGCGGTGCGGATGGCCTCGTTCGAGGCACCGCCCGCGGCCAGGTGGTCGAGGTAGCGGCGGATGTGCTCGAGGATCTCGTCCTTGTCGAAGAACTCCTCGTACGGCCGTCCGGGGGCGAAGGAGACCACGTCCGGGAAGCGGCCGGTGATCTCGTTCAGGAAGTTCATGGTGTCCAGCACGGGGTCGGACACGCTGCGGTGCAGATCCTGCTTGCGCAGTCCGGCCGTGGGGGTGTTTGCGGGTGGGGTCGGTGGCGAGGTGTCCGTCACGCTGCGGTGCAGATCCTGCTTGCGCAGTCCGGCCGTGGGGGTGTTTGCGGGTGGGGTCGGTGGCGAGGTGTCCGTCACGCTGCGGTGCAGATCCTGCTTGTGCAGTCCGGCCGTGGGGGTGTTTGCGGGTGGGGTCGGTGGCGAGGTGTCCGTCACGCTGCGGTGCAGATTCTCCTTGTGCAGGGTCGCCGTGGCGGTGCCCGTCGGCTCCGGCCGGTCGGGGAGCGGTGCCCCGCCGGAGCGGCGGTGGCGCGCCGGGGCGGTGTCCTCCGGCCCGGCCAGCAGCGAGGCGTCCGCGTCGGCGACGGTGGCGGTGCCGGTCAGCGTCATGGCCTCCGACAGCTCGTCCAGGACCAGGCCCAGGACGCCCGCCGCGCCGGCCCCGCCCGCCACGGCCAGTCCGTGCAGCACCGGGCGGCCGAGCAGCACGGCGTCCGCCCCCAGGGCGAGGGCGCCGAGGACGTCCCGGCCGCGGCGGACGCCGCCGTCCAGGAGCAGGGCGCAGCGGCCGTCCACGGCGGCGGCGATCGGGGCGAGCACGTCCAGGGTGGCCGGTGCCCCGTCCAGCTGCCGTCCGCCGTGGTTGGAGACCACGATGCCGTCCACACCGGCGGCGATCGCGCGCCGGGCGTCCTCGGCGGTCATGACGCCCTTGACCAGTACGGGCAGCCTGCTGACCGAGCGCAGCCAGGCGATGACCGACCAGTCGAGCGCGGGGTCGAGGCCGGTGCGCCCGTGCTCGGACGGGGACGAGTAATCGGCCTCGTCGGCGGGCAGGTTGGCGGGCGTGATGTGCGGCGGCAGCCGGAAGTCGTTGCGCAGGTCGCGCAGTCGGCGGCCGAGCCGCGGGGTGTCGACGGTCAGGACCAGCGCCTCGAACCCGGCGGCCTCCGCGTGTTCGATGAGCCGCCGGGTCGTGTCGCGGTCGCGGAAGCAGTAGACCTGGAGCCACAGCGGCGAGGTGGCGGCCGCGGCGATCTCGGCGAAGGTCCGCCCGGCGAAGGTGCTCACCACGAGCGGGAGTCCGGCCGCGCCCGCGGCCCGCGCGGTGGCCGTCTCGCCGTCGGGGTGCATCAGGGTGTGGTAGGCCATGGGCGCCACGGCCACCGGCGCACCCCACCGCCGTCCCAGGACCGTGGTGGACGGGTCGCACTCACCCACTCCGGTCAGGACCCGGGGGCTGAGCCGGGTGCGGTCGAACGCCGCCCGGTTGGCGGCGAGCGTCCGCTCCTCCCCGGCCCCGCCCTCGATGAAGTCCCAGATCTCCGGGCCCAGTCGGGTGCGCGCCCGCTCGGCGTACTCGTCGAGGGAGAGCGGCGGCCGGGAGGCGCCGGAGGGGGCCGTGCGGCCGGTCACGAGTTGGCCGCCCGGGCGCGCTCGACGGCCTCGTACAGCGCGCGGATGTTGGAGCTTCCGAAGCCCTGGGCCCCGTGGCGCTGGATGAGTTCGAAGAACAGCGTGCGCCGCTCGAAGGGCGAGCGGGTGAAGAGCTGCAACAGGTAGCCCCACTCGTCGCGGTCGGCGAGCACATTGGTCTTGCGCAGATCGGTGATCGTCTCGTCGAGGTTGTCGATCCGCTCGGCGAGGGCGTCGTAGTAGGTGCCGGGGGTTTGCAGGAACTCGATGCCCCGGGTCTCGAACTCGACAACGGCCGGGATGATCTCGTCCACGAGGAATGCCAGGTGCTGCACCCCCGGGCCGCCGTTCCGCTCCAGGAATTCATCGATCTGGCCCGGCTTCTTGGTGCTGTCGGGCTCGATGATGGTGAAGGTGATCCCGGACGAGGGGCTGCGCACCACGATGGAGTCCATGGCCTGCTCGCCGACGGCGACGTATTCGCTGGAGTACTGCTCGAAGCCGAATCCGTCCATGTAGTACCGGACGGTGTCGTGCAGGGTGCCGGCGTCGAGGCAGACCGCGATGTGGTCGAGCAGCCGCAGTTCGGTCGTGGTGCCGGCCTGGGCGGCGCCCTTCGGCGAGGTGACCCAGTCCCGGCCCGGGGGCAGCCCCTGCGGCCGGTCCGCGGAGCGCTTGAGGAGGGTGTGGCGGACGGCGCCGAAGCCCGAGACGGCGGGGCCGGCCGGGTTGCCGGAGGTCAGATCGCGGCCGCCGGCGGCCAGGGCGCCCTGGTGGGCCGCGAGGGGGTCCTCGCAGGCGAAGGCGATGTCGGCGATGCCGTCACCGTGTGCGGCCAGGAAGTCGGCCGTGCCCGGCCCCGAGGTGATGACGAGCTGGATTTCCTGTCGGCGGAGCAGGATCGATTCCAGCGCGCCGGTCCGGCACCGGGCCTCTTCCTGAAAACCCATACCGGACACGAAATAGTCCGTGGTTTTCCGCTGATCGCTGGTGTAGATCTCGATGTACTCGACGTCATGCGCGGTCACGATGCTCCCCATCCGACGATTGCCTCGCCACACATGTGTGTGTGCAACTCGTGGAATCGCACGGTACCGGGACGGGGAAGCGGAGCCATGGGCCGCCAAGAATTCTTCTATAGACGGAAAGAGACGGCTGTGGCATTTTCGCGGAAGGCGGCCGAGTGGCTACCGCCAAGAAGGTCCGCCGACCGCGTCAATCGCCTCTTTTCGGGCGGTCGGCGGTGATCGTGAAGACGATCGGCGGACCCTGGCAATGGCTTATTCGATTCTCTTCATTTGAACGCTTTGCGGCGCACCGCGTAAGCGTAGGTGACGGCGGCCAGCAGCGGCCCCCAGGCGAGCAGCGGCAGATAGGCGGTGACGAACACCCAGGCCCGCCAGCCGAGTTCGCCGACGTCATGCATGAGCGATCCGCGCCAGCCGCCGCCCTCGAACTCGCGGCCGTCCAGCGCGCGCCCCTGGAGCGACAGGACCAGGGTCATGGTCCAGGTGAAGGTGAGGATCACCGCCCCGAGCGCGGCGGGAATGATCGCGGACAGCGGGGGTACGGGTTTCCCGGCGAGGAAGGGAACCCAGCGCGGCCAGACCTCGCCCCAGGTGGAGACCAACCCCACGGCGAGGAAGGCCAGCCCCTCGGCGATGATGGACAGGATGACGACGTAGATCTCCAGCGGCAGCCAGCCCGGCAGCTGTCCCCGGCCGACGTCCACGTTCTTGGTGAGCGGAACACCGAAGGTGACCTGGGCGATGCGCCACAGCCCCGAGGGCAGCACGACCAACGGGATCAGAAAGGCCGCGCGCCGGGCCCAGAGGGGCACCCCCTCGGCGGGAGTGCCGTGCAGCTTTCGATAGCCACGGGAAACGGCGGTAAGGATTCCGGACACGGGGCCCTCCAGGAAACACCGGGAAACGTGCGTCCGTTGCTGGATCGCTGCCAGGAGGATGGCATACGGCATCCCGCGCGCGACTCCTCCCACGGAGGCAAACCCACACGCCGTCGGGTGGAGCCCCCCTTCGCCCCCTCCTCCGTCCGGATGACCGAGAGGGAGGGGATGAACGGCTTTCGAACACGCTCCGTGGGAGCTCGATAGAAATCCTCGAAGTGCGCCGGGGAAGCGCGGAAAAGCCTGCTATCAACGGGTCGGAGACGTAAGTTCACCCACCCTGCGTCCGCGATATGCGGCACGGGCCGACCGAGAGGACCGGACACATGGCCGAGGAGACCAGCCGGGCGCCGGAGGTGCTGGGTGAGGACTTCATCCGCGACCCGTACCCGGTGTACGCCCGGCTCCGCGAGCGGACCCCGGTGGCGCGGGTCGTGCTCGGCGGGGCACCGATGTGGCTGGTGCTCCGCCATGAGGCGGCGCGCGCCGCGCTGACCGAGCCGAAACTGCACAAGGACCCCGAGCGCTGTGCCCGGCTGGCCGCCAAGCACGCGGGCATCGACCCCGCCCCGCAGCCCGCCGAGAAGTCGCCCGGTCAGCGGATGCTGGTGGAGCACATGCTGGGCATGGACCCGCCCCACCACACCCGGCTGCGCAAGCTGGTGGCCAAGGCGTTCACCGCACGGCAGATCCAGGCGCTCCGGCCGCGGATCGAGCACACGGTCGGTGCCCTGCTCGACGACATCGCCGGGCAGGGCGAGGTGGATCTGCTGAAGGTGTTCGCCTTCCCGCTGCCGCTCACCGTGATCTCCGAGATGATCGGCGTCCCCGAGGCCGACCAGGCCGCCTTCGGAGCGTGGTCCAACGCGCTGACCGTGGCCGTCCAGCCGCAGGAGATGCACCGCATCGCCGACCGGATGGCGGAGTACCTCACCGGGCTGATCGCCGCCAAGCGGGCCGCCCCGGCCGACGACCTGATCAGCGGGCTGATCCAGGCGCGGGACGACGAGGACCGGCTCAGCGAGAACGAGCTGGTGTCGATGGTCTTCCAGCTCCTGGTGGCCGGATACGAGACCACCGCGCATCTGATCGGCAACGGGATGCTCGCCCTGCTGCGCCACCCGGACCAGCTCGCCGCCCTGCGCGCGGACCGGTCGCTGCTGCGGGGCGCGGTCGAGGAGTTCTGCCGCTACGACAACTCGCTGCACCTGAACACGCTCTCGGTGACCTCGGAACCGGTGGAGATCGCCGGTGTCCGCGTCCCGGCCGACGAGTTCGTCATCGTCTCGCTCGGCGCGGCCAATCACGACCCCGAACGCTTCGAGGACCCCGAGCGGTTCGACATCCGCCGGGAGGCCGGCGGGCATCTGGCGTTCGGCCACGGCATCCACCACTGCATGGGCGCGCCCCTCGCCCGGTCGCAGGCCGAGATCGCCGTCGGCGCGCTGCTCGACCGCTTCCCGCGGATCGAACTGGCCGTGGCGCCGGAGGAGTTGCGCCGCGAGGTGAACCTGACCCGGGGGCTGGAGTCACTGCCGGTCCGGCTCGGCTGAGCGAGGCGGACCGGACCGGCGTACCGGCCGATGATGAGGAGTCTGATGGATATCGCAATCTCCGCGGCGGGTCTGCGGAAGGTTTACGGCGACAACGAGGTGCTCGGCGGCATCGACCTTTCCGTCGAG
Organism: Streptomyces sp. NEAU-174; assembly: GCF_052665095.1. Lineage (NCBI taxonomy): Bacteria > Bacillati > Actinomycetota > Actinomycetes > Kitasatosporales > Streptomycetaceae > Streptomyces > Streptomyces sp. NEAU-174. The sequence goes on along the minus strand of NZ_JBQTCE010000001.1, from coordinate 333,724 downwards.
GCGGGCACGGTCTACGGGCTCCTGGGCCCCAACGGCGCCGGCAAGACGACCACGGTGCGGACGCTGTCGACGCTGATCAAGCCCGATGAGGGCACCGCGACGGTGGCGGGCTACGACGTGCTGAGCCAGGCGCACGAGGTGCGCCGCAGCATCGGGCTGACGGGTCAGTACGCCGCGCTGGACGGTGAGCTGACCGGCCGCGAGAACCTGGTGCTGATGGGAACGCTGCTGCACATGGGCCGCAAGCGGGCCCGCGCCCGCGCGGATGAGGTGCTGGAGATGTTCGACCTCACCGATGCCGCCGACCGGGTCGTCAAGACCTACTCGGGCGGTATGCGGCGCAGGCTGGACCTGGGCGCCAGCCTGACCGGAAGCCCACCGGTGATCTTCCTGGACGAGCCGTCCACGGGGCTGGACCCGGTCAGCCGGAACGCCCTGTGGGACATGGTGCGCAAGCAGGTCGCCGAGGGGGTCACCGTGCTGCTGACCACCCAGTACCTGGAGGAGGCCGACCAGCTCGCCGACCGTATCGCGCTGATCGACAAGGGGCTGGTGGCGGCGGAGGGCACGCCCGACGAGCTGAAGCGGAAGGTCGGCGGCGAGCGGCTGGAGATCACCGTACGGACCACCGAGATGGTGGAGGCCGCCCGGGTCGCGCTGGCCCGGATCTCCGCGCGGGGCTCCGCTCCGCCGGTCGTCGACGAGAGCGGGATGCGGGTGTCGATCGCGCTGGAGACCGGTATCGCGGGTGTCTCCGCGGCGGCGGCGGAGCTCCAGGGGGCCTCGGTGGAGGTGGTCGACTTCCTCGTGCGGCGCCCCTCGCTCGACGACGTGTTCCTGGAGCTGACCGGAGCCGGATCCGAGACCGGACCCGAGGCCGGATCCGGGGCCGAACCCGAGGCCGGATCCGAGGCCGAATTGGAGGCGACGAGCCGATGAGCACCTATGTCCTGAGCGACGCGTTCGCCCTGGCGGGCCGCCACATACGGCATCTGAAGCGGGCACCGCAGCGGATCCTCAGCATCACCCTGATGCCGATCATGTTCGTGTTCCTCTTCGGCTACCTCTTCGGCAGTTCGATGAACGTGCCGGAGGGCGACTACCACGAGTACATCATGGCGGGCATCTTCACCCAGATGATGCTGGCCGGTGTCATCAACACCGGTGTGGGGGTGGCGGAGGATCTCTCCAACGGCCTGGTGGACCGGTTCCGTTCGCTGCCGATGAGCAGGGGCTCGGTGCTGCTCGGCCGGACCCTCTCCGATGTGCTGCTCAACGCGATCTCCTGTACCGCGATGCTCTCCGTCGGCCTGCTCATCGGCTGGCGCATCCACGGCGGGCCGCTCAAGGCCCTCGCGGGCTTCGGTCTCTTGCTGCTGCTCGGTTACGCCACGGCGTGGCTCGGCGCGCTCGTCGGGCTGCTGCTGCGCGATCCCCAGGCGGTCAACTCGGTGGCCATGGTGATCACCATGCCGCTCACCTTCCTGTCGGCGACCTTCTACCCGGCCCAGAACCTGCCGGGCTGGGTGCGTCCGGTGGCCGAGTGGAACCCGGTGACCACCCTGACCACCGGGATGCGTGAGCTGTGGGGCAACCCCACGGGGAACGGCGCCGATCCGGCGTTCCCGCTGCGGCATCCGGTGGCGGCCTCGCTGATCATGGTGGTGGCGCTGCTGGTCGTCGTGATCCCGCTGGCCAACCGGGCCTACGAGCGGGCCGCCGCGCGCTGAGCGGCGGCCGCACGACACCGGGCCGAAGCCCCGAGCCCCACACCAGAAGCCCGGACGACCGAGGGGCGGTCGTCCGGGCTTCGGCGTGGGCGCCGCCGGGTCAGCTCCCCAGATGCGCACGCCAGGTGTCATGGAGGCGGGCCAGGTGCTCGAAGCCGCCGATCACCTCATCGGTCGGCACCCCGAAGTCCACCAGACAGGCGACCTCGTCCACCCCCGCGTCCTTCAGCTGCTTGAGCATCGCCATGCAGTCGTCGACGGTGCCGAACATCCCGCTGGTCTCGAAGTACCGGTCGAACGCCTGGGCCACCAGGAACTGACGGTCCTCCGGGCCCATGCTCCTCAGCTCCCGGGACATGTCCGCGCCCTGGGCGCCCGCCGCCTCGGCCGCCTTGATCAGCAGGTCGAAGGAGCTGGCCAGATAGCGGGAGAACGGCTCGCGCACGGTCTCCCGCACGGTGTCGCGGTCGGTGCCCACGAAGGTGTGCACCATCACGGCCACATGCCCCTGCCCGGCCGAGGCGGGCTGGTGCTCCCGGTGCGCCCGGCGGTACTCCTCGATGCGCCGGGCGAGGACCTCGACCTCCTGGCCGAGCAGATGGGTGAGCATCCCCATCCCGTGCTCACCGGCCAGCGTGAACGTCGCCGGGGTGCCGCCGCTGGTCAGCCACATCGGCAGCTCGGGCTGGACAGGCGGCGGGAACATGGTCAACTCCACCGTCTCGCCCGCCCCGTCGGTCAGCGACACGCTCTCCCGCCGCCAGAGCCGGCGGATGGTCTCGACCGTCTCCATCAGCCCGGACTTACGGGTCTCGTAGTTCTCCGGGCGGAGCGCGAAGTCCGCGGCGTGCCAGCCCGAGGCGAGCGCCACCCCGGCCCGGCCGCCCGAGAGGTTGTCGACGACCGACCACTCCTCGGCGATCCGCATCGGGTGGTGCAGCGGCGCCACGACGCTTCCGGCGCGCACCGCGACCCGCTGGGTGACCGCCGCCACCGCGGCGCCCGTCACCGAGGGGTTGGGGTAGAGCCCGCCGAACGGATGGAAGTGGCGCTCGGGGGTCCACACCGCGGTGAAGCCGTTGTCGTCGGCGAACCGGGCGCCGTCCAGCAGCAGCCGGTAGCGGTCGCTCTCCTCGGTGTCGTTGTTGGCGAAGTAGAACAGGCTGAAATCCATGGGTCCTCCGGAAAGCGAAAGAAAAGCGCCCGGGGCGCGCTGAGGGCGGGTCCCGGGCGGTGTGGCTGCTTGTGCGCCGTTCAGAAACGCACCGGCAGGTCGATCATCGGGCGGACCATCAGGCCGGGCCGATAACGCACCTCCGAGGGGTGCACGGCCAGCCGGATGCCGGGAAAGCGTTCATAGACCCGTCGAATCGCCAGCTCGGTCAGCGCCTTGGACATATGGGAGCCCAGGCAGTAGTGGATTCCGTGGCCGAAGCTCACATGCGCGGGCTTGGGACGGGTGATGTCCAGCTCCGACGGAGCGTCGGGGAAGGCGTGCGGATCGTGGTTCGCCCCGGCCAGCGAAATGATGATGATCTCGTCCTTGGGGATTTTCACCCCGCACAGTTCGACCGGCTCCAGCGTGACCCGCTGAAGGGAGTTGATCAGCGGGCTGGTGAACCGCAGCAGCTCCTCGACCGCGTTCGGCAGCAGACTCCAGTCGGCCCGGATCTTGTCGGCCTCGCCGGTGTGGGTGAGCAGCGCCGCGAAGGAGCCGTTGAGCAGGCTGGTCGTGGTGTCGTTGCCGCCGGTCATCAGGGCGAACGCGGTGGACAGCGCCTCCGCGGCGGTCAGCCGCTTGTCCTCGTCGGCGTGGACCAGCGCGGAGATCAGATCGTCCTGCGGGGTCCGCTGCTTGGTGGCGATCAGCGCCTTGAGGTAGTCCGACAGCTGCCGGGTGTGCTCGGCGATGATGCCCGTCGGATCGCTGGCGTCCACCCGGCGCAGCGTGTTCGTCCACACCAGGAACCGCGGCCAGTCGGCGTCGGGCACGCCCATCAGCTGCGCGATGGTGATGATCGGAAGCGGCTCGTTGAGCCCGGAGACCAGGTCCCGGTTGTCCGTCCGCACCATGTCGTCGAGCAGATCGTCGACCACCTTCTCCCAGCCGTCGCGCAGTCCGCGCACCCGCTTGGGGGTGAAGGCGAAGGTGAGCGCCTTGCGCAGCGGGGTGTGGCGCGGCGGATCGGAGTTGGCCAGATGGTTGCTGATCTCGTCGGCGGGCTTGATCTCCTGGCCGAGCTGCTTGCCGAGCGCCGCGTAGAGCTTGCCGATGTCCCGCCCGAGCCGGGGGTCGGAGAGCGCGTCGCGGACGTCGTCGTAGCGGCTCACCACCCAGGCCCGCACTCCGTCCGGGGTCTCCACCCGGCACACCGGCTGTTCCTCGCGCAGCTGGGCGAGGAAGGGATAGGGATTCTGTGTGTACTCGTCGCTGAACATCCAATAGCGGGACAGCGTGCCGGTGTTCGTCACCAGTACTCCCTGAAGTCGCGGTGCGGGTGGCGGGCCCGCGGGCGATTGACGGCGCGCGGCCGAACCGATGACAGCACGGCCGGACCCGACCGGTCAGCGGCAGTGTGAATTCTTCGAAGTGGACGGCGAAGTGGGCCACTTCCGCGCCCCCGCGGCGCGCAAAACGAAGTTTTTGCAGCGCCGTTGCCCGGTGGGCCGGCCGGAGATGAGACTCGGCGATCCAGGCTGGTGGCAGGCGACCGAGCCCTTTTTGTCGGCGACCCGGAATGACGAGTGGAGATTTCCATAATGACGCGAGCAGCCATCGACGACGTCCTTCCGCTGTGGCCACTTCAGGAGGGTCTGCTGTTTCAGACCCTCTACGGGGAAGAGAAACTCGATGTCTACGTCGCCCAGATCCTGATCGACCTCGATGGCCCCATGGACGCCGGGGCCATGCGCGACTCGGTGGCCACTCTGCTGCGCCGGCACCCCAATCTGCGGGCCAGTTTCCGGTACGAGAAGCTGAGCCGGCCGGTGCAGGTGATCGCGCGCGAAGTCCCGGTGCCCTGGCGGGAGTTCGACCTTTCCGGGCTCGACGAGCGGGCCCAGGAGCGGGAGCTGGAGCGGCTGGCCGCCGAGGAGGCGGCGCACCGGTTCGACCTGGGGGCCGGGCCGCTGCTGCGCTTCACGCTGATCAAGCTGGGCCCGAATACCAGCCGGCTGATGTTCAACTCGCATCACATCCTGCTCGACGGGTGGTCCACCGCCCGGCTCATGTTCGAGCTCTTCGAGATCTACCACCGGCGCGGCGACGACTCGGGCCTGCCGCCGGTGACGCCGTACCGCGAAGCCTTGAGCTGGCTGGAGCGGCAGGACCGGGCGGCGGCGGAGAACGCCTGGCGCACCGTGCTCGCCGAGGTGGAGGAGCCCACGCTGCTCGCGCCCGACGACGCCGGGGCGCGGACCGTACCGGCCGAGCTGGTCATCACCATGCCCGATGAGCTGGCCGCCCGGGTGCGGGAGACCGCCCGGCGCAACGACCTCACGCTGAGCGCGGTGTTCCAGGGCTGCTGGGCGCTGCTGCTGGGGCAGCTGACCGGCCGTGACGACGTGGTGTTCGGCTCGACCGTATCGGTGCGCCCCGCCGAGCTGGCCGGCGCGGACCAGATGGTCGGCCTGTTCATCAACTCGGTGCCGGTCCGGGTGCGGGTGCGCCCGGACGAGAGCCTGCTGTCCCTGCTGACCGGGATGCAGCGCCAGGCGGCCGGAATGGTCGAGCACCACCACCTCAGCCTCCCGGACATCCAGCGGGCCGCCGGGCTCGGCACCCTCTTCGACACGCTCACCGTCACCGAGAACTACCCCATGGGCGGGGACGACCTGCCCGAGCTGCCCGGTGACCTCACGCTGACCGGCGCCAGGGGCACCGACGCCAACCACTACCCGCTGAGCATCGCGGCCCTGCCGGGCGACGGGCTGCGGCTGCACTTCGGCTACCGGCAGGAGCTCTTCACCCGCGAGGACATCGAGGTGCTCGGCGACCGCTTCCGCCGTCTCTTCGCGGCCTTCGCGGACGATCCGGAGCAGTTGATCGGCCGGCTGCCCCTGCTGAGCGACGCCGAGGCGGACCGCATGCTCGCCCTGGGCATGCCCGAACGGCCGCTGCCGGGCGGTGACGTCATCCCCGCGCTCTTCGCCGAACAGGTACGGCTCCATCCGGACGCCGTCGCCCTGGTCCACGAGGACACCTCGCTCTCCTACGCCGAACTGGACCGCCGCGCCAACCGCCTGGCCCGCACCCTGATCGAGCGGGGCGCGGGGCCGGAGCGGGTGGTCGCGCTCGCCCTGCGGCGCTCTCCCGAGCTGGTCGTCGCCATGCTGGCGGTGCTCAAGGCGGGCGCGGCCTACCTGCCGGTGGACATCTCCTATCCGGCCGACCGGATCGCCTATCTGCTCACCGACGCAGACCCGGCGCTGGTCCTGGCCACCGCCGCGTCGGCGGAGGTGATCCCGGACGTCTGCGCCGCGCCGAGGGTGCTGCTGGACGACCCGGCCACCGTCCGCGAGACCGACGCCCGGCCGGACACCGAGATCGAGCCGGGCGAGCGGCGGGGGACGACGACGCCCGCCAACCCCGCCTACGTCATCTACACCTCGGGATCCACCGGCCGCCCGAAGGGCGTCATGGTGACGCACTCCGGTCTCGCCGGTCTGGTCGCCACCAATGTCGAGCGGTTCGGCGTGGGGCCCGGCTGCCGGGTGCTCCAGTTCTCCTCACCCAGCTTCGACGCCGCCGTCTGGGAGACCTACACCGCCCTGCTCACCGGCGCCGCGCTGGTGCTCGCCCCCGCGACACGGCTCCAACCCGGCCGGGCGCTGGTCGAGCTGGTCGCCGAGCACCAGGTCACGCACGCGCTCATCCCGCCCGCCGCGCTGGCCGTGCTCACCGAGGACCTGCCGTCGATACGCCTGCTGGTGGTCGGCGGTGAGGCGTCCGCGCCGGAGCTGGTCGAGGCGTGGTCCGGCGGCCGGACGATGATCAACGCCTATGGGCCGACCGAGAGCACCGTCTGCGTCTCCCTCAGCGAGCCGCTCTCCGGCGCGGTGGCGCCGCCCATGGGCACCGCCCTCGGCACCGCGCGGCTGCGGGTGCTCGACGGTGCGCTGCGGCCGGTGCCGCCGGGTGTCACCGGGGAGCTGTACGTCTCAGGACCCTGCCTGGCGCGCGGTTATCTGAACCGGCCCGGTGTGACCGCCGAGCGCTTCGTCGCCGATCCGTATCAGGGCGGCGGCGAGCGGATGTACCGCACCGGTGACCTGGTGCGCTGGAACACCGAGGGCGAGCAGCCCGTACTGGAGTTCGCCGGCCGGGCCGACGACCAGGTCAAGATCCGCGGATTCCGGATCGAGCTGGGGGAGATCGAGTCGGTCCTGGCCGCGCACGAGCGGATCGACCGTGCGGTGGTCGTGGTGCGTGAGCCGACCCCCGGCGACAAGCGGCTCGTCGCCTATCTGGTGCCGGTGAGCGGAGGAGAGGTGCCCGCCCCCACCGCGCTGCGCGACCACGTGGGCGCCTCGCTGCCCGAGTACATGGTGCCCTCGGCGTTCGTCGCCCTCGACGCCCTCCCGCTCACCCCCAACGGCAAACTGGACCGCAAGGCGCTGCCCGAGCCCGGCGGCGCGGCCGGTCCGGCCGGGCGCGGGCCGCGCACCCCGCAGGAGGAGATCCTGTGCGCGCTCTTCGCCGAACTGCTCGGCGTGCCCGAGGTGGGGGTGGACGACGACTTCTTCGACCTCGGCGGCCACTCGCTGCTGGCCACCCGGCTGGTCACCAGGACCCGCGCGGTCTTCGGCGAGGAGCTGTCGCTGCGCGCGGTGTTCGAGACGGCCACGCCCGCCGGGATAGCCCGCAGGCTGCGCCAGGCCGTGGACGGCCGGCCCGCGCTGGAGGCGGGGCCGCGCCCCGAGCGGGTACCGCTGTCCTTCGCCCAGCACCGGCTGTGGTTCCTGGACCGGTTCGAGGGCGCCAAGTCGATCTACAACGTCCCGCTCACCGTGCGGCTGACCGGTGAACTGGACCTGGACGCGCTGCGCCATGCCTTCGGGGACGTCCTGGCCAGGCACGAGAGCCTGCGGACGGTGTTCCCGGACGTGGACGGCGACCCGTACCAGCGGGTGCTGGATCCCGCGGAGGCCGAGCTCGACCTGTCCCTGGTGGATCTGAGCGCGGCACCGGAGCGGCTGGACGAGGCGCTCCAGGAGGAGGCGTCCGCCGGGTTCCGGCTGGCCACCGAACTCCCGCTGCGGGTGCGCGTCTTCCGCACCGGCGCCGATGCGTACGTCCTGCTCGTGGTGATGCACCACATCGTCGGCGACGGCTGGTCGCTTGGCGTCTTCGGCCACGACCTCTCGCTCGCCTACACGGCCAGGCTGAAGGACACCGCGCCGTCCTGGGAGCCGCTGCCCGTGAGTTACGCGGACTACACGCTGTGGCAGCGGCGGGTACTGGGTGAGGAGGCGGACGGGAACAGCGCGATCGCGAGGCAGTTCGGCTACTGGTCGGACGCCCTGGCCGGGATCCCCGACGAGCTCAACCTCCCGGTGGACCGGCCGCGCCCCGCGGTGGCGAGCTACGCGGGCGACACCGTGACGTTCCACCTCCCCGAGGAGCTGCACAAGCGGCTGCTCACCATCGCCCGTACCTCCCAGGCCAGCCTGTTCATGGTGGTCCAGGCCGGTCTTTCGGTGCTGCTGTCGCGGTCCGGCGCGGGCACCGACATCCCCGTGGGCACGCCGATCGCCGGCCGCACCGACGACGCCCTCGACGGGCTGGTCGGGTTCTTCCTCAACACGCTGGTGCTGCGCACCGACACCTCCGGCAACCCGACCTTCCGCGAGCTGGTCCAGCGGGTGCGGGAGACCGACCTGGCCGCGTACGCCAACCAGGACGTGCCGTTCGAGCGGCTGGTCGAGCAGCTCAACCCCGAGCGCTCCCTCGCGCGCCACCCGCTGTTCCAGGTGATGTTCACCGTGCAGAACAACCGCCCGGCCGAGCTTTCGCTGCCGGGCCTGCGGGTGGACCGTTACGACCACCTCGGCGACATGGCCAAGTTCGACCTGTTCGTCGGGCTGACCGAGCGGCGCACCCCCGACGGCGCGCCGGACGGTCTGGCCGGGTGGATGGAGTACAGCACCGATCTGTTCGACCGGGAGACGGTCCAGGGGCTCGCCGACCGGCTGATCCGGGTGCTGGCCGGGGCGGCCGAGGACCCCAAGCGGCCGATCGGCTCCCTGGACCTGCTCGACCCGGTCGAGCGGCACCGCCAGCTGACCGCCTACAACGACACCGCCCAGCAGCTCGACGGGGCCTTCCTGCCGGAACTGCTCGAGCGGCAGGCGCACGCGCTGCCGGACGCCCCGGCCGTGGTGCACGGCGACACGGTGCTGTCGTACGCCGAGCTGAACGCGGCGGCGAACCGGCTGGCCCATCTGCTCATCTCACGGGGCACCGGCCCCGAGGACACGGTCGGCATCGCGCTGCCGCGCTCGGCGGAGCTGCTGGTGGCGGTGTGCGCGGTGCTCAAGACCGGAGCCGCCTATCTGCCCATCGACCCGGAGTACCCGGCCGAGCGCGTCTCCTTCATGCTGGCCGACGCGGCGCCCTCGGTGGTGCTGACCCGGACCGGGGTGCTGCCGGACGGTCACCGGGCCCCGCTCCTCGCCCTCGACACCCCGGAGACCGCCGCCCTCCTGGCCGGGCAGGCGGACACCGACCCCACCGACGCGGACCGCACCCGCCCGCTCCACCCGGCCGCCCCGGTCTACGTCATCTACACCTCCGGCTCCACCGGCCGCCCCAAGGGTGTCGTGATGCCCGCGGGCGCCATGGCCAACCTGGTCGCCTGGCACCACGGTGAGATCGGCGGCGGCGCCGGGACGCGGGTCGCGCAGTTCACCGCGATCAGCTTCGACGTCTCCGCCCAGGAGATCCTGACCACCCTGCTCACCGGCAAGACGCTGGTGGTCCCGGACGACGCGGTGCGCCGCGACGCCGCCGCCCTCACCCGGTGGCTGGAGGAGCACCGGATCAACGAGCTGTACGCCCCCAACCTGGTGGTGGACGCCGTCGCGGAGGCCGCCGTCGAGAGCGGTGCAGCCCTCGGCGAGCTGCGGGTGATCGCCCAGGCGGGCGAGGCGTTGGCGCTCACCCCGCGGCTGCGCGCCTTCCAGGCCGACCGCCCGTGGCTGCGGCTGCACAACCACTACGGCCCCACCGAAAGCCATGTGATCACGGCCACCACCCTGCCCGGCGACCCCGCGCAGTGGCCCGCCACGGCGCCGATCGGCCGCCCGGTCTGGAACGACCAGGTCTATGTCCTGGACGACGCGCTGGGCCCGGTGCCCCCGGGGGTCGTCGGGGAGCTGTACCTGGCCGGCGCCGGGCTGGCCCGCGGCTATCTGAAGCGGCCCGGCCTCACCGCGGAGCGCTTCGTGGCCGACCCCTTCGGCCCGGCCGGATCCCGGCTCTACCGCACCGGTGACCTGGTGCGCTGGGGCAAGGACGGACAGCTGGTGTTCGTGGGGCGGGCCGACCACCAGGTCAAGGTGCGCGGCTTCCGGATCGAGCTCGGCGAGATCGAGACGGCGCTCGCCGCCCACCCCGACCTCGCCTCGGTGGCCGTCCTGGCCCGGCAGGACCGGCCCGGGGCACCCCAACTGGTCGGCTATCTGGTCCCATTGGCCGACCGGACCGCCCCGGCCCCGGCCGAGCTGCGCAAGCACCTGGCCGCCACGCTGCCCGATTACATGGTGCCCAGCGCGTTCGTCGTACTGGACGCGCTGCCGCTGACCCCCAACGGCAAGCTGGACCGCCGGGCGCTGCGCGCGCCGGTACGGGAGGACGCCGAGCGGCGGGAGCCGGCCACCCCGCGGGAGGCCGCGCTGTGCGCGCTGTTCGCCGAGGTGCTCGGGGTGGCCGAGGCCGGGGTGGACGACAACTTCTTCGACCTCGGCGGCCATTCGCTGCTCGCCACCCGGCTGACCAGCCGGATCCGTACGACCCTGGGCGCGGAGCTCGGCGTGCGCGACCTGTTCGAGTCGCCGACGCCCGCCGGACTGGCCGGGCTGATCGGCGACGCGGGCGGGGCGCGGTGCGCGGTGACCAGGCGGGAGCGGCCCGAGGAGGTGCCGCTGTCCTTCGCCCAGCGCAGGCTCTGGTTCCTGGGCCGGTTCGAGGGGCCGAGCGCCACCTACAACCTGCCGATGGCCCTGCGGCTGACCGGTGAGCTGGACCGGGAGGCGATGCGCGCGGCGCTGGCCGATGTGGTCGGCCGCCACGAGAGCCTGCGCACCGTCTTCCCGGAGGTGGACGGCCGCCCCCGCCAGGTGGTGCTGGACGTGGTGCCCGAACTGCCGGTGGCCGAGGTCACCGAGGCCGGTCTGGAGGCGGCGCTCGCCGAGGCCGCCGGGTACGCGTTCGACATCGCCACCGAGATCCCGGTCCGGGCCTGGCTGTTCGCGCTGAGCCGGACCGAGCACGTACTGGCGCTGGTGGTCCACCACATCGCGGGCGACGGCTGGTCGATGGCCCCGCTGGGCCGGGATCTGTCCACCGCCTACGCGGCCCGGAGCGCGGGCCGCGCTCCGGAGTTCACCCCGCTGCCCGCGCAGTACGCCGACTACACGCTGTGGCAGCACGAGGTGCTGGGCAGCGAGGACGACCCGGACAGCACCATCTCCCGGCAGGCCGCCTTCTGGCGGTCGGCCCTGGAGGGCGCGCCGGAGGAGCTGGCGCTGCCCGCCGACCACCGCCGTCCACCCGCCATCAGCTACCGCGGCGATATGGTCACCTTCCGCTTCGACGCCGAGGTGCACCGCGGCCTGCGCGAGCTGGCCCTGGAACACCGGGCCAGCCTCTTCATGGCCGTCCAGGCCGGTCTGGCCGCGCTGCTCAGCAGGCTCGGCGCGGGCACCGACATCCCGCTCGGCACGGCGATCGCGGGCCGCACCGACGACGCCCTGGACGACCTGATCGGGTTCTTCGTCAACACGCTGGTGCTGCGCACCGACGTCTCCGGCGATCCGACCTTCACCGAGCTGCTGGAGCGGGTGCGGGAGACCGACCTGGCCGCGTACGCCCACCAGGACCTGCCGTTCGAGCGGCTGGTCGAGCTGATCAACCCCGAGCGCTCGGCGTCCCGGCATCCGCTGTTCCAGGTGATGCTGGCGTTCCAGAACACCGCCGAGGGCAGGGTCGAACTGCCCGGGGTGGTCGCGGGGCCGCAGCCGATCGGCCAGGACGTGGCCAAGTTCGACCTGTCCTTCACCCTGTCCGAGACCCATGCCGACGACGGCGCGCCCGCGGGCATCGAGGGGGCGCTCACCTACAGCACCGACCTGTTCGAACGGGACACGGTGCGGATGCTGGTGGACCGGCTGGCGCGGCTGCTGGCCGCCGCCGTCGCCGATCCGTCCCGCTCGGTGGGCCAGCTGGACGTCCTGCTGCCCGGGGAGCGCCACCGGATCGTCGAGGAGTGGAACGATGCCGCGGTGCGCGAGGTGCCCCCGGCGACCATGGCGGAGCTGTTCGCCGGGTGGGTGGCCCGCACCCCGGACGCACCCGCCCTGCTGGCCGAGGACCGCACCTGGACCTTCGCCGAACTCGACGCGCGGGCCGAGCGGATCGCCCGGGCGCTGGCCGCGCGGGGAGCGGGACCGGAGCAGCTGGTGGCGGTGGCGCTGCCGCGCTCCCCGGAGCTGATCGTCTCGCTGCTCGCCGTGGTGCGGGCCGGGGCGGCCTATCTGCCGGTCAACCCGGACCTGCCGCGCGACCGCGTCGGGTACATGCTCGACGACGCCGAGCCCGCCCTGCTGCTGACCTCCGGCGCCGTCGCCGGACGGCTGCCGCGGACCACCGTGCCCACGGCGCTGTTCGACACGCTGGACGCGACGGAGCCCGTGGCCGTGGACGGGGTTGCTGTGCCCGTGCCCGTGGACGGGGCTGATGTGCCCGCGCCCGCGGCCGACGCGCCCGTACCCGCCGCCGCCCTGTCGCCCCAGCACCCCGCCTACGTCATCTACACCTCCGGATCGACCGGCAGGCCCAAGGGCGTGACCGTGACCCACGCCGGAGTGGCGCACCTGTGCGCGACGCTGGTGGAGCGGGCGGGCGTAGGACCGGGCGCCCGGGTGCCGCAGCTGGCCTCGGCCAGCTTCGACGCGGCGTTCCTGGAGATGTCCATGAGCCTGCTGGTGGGCGGCGCGCTGGTGGTGGTCCCGGCCGACCGGCCGACGTCCGGACAGGCGTATCTCGACCTGTGCGCCGAATACGGCGTCACCCACGCCTTCATCACCCCCGCCTCGCTGGCCGCGCTGCCCGAGGGCGGGCTGCCCGAGGGCATGGAGATCGTCGTCGGCGGTGAGTCCTTCGGACCGGAGCTGATCGGCCGGTGGCGGCACACGGTGCGGATGCACAATGTGTACGGCCCGACCGAGACCACCTGCGTGGCGGCGATGAGCGGGCTGCTGACCGACGACGCCGTACCGGCGCTCGGCGCGCCCGTGGCCGACTCGCGGCTGCATGTGCTGGACGAGCGGCTCCGTCCGGTGCCGCTGGGCTGCGTGGGCGAGCTGCACATCGCGGGCGTCTCGCTGGCCCGCGGCTATCTGCGGCGCCCCGGGCTGACCGCCGAGCGTTATGTGGCCGACCCGTTCGGCCCGCCCGGATCGCGGATGTACCGCACCGGCGACCTGGTGCGCCGCCGCGCCGACGGCGAGCTGGAGTTCGTCGGGCGCACCGACGACCAGGTGAAGCTGCGGGGGCTGCGGATCGAGCTGGGCGAGATCACCGCGGCCGTCTCGGACCACCCCGGAGTGCACCGCGCCACCACCGTCGTGCGCGAGGACCGCCCGGGGGTGCGGCTGCTGACGGCCTATGTGGTGCCCGCCGCCGGGGCGGACGGCATCGACATCGACGAACTGCGGGCCGGGCTGGCGCGACGCCTGCCCGACTACATGGTTCCGGCGGCGTTCGTGACGCTCGAGACGCTTCCGCTGACCACCAGCGGAAAGATCGACCGCAAGGCGCTGCCCGCACCGGAGCAGGGCGGCACCTCGCGGGCGCCGAGCGGCGCCCGTGAGGAGACCCTGCGCAAGCTGGTCGCGGAGGTGCTGGGGCTCGGGGTCGAGGAAGTCGGCGTCGACGACAGCTTCTTCTACCTCGGCGGCGACAGCATCGTCTCGATCCAGCTGGTGGCCAGGGCCCGCGCCGCGGGTCTGGTCTTCACCCCGAAGGACGTCTTCCGCCACCAGACGGTCGCGGCCCTCGCGGCCGCCGCGGGCACCGTCCCCGAGGCCGAGGCGGAGGACCCGGACGCCGGTATCGGGGAGATCCCCGCGACCCCGATCCTCAACTGGCTTGGCGAGCGGAACGGGCCCATCGGCCGGTTCCACCAGTCGATGCTGCTCCAGACGCCCGCGGAGCTGGACCTGGACCGGCTGGTCACCGCCGTGCAGACGCTGCTGGACCACCACGACGCCCTGCGGGCGCGGCTGAACCGGACCGGAGGGCGGTGGTCGCTGGAGGTGGCGGCCCGCGGCGCGGTCCGCGCGGCGGACCTGATCCGGCGGGTCGACCTCACCGGCCTGGACGACGCGGAGCGCCGCGCCCGGCTCGCCGAGCACAGCGACGCGGCGGTGGGCCGGCTCGACCCCGACGCCGGCACGATGGCGCAGTTCGTGTGGTTCGACGCCGGGCCAGGTGAGCGTGGCAGGCTGTGGTTCTCGCTGCACCACCTCGTCGTCGACGGCGTCTCCTGGCGGATCCTGCTGCCGGACCTGGCACGGGCCTGGGAGGCGGTACGGGACGGGCGCACCCCCGAACTCGACCCGGTGGGCACATCGTTGCGCCGCTGGTCGCGGACGCTGGCCGAGGAGGCCGTCGCACCGGAGCGGATCGCCGAACTCCCGGTCTGGCGCGGCCGTCTCGCCCAGGCCCCGGAGCCCCTGGCCGCGCTGACCGTCGACCCGTCCAGGGACCTCACCCGCACCCAGCGCTCGATCACCATGGCGCTGCCCGCGGACACCACCCGGACCCTGCTCACCCGGCTGCCCGAGATGTTCCGCGCGTCCGTCAACGACGTGCTGCTCACCGGGCTGACCCTGGCGGTGGCCGACTGGCGCCGCCGGCACTTCGGCGGGGCCACGGGCGGGCTGCTGGTGGCCCTGGAGGGCCACGGCCGCGAGGAGATCGCCGAGCACACCGAACTGTCCCGTACGGTCGGCTGGTTCACCAGCGTGTACCCGCTGTTCCTGGACCCCGGGCGGATCGACTGGGGCGAGGTGTGGACCGGCGGGGCGACCGTCGGCGACGTCCTCGCCCGGATCAAGGAGCAGCTGCGCCAGGTGCCCGACAACGGCATCGGCTACGGCCTGCTGCGCCATCTCAACCCGGACACCGCGCCCTCGCTGCGGGGCCTGGCCGAGCCGCAGATCGGGTTCAACTACCTCGGTCGCTTCGACACCTCGGCCGCGCCCGAGGCCGCCGACTGGGCGCTCGCCCCCGAGGCGGGCGCCGTCGGCGGCGAGGACCCGGACATGCCGGTCGCCCACGCGCTGGAGGTCACCGCGTCCACCCAGGACCGCGCGGACGGCCCCGAGCTGTCGGTGCTCTGGCAGTGGCCCTCGGCGCTGCTGGAGGAGTCCGTGGTGCGGGACCTCGCCCAGGCGTGGATCCGGGCGCTGGAGGCGCTGGCCCGCCATGCCGACACCCCGCAGGCCGTCCGCCACACCCCCTCCGACATGGATCTGATCGACGTCAGCCAGGAAGAGCTGGACCAGCTCGCGAGCGAACTGGACGACTGGCAGTAGCCGCCCTAGTGAGTTGTTGGTGTGCGGTTCCGGCCAGGACGAGTCGTCCAGCTCGCGAGCGAACTGGACGACTGGCAGTAGCCGCCCTAGTGAGTTGTTGGTGTGCGGTTCCGGCCAGGACGAGTCGTCCAGCTCGCGAGCGAACTGGACGACTGGCAGTAGCCGCCCTACTGAGTTGTTGGTGTGCGGTTCCGGCCAGGACTGGCGGTGGCCGGCAGTAGCCCCACTTCCGAGTTGTTTATGTGCGGCTTTCACCGGGCCGCGGCGCCGTTACGGTCGGATCGGCGGGCCTCGCCGACGGGCGAGAGGGGCCCCGCCGATCTCGACTGCGCACTCGTCACACATCGCATCACGAAGACGCCCAGGGAGCCTGTGCAGTGAAGCAGACACGTATCGAGGACCTTCTGCCTTTGTCGCCGCTCCAGGAAGGGCTGCTCTTCCACGCGCAGTACTCCGAGGACGCGGACGCGCTCGACGTCTACACCGTCCAGCTGGCGGTGCGGATCCAGGGCCCGGTGGACGCTCCGGCGGTGCGCCGCGCCGCGGCCGCGCTGGTGCGGCGGCACGCGAGCCTGCGCGCGGGGTTCCGGCGCCGTAAGACCGGCGACCCGATGCAGGTGATCCTCCGGGACCTCGAACTCCCCGTGACCGAGCTGGACTTCAGTGGTGTGTCCGAGGACGAGCAGCGGGCGAAGGTCCGGGAGTTCGCCGCCGGGGACCGTGCGCGGCGCTTCGACATGGAGCGGCCGCCGCTGCTGCGGGTCACCATGATCAAGGTCGCGGCGGACGCCTTCTGGCTGGTCCTCACCGCCCACCACATCCTGCTGGACGGCTGGTCCGCCCCGCTGGTGATGCAGGAGCTGTTCCAGCACTACCGCGCGGGCGGCGAGGACACCACCCTGCCGCCGGTCACCCCCTACCGCACCTATCTCGCCTGGCTGGCCCGGCAGGACAAGGACGCGGCGAAGCGGGCCTGGCGCGAGGCGATGGAAGGGGTGGACTCGGCCACGCTGGTGGTGCCCGAGGCGGGCCCCGGCGCCGAGGTGCTGCCCGAGGACCTGGTCGCCGAGGTGGACGCGGACCTCACCGCCCGCCTCGGCGAGCTGGCCCGCTCCGCCGGTGTCACCCTGAACACGCTGGTGCAGAGCGCCTGGGGCGTGCTGCTCGGCCGGCTGACCGGCCGCGACGACGTGGTGTTCGGCGCCACCGTGTCCGGGCGCCCGGCGGACATCCCCGGCGTGGAGTCCATGGTGGGGCTGTTCATCAACACCCTGCCGGTCCGGGTGCGGGTGGACCACGCCGCCTCCTGGACCGATCTGCTGACCGCGGTCCAGCGGCAGCAGGCCGCGCTGCTCGACCACCACCACCTGCCGCTGTCCGCCGTGCGGGAATCCACGCCGGTCACCGGTGAACTCTTCGACACGCTGGTCGTCTTCGAGAACTACCCGCTGGACTCCGACGGCGTCACCGAGCCCGTCGACGGGCCGCGGATCACCGACATCACCGGCCAGGACGCCACCCACTACGCGCTCACCCTGTTCCCGACCCCCGGCCCCACCCTGCGGCTGCGCCTGGGATACCGCCCCGATCTGTACCCGGCGAAGCGGGCGCGGGCCCTGCTGGACGGCTTCCGCCGGATGCTGGAGCGGATCGAGGCGGACCCGTCCCTCCCGGTGGGCCGCACCGAGGTGCTCGCGCCCGAGCTGCTGCGCACCGTCCTGGACGGCTGGAACGAGCCCGACGCCGGGGCGCCGGAGACTTCGGTGCCCGAGCTGTTCGCGGCCGCCGTGGCCGCCGACCCGGCGGCGGTGGCCCTGGTCGCGGACGGGGCCGAGGTCTCCTACGGCGAGCTGGACGCCCGCGCCAACCGGCTGGCCCGGCTGCTGTCCGGGCTCGGCGTCGGCCCCGAGACGCGGGTGGCGGTGGCGCTGCCGCGCGGTGCGGACCTGGTGGCCACCCTGCTCGCGGTCCTGAAGACCGGTGGCGCGTACGTCCCGCTGGACCCCGAATACCCGGCCGAGCGCGTCGAGTACATCGTGACCGACGCCGCGCCCGCCGTCGTGGTGACGGACTCCTCGGTGACCTCGGTACCCGCGACCGGTGGTGCGGCGCGGGTGCTGCTGGACGACCCGGCGGTCCGCGACCGGCTGGCCGCCCTGTCCGGCGAGGCCCCGGAACCGGCCCCGGTGGCGGGGGACCACCCCGCGTACACCATCTACACCTCGGGTTCCACGGGCAGGCCCAAGGGCGTCGTCGTCACCCGGGACAACCTCACCAACTTCATCCAGGACATGCGGGACCGGTTCGCCCTGCGGCCCGGGGACCGGCTGGCCGCGGTGACCACCATCGCCTTCGACATCGCGGGCCTGGAGCTGTACACCCCGCTGGTGTCCGGCGCCGCGGTGGTCCTGGCCACCCGCGACGAGGTGATCGACGTCCCCGCGCTGGCCGCGCTGCTGAAGAACACCGGCGCCTCGGTCATGCAGGCCACGCCCACCCTGTGGCAGGCGCTGGTGTCCCAGCACCCCGAGGCGCTCTACGGGCTGCGCGTGCTGGTCGGCGGCGAGGCGCTGCCCGCCGGGCTCGCCTCCCGGCTGTGCGAACTCGGCTCCGAGGTGACGAACCTGTACGGCCCCACCGAGACCACCGTGTGGTCGACGGCTGCCCGCCTCGCCGGGCCCGACGGGGGACCTGACGGCAGTGGAACGCCGAGCACCGAACCGAGCAGCCGTGCGTCGCAGCCCACCGCCGCCCGCCTCGCCGAGGTGTCCGGCCCCCCGGCCATCGGCAGGCCCATCGCGAGCACCCAGGTCTACGTCCTGGACGCCGGGCTGTCCCCGGCCCCGCCCGGGGTCCTCGGCGACCTCTACATCGCCGGGCGGGGCGTGGCGCGCGGCTACGCGGGCCGTCCGGACCTGACCGCGGAGCGGTTCGTCGCCTGCCCGTTCGGCGCGCCCGGCACCCGGATGTACCGGACCGGTGACGTGGCCCGGTGGACGGACGACGGGCAGCTGGAGTTCGGCGGCCGCACCGACGACCAGGTCAAGGTGCGCGGTTTCCGCATCGAGCTGGGCGAGATCGAGACCGTGCTCGCCGAACTGCCCGAGGTCGCCCAGGCGGCGGTGGTGGCCCGCGAGGCCGGGTCGGGCGAGCAGCGGCTGGTGGCGTACGTCGTCGCGGCCCCGGGCGCGGCGGTGCCGGTGCCCGCGCTGCGCCGGGCCGTCGCCGCGCGGCTGCCGGAGTACATGACGCCCTCGGCGTTCATGGTGCTCGACGAGATGCCGCTGACGCCCAACGGGAAGACCGACCGCAAGGCGCTTCCCGCGCCGGACCTCACCGCACTGTCCACCAGCGTGGCCCCGCGCACCCCGCAGGAGGAGATCCTGTGCGGCCTGTTCATGGAGGCGCTGGAGCTGGACTCGGTCGGCATTCACGACGACTTCTTCGAGCTGGGCGGGCACTCGCTGCACGCCACCCGGATGGTCAGCCGGACCCGGACCGCCTTCTCCGTGGAACTGCCGCTGCGTGCGCTGTGGGAGGCGCCCACGGTGGCGAAGCTGGCGGAGCGGCTCCGTGACGCCGACACCGCGCGGCCGCCGGTGGTCCCGGTGGAGCGCCCGGAGCGGATCCCGCTGTCCTACGCCCAGCGCAGGCTGTGGTTCCTCAACCGGTTCGAGAACGGCGCCGCGGCGCACAACATCAGCCTGGGGCTGCGGCTGACGGGCAGGCTGGACCACGAGGCGCTGCGGGCGGCCGTCCGGGACGTCACGGCCCGGCACGAGACGCTGCGTACGATCTTCCCGGAGACCGGCGGCGCCGCGCGGCAGCTGATCCTGCCCCCGGACCAGTGCCCGGCCGAGATGGTCGTCACCACCGTCGACGAGCGGGCGCTGGACGCGGCGATCGCCGAACAGGCGGCGCGCGACTTCGACCTGGCGACCGAGACCCCGCTGCGGGTGACGCTGTTCCAGATGGCCCCTGACCACCACGTCCTGCTGATCATCCTGCACCACATCGCGGGCGACGGCTGGTCGGTCGGCCCCTTCGCCGCCGACCTCACCTCGGCCTATCTGGCGCGGACGGCAGGCCGGGCCCCGGACTGGGAGCCACTGCCGGTCCAGTACGCCGACTACACGATCTGGAACTACTCGGTCCTCGGCGAGGAGAGCGACCCCGGGAGCCTGGTCAGCGAGCAGCTGGAATTCTGGCGGCGGCGACTGGAGGGCAGCCCCGATGTGTTGCCGCTGCCGACCGACCGCCCGCGTCCGCCGGAGGCCGACTACACGGCCGAGACGGTCGAGGGGCGGATCTCACCGGAGCTGCACCGCGCGCTGGCCCGCGTCGCCCGCACGACCGGGACCAGCCTGTTCATGGTGTTGCAGGCCGGTCTGGCCTCGTTGCTCTCCGCGCATGGCGCGGGCACCGACATCCCCATGGGCTCGCCGATCGCCGGGCGCAACGACAAGGCGCTCGAGGAAATGATCGGCTTCTTCGTCAACACCCTGGTGCTGCGCACCGACACCTCGGGCGACCCCACCTTCCGCGAACTGCTGGACCGGGTCCGCGAGTACGACCTGGCCGCGTACGCCCACCAGGAGGTGCCCTTCGAGCGCCTGGTCGAGCTGCTCAACCCCGAGCGCTCGCTGGCCTGGCACCCGCTGTTCCAGATCTGGCTGAACGTACAGAACCTCGAGACCACCACCACCTCGCCGACCGGTCTGCCCGGGGTCGACGCCGTCGCGTATCCGGTGCCGGTCAACGCGACCCAGTTCGACCTGGCCTTCACCTTCAACGAGAGCACCGGCCCCGGCGGCGCCCCGGCCGGTCTCCAGGCGCTGATCGACTTCCGGCTCGACCTCTTCGACCGGGAGACGGTCGAGGCCCTGTTCGAGCGGCTGACGCGGCTTCTGGAGCGGGTCACCGAGGACCCGGACCTGCGGGTGGGCGACATCTCCCCGCTCACCGAGGACGAGCACGCCGTGCTGGCCGCCGCGAACGACACCGCGCGCGACCTTCCCCCGGCGACCTTCCCCGCGCTGTTCGCCCGCCGGGTGGCCGAGGCGCCCGACGACCCCGCGGTGGCCTTCGAGGGCCGTGAGATGTCGTTCGCCGAACTGGACCGGAGGGCGAACCGGCTCGCGCATGTGCTGCGCGCCGAGGGTGCGGCCCCCGAGCGGTTCGTCGCCCTGGCGCTCCCCCGGTCCCCCGACTGGCCGGCCGCGGTCCTGGCCGTGCACAAGGCGGGTGCGGCCTATCTGCCGCTCGATCCGGCGTACCCCGCCGAGCGCATCGCCTACATGCTCTCCGACGCCCGGCCCGGCGTGGTCGTCACCACCCGGCCGATCGCCGAGACCTTGCCCCCCATGGGCGACACCACCGTCCTCCTGCTCGACGACGAGGCCACCGAGGCCAGGATCGCGAAGGCGCCGGAGACCGCGCCGGAGGTCCGGCTGTCGGTGGACCACCCCGCCTATCTGATCTACACCTCCGGCTCCACCGGCAGGCCGAAGGGCGTGGTGGTCCCGCACACCGGCTTCGCCAGTCTGCTCACCGGCTATACGGAGGCGCTCGGACTCGGTCCGGGCAGCCGCGTCCTCCAGTTCGCCTCGCCGAGCTTCGACGCCGCCTTCGCGGAGCTGTGCAAGGCGCTCCTGTCCGGCTCCACGCTGGTGATGGCGCCGTCCGAGCGACTGGACCCCGGCGCCCCGCTGGCCGCGCTGCTCACCGAGCAGCGCGTCACCCAGGCGACCATCCCGCCGGCCGCGCTCGGTGTGATGACGGACGGTGAGGTGCCCGCGGGCGTCACCCTGCTGGTGGCGGGGGAGGCGACCCCGCCGGAGCTGGCCGGCCGCTGGTCGGCGGGGCGGCGGATGGTGAACGCGTACGGCCCGACCGAGGCGACGGTGTGCGCCACCATCAGCGCACCGCTGTCCGGCGTGGCCGAACCGCCCCTCGGCACACCGATCCCCAACGCCCGGGTGCGGGTGCTCGACGCGGCGCTGCGGCCGACGGCCCCCGGGGTGGTCGGCGAGCTGTACCTCTCGGGACCCGGGGTCGCCCGCGGCTACCTCAACCGGCCCGCGGCGAGCGCGGAGCGCTTCGTCGCCGATCCGTTCGGCCCGCCCGGCACCCGTATGTACCGCACGGGTGACCTGGCCAAGTGGACCCGCGACGGGGTGCTGATGTTCGTCGGCCGCGCCGACGAGCAGGTCAAGCTGCACGGTTTCCGGATCGAGCTCGGCGAGATCCGCTCGGCGCTGCTGCGCGGGACCTCGGTCCGGCAGGCCGAGGTGATGGTGCGCGAGGACCGCCCCGGTGAGCCGCGGCTGGTGGCCTACGCGGTGACCGAGGGCGCGGCCGGGCCGCTCACCGGCGCCGACCTGCGCGCCCAGCTGGCCGCTGAGCTGCCCGAGTACATGGTGCCCGCCGCGGTGGTGGTGCTCGACTCGCTGCCGGTGACCCCGAACGGCAAGACCGACCGCAAGGCGCTTCCCGCGCCGGAGTACACCACCACGGCCACCGGCCCCGCCGACGAACCGCGAACCCCCCACGAGGAGCTGCTGCGCGGGCTGTTCGCGGAGGTCCTCGGGCTGGAGCGGGTCGGCATCCACGACAGCTTCTTCGACACCGGCGGGGACAGCATCATGTCCATCCAGCTGGTCCGCCGGGCCCGTGACGCGGGCGTCAAGCTGACGCCGCGGGATGTGTTCGAGCACAAGACGGTGGCCGCGCTGGCCAAGGCCACGGCCGTCGAGGACGCACCCGCGGCAGGCCCCGCCGCCGAGCCCGTGGCGGCCTCGGCGGGGATCGGCGACGTGCCGCTGACGCCGATCATCCACTGGATGCGCGAGCGGGGCGGCCGCCCCGACCGGTTCAGCCAGACCAACATGATCGTGGTCCCGGCGGACGTCGGCGAGCAGCGGCTGCGGTCCGCGTTGCAGACGGTGCTCGACCACCACGACGCGCTGCGGATGCGGCTGCGCCGCACCGGTGGCGTGGTGTGGAGCCTGGAGGTGCCCGAGCGCGGCGCGGTCCGGGTGGCGGACTGCCTGCGCCGGGTCGATCTGACCGGTCTCGACGAGGAGCGGGCCCGTGCCCGTATGGCCGAGGAGACCAAGGGCGCCTGGGACCGGCTCGACCCCGAGGCGGGGCTGATGCTCCAGGCGGTCTGGTTCGACGCCGGCCCGGATGTCTCCGGCAGGCTGCTGCTCACCGTCCACCACCTGGCGGTCGACGGGGTGTCCTGGCGCATCCTGCTGCCGGACCTGACCACGGCGTGGTCCGCGCAGACGGAGGGCGGCACTTCCGGTCTGAACGGCGGCGGCACTTCCGGGCTGAACGGCGGCGGCACCTCCGGGCTCGACGCCGTCGGCACCTCGTTCCGGGAGTGGGCGCAGCTGCTCACCGACGCCGCCCAGCGGCCGGAGCGGGTCGAGGAGCTGACGTACTGGCTGGACACCCTCGCCGAGCCCGACCCGGCGCTCGCCGACCGGCCGCTCGACCCCCGGCGGGACATCACCGCGACGACGAAGCGGCTGCTGCTCACGCTGCCCGCCGAGCAGACCTCGGCCCTGCTCACCACGGTGCCCGCCGCGTTCCACGCCCGGATCAACGACGTCCTGCTGAGCGCGTTCGCGGCCGCCGTCGTCCAGTGGCGCGCACAGCGGGGCCACCAAGCCGGCCATGTCCTGGTCAACCTGGAGGGCCACGGCCGTGAGGAACTCGACGAGGGCGTCGACCTGTCCCGGACCGTCGGCTGGTTCACCAGCCTGTTCCCGGTACGGCTCGACCCCGGCCCGCACGACTGGGCCGAGTACCGCGCGGGCGGTCCGGCGACCGGCCGGGTGCTCAAGCGGGTCAAGGAGCAGCTGCGCGCCCTGCCGGACAACGGGATCGGTTTCGGCCTGCTGCGGTACCTCAACCCGCAGACCGCGCCGGTGCTCTCACGGCTGCCCGAGCCCCAGATCAGCTTCAACTACCTGGGCCGTTTCCCCGGCGCCGTGGCGAACGAGAAGACCGCCCCGGCCGACTGGGGACCTGCCCCGGAGGGCTTCGACCTCGACGGCGGCAGCGACCCCGGGCGCCCGATCGCGCACACCATCGACATCACCGCGATGACCCAGGACCTGCCGGACGGCCCGCAGCTGGTGGCCGATGTGTCCTGGGCGGGCGAACTGCTGAGCGAGGACGAGGTCCACGAGCTGGGCCAGAACTGGCTGACCGCGCTCACCGCCCTGGTCCGGCACGCCGAGGGGCCGGAGGCGGGCGGCTACAGCCCCTCCGACCTGACGCTGGTCCCGCTGACCCAGGACGAGATCGAGGCGGTCGAGTCCGCGGGGGCGGAGCGGCTGGAGGACGTCCTGCCGCTCACGCCGATGCAGGAGGGGCTGCTCTTCCACGCCCAGTTCGACGAGGACGAGCCCGACCTCTACACCGTGCAGCTGGGCATCGACCTCGCGGGCCCCCTGGACGCGGACCGGCTGCGCGGCGCGGCGCGCACCCTGCTGCGGCGCCACGCCAACCTGCGCGCGGGCTTCCGCCAGCAGGGGCTGAGCCGCCCCGTGCAGGTGGTGGCCGCCGACGTCGAACTGCCCTGGGTGGAGCTGGACTTCCGCCATCTGCCCGAGGCGGAGCGGGCCGCCCGGCTGGACGCGCTGATGGACGAGGACCGGGTGCGCCGGTTCGACCCCGAGCGGCCGCCGCTGCTGCGCTTCACCCTGATCCACATGGGCGACCAGCTGGCCCGGTTCCTGATGACCAACCATCACCTGCTGCTCGACGGCTGGTCGGGCCCGCTGCTGATGCGTGAGCTGTTCACGCTGTACGAGGCGGACGGCGACGAGTCGGCGCTGCCGGAGGTCACCCCGTACCGCGACTATCTCGCGTGGCTCGGCCGGCAGGACAAGCAGGCGGCGCGCGAGGCATGGCGCACGGTGCTCTCCGGGGTGGACGGCGCGACGCTCATCGCGCCCGACAGCGACGGACGGACCGTCGAGGTCCCCGGCGACCTGCTCGTGGAACTCCCCGAGCGCACCACCACGGAGCTGACCGCGCTGGCCCGACGCCACGACGCGACCCTGAACACGGTCGTGCAGGCGGCCTGGAGCGTGGTGCTGTCCGGGCTCACCGGCCGGACCGACGTGGTGTTCGGCGCCACCGTCTCCGGCCGCCCCGCGGACCTCCCGGGGGTGGAGACCATGGTCGGCCTGTTCATCAACACCGTCCCGGTCCGCGCCGAGCTGAGGGCGACCGATACCTGGACGACGCTGCTGGAGCGGCTGCGAGCCCAGCAGACGGCGGTGATGGACCACCACTACCTGGGCCTCCAGGACGTGCTGCGCCTGGTCGAGCCGGACACGCTGTTCGACACGATCGTGGTGACCGAGAACTATCCGCTGGACGGCGACGGAATGCCCGCCGTCGAGGACGGGCTGCGCATCGTCGGCCTGTACGGCTCGGACGCCAACCACTACCCGATCAGTCTGGTGGCGATGCCGGGACGCGCCCTGCGGCTGCGTCTGGGCTACCGGCCGGACCTCGTGGCCCCCGACGCCGTGGAGGCCATCGGCGGCCGGCTGGTCCGCGCGTTCGAGGCCATGATCGACGCGCCGGAGCGGCCGGTGAACCGGGTCGATCTGCTGACCACGGACGAACGCCGCACGCTGCTGGAGGAGTTCACCGCCACGGCGCGGCCCGCGCCCGTCGCCCTGGTGCCCGAGCGCTTCCAGGCCCAGGTCGCCCGCACCCCGGACGCCCCGGCGCTGCTGGCCGCGGACGGCACCCGGCTCAGCTACGCACGGCTCGACGCGGCCGCCGACCGGCTGGCCGCCGAGCTGATCGGGGCCGGAGTGGGCCCCGAGCGGCTGGTGGCACTGGCCCTGCCGCGCTCGGCCGACCTGGTGATCGCCGCCCTCGCGGTGCTCAAGGCGGGCGGCGGCTATCTGCCCGTGGACCCGGGCGACCCGGCGGACCGGCTGGCGCACGTCCTCACCGACGCGACTCCGGTGCTGGTGCTGACCCGCTCCGCCATCGCGCCCGGCCTGCCGCGGACGGCGGCGCCGGTGCGGCTGCTGGACGAGGCCGGTACGCATGAGCCGACCGCGCCCGCCGCCTCCGCCGGTTCCGGCGGCCACCGGTGGCAGGCCCAGAGCCCCGCGTATGTCATCTACACCTCGGGGTCCACCGGGCGGCCCAAGGGCGTCGTGGTGGAGCACCGTTCGTTCGCCCAGTACCTCGACTACGCCGCCGAGGCGTACCCGTCGCTGGGCGAGCGGGCCCTGCTGCACTCGCCGGTCTCCTTCGACATGGCGGTCACCTCGCTGTTCGGCCCGCTGACGACCGGCGGCTGTGTGCATGTGGCGGAGCTGGAGCAGCCCGCGGAAGGGCGGGTCCGGCCGGCGTTCTGCAAGGTCACCCCCTCCCATCTGCCGCTGCTTGCCGGTGTGGACCCGGAGTGCTCCCCGACCCGGGAGCTGGTGATCGGCGGTGAGCAGCTGCTGGGCGAGGCGCTGGCCCCCTGGCGCGCCGCCCACCCGGACGTGGCCGTGGTGAACGAGTACGGGCCGACCGAGGCCACCGTCGGCTGCGCGGTACTGCGGCTGGAACCGGGCGAGGAGACACCGTCGGGCGCGGTGCCGATCGGCCGGCCCACTCCCAACACCCGGCTGTATGTGCTGGACGCGGGGCTGCGGCCCGCGCCGCGCGGCGCCGTCGGCGAGCTCTACATCGGCGGCGGCCAGCTGGCCCGCGGCTATCTGAACCGGCCCGCGCTGACG
Source organism: Streptomyces sp. NEAU-174 (assembly GCF_052665095.1). Lineage (NCBI taxonomy): Bacteria > Bacillati > Actinomycetota > Actinomycetes > Kitasatosporales > Streptomycetaceae > Streptomyces > Streptomyces sp. NEAU-174. The sequence goes on along the minus strand of NZ_JBQTCE010000001.1, from coordinate 307,398 downwards.
GCGGCCCGGTTCGTGGCCGATCCGTTCGGCGCGCCGGGCGGCCGGCTGTACCGCACCGGCGACCTGGCGCGCTGGAACGCGGACGGGCAGCTGGAGTACCTGGGCCGGGTGGACGAGCAGGTCAAGGTCCGCGGCTACCGCGTGGAACTCGGCGAGATCGAGGCCGCGCTGGCCCGGGACCCCGAGGTGGGCCAGGCGACGGTCGTGCTGCGCGCGGACGAGGGCGCGGGCAAGCGGCTGGCCGCCTATCTGGTGCCAGTGGCGGGCGGCGGGCTGGACCCCGCCGCGGTGCGCGAGCGGCTGGCCGCGGCGGTACCGGACTACATGGTCCCGGCCGCGTTCACGGTCCTTCAGGAGCTGCCGCTGAACGCCAACGGGAAGGTCGACCGCAAGGCGCTGCCCGCACCCGACTACAACCCGCGCGAGTGGAGCGGACCGCGCACCCCGCAGGAGGAGATCCTGTGCGGGCTGTTCCGGGAGGCGCTGGGTCTCGACGTGGTGGGGATCCATGACAGCTTCTTCGACCTGGGCGGCGACAGCATCATGTCGATGGGCCTGGTCAACCGGATCCGGTCGGCGTTCGGCGTGAAGCTCGGCATGCGGACGGTGCTGACCGCGCCCACCGTCGCCGAACTGGCCCAGCGGCTCGGCGGCGACGCCGAGCAGGACTCGCTCGATGTGCTGCTTCCGCTGCGCGAGCACGGCAGCCGCGTCCCGCTGTTCTGTGTCCACCCCGCGGGCGGGCTGAGCTGGAGCTACTCGGCGCTGCTGCGGAGCGTGGACGCCGAGCACCCGGTCTACGGCCTCCAGTGCCGCGGACTCGACGGCGAGGGGGACGCGCTCCCCGGGACCCTGGAGGAGATGGCGGCCGACTATGTCGCCCAGATCCGCCGGGTCCGGCCCACCGGACCGTACGCCCTGCTCGGCTGGTCGCTCGGCGGCACGGTCATCCACGCCATGGCGGCGCTGCTCCAGGCCGAGGGCGAGGAGGTGGCGCTGCTGGTCAATCTGGACGAGTACCCGCTCGACCGCTCCCAGCCGCTGCCCGACCGGCTGCCGGACGAGCAGGACGCGCTGCGGGTGCTGCTGGACTTCGAGGGCTACGACGTGACCGCCCTGGGCGACGCGCGGCTGACCCACGGCCAGGTGGTGACCATGCTGCGGGAGCGGCAGTCGGTGCTGGCCAGCCTGGACGAGGACAACGTGGCCGCCCTGGCCCGTGCCTTCGCCAACAACCGCCGGCTGTTCCTGGCCTATGAACCGGCCCGCTACCGGGGCGACCTGCTGGTGCTGGTGGCCGAGGAGGACCCGTCGGTGCCCGCGGCCGACCTGGCCGGGCGCGCCGAGCGGTGGCGGCCCTTTGTCGACGGACGGATCGAGTACCGGCGGATCCCGCACGCCCACCCGTATCTGATGCGGCCCGAACCGGCCGCCGAGATCGGCCGCGTACTCAACGAGAAGCTCCGGGAACTCAAGTGACCCGATTGGTGGAGAGATGAGCGTGCAGACAGCGATGAGCCGCGAAGAGGTACCGGAGGAGATCTCGGCGGTCAACCTGGTCGACCCCAAGACCTACCTCGAGCACGACATGGACGCGTACTGGCGCCGGCTGCGCGCCGACCACCCGCTGCACTGGCATCCGCCGGTCGACGGCGCTCCCGGCTTCTGGGTGGTCAGCCGCTACGCCGATGTGATGGCGCTCTACCGGGACAACCAGCGGCTCACCTCGGAGAAGGGCAACGTCCTGGTGACGCTGCTGGCGGGCGGCGACTCGGCCGCCGGCCAGATGCTGGCGGTGACCGACGGCCAGCGCCACAAGGACCTGCGCAATGTGATGCTCAAGGCGTTCTCGCCGCGCGCCCTGTCCAAGGTCGCGGCGCTGGTCCGGGTCAACGCCCGCCGGATGATCGCCGAAGCGGTCCGGCGGGGGGAGGGGGACTTCGCGGCCGAGGTGGCCCAGGTGATCCCGCTGACCACCGTGGGCGGTCTGCTCGGGGTGCCGGTGAAGGACCACGCCTATCTGCTGGGTCTGACCAAGTCCTCGCTCAGCTCGGACGAGGCGGACCAGGCCCCGGAGGAGGCGTTCCTGGCGCGCAACGAGATCCTGCTGTACTTCAGCGACCTGGTCGCCGAGCGGCGCGCCGATCCGCAGGACGACGTGATCAGCACGCTCACCGCCAGTGACATCAACGGTGTGCCGCTGACCGATCAGGACATCGTCTTCAACTGCTACAGCCTCATCCTGGGCGGCGACGAGACCAGCCGGCTCACAATGATCGACTCCCTCTACACCCTCAGCCGCGAGCCGGAGCAGTGGAAGCGGCTCAAGGAGGGGTCGGTGACGCTGGAGTCGGCCACCGAGGAGGCGCTGCGCTGGGCCACCCCCGCGATGAACTTCGGCCGCACCGCGCTGGTCGACATCGAGATGGCCGGGGGGACCATCAAGGCGGGCGACGTGGTGACGCTGTGGAACACCTCGGCCAACCGCGACGAGTCGGTCTTCGACGACCCGTACGTCCTGGACCTGGGCCGTTCGCCGAACAAGCACATCACCTTCGGCTACGGTCCGCACTTCTGCCTCGGCGCCTATCTGGCGCGGGTCGAGGTGAAGGAGATGCTGGACGCGATGCGGACGTTCAGCAACGGTGTCGAACTCACCGGTGAGCCGCGCCGGATCCACTCCAATCTGATGACCGGGATGTCGACCCTGCCGGTCCGGTTCCTGCCGGACGAGGCGGGGCTGGCCACCGCCGACTCCTGAGCGCCGTTCCGACACCGGGCCGCCCGGTGTCAGTGGTTCGGTGTCGGTGGCCCAGTGTCGGTGGCCCAGTGTCAGCGGCCCGGTGTCGGTGGTCCGGTGTGAGCGGCCCGGTGTCAGTGGTTGGGTGCCCGTCGGTTCAGCGCTCGTCCCCGTCCGGCGGGAACAGCGCGCTCGCGGGGCGGAACGCCATCACCATCCGCCCGATGGACACCATCGGGTGCCCGTCCACCAGACTCTCCCCCTCGAAGATCAGATGGTCACCGAGGGATCTGACGATCCTCGCCCGGTGCTCCAGCAGCACTCCGGGCAGGACCGTGCGGTGCACCAGGACGTCGCTCAGCCCGGCGAGTAGCATCATGCCCTCGGGCAGCTCACCGCTCAGCCGCGACAGGATCCCGGCGGCCTGGCCCCATGACTCGATCACCAGGGCCGACGGATAGCCGAGCCGTTCGGCGGGGGTGCCTTCGGGGAGCCGCGCGTACCACGGCTCATTGCAGGTGACGGCCTTCGCCGCGACGATCCGCTCACCCGGGACGACTTCCAGCACCCGGTCCACGAGCAGCATGGGGCGGCGGCGCGGAAGCAGCCGGCGCACCCCGTCCAGTTCGATCACCGGTGCGCGGCCCGTGGTGTCCGCGGTGGTCGGTCCGGTCACCGGTCCGCCTCCCCGACGTAGCGCAGCCGGGCGGAGGCCGCCGTGCCGCGCACGGTGCTCGCGGTGGCCAGCCCGGTCCACTCGTCCTCGCCCGACCGCTGCCAGGTCAGCCGGACCGTCAGTTCCTCACCGGGGAACACCGGGCCCACGAACCGCACCCGGTCCACCGCGTGCCAGCGCAGACCCGGGGCGGGCACGCTGGCCTCCGCGCTCGCCCGCAGATACTCCAGGACGCACACCCCGGGCAGAACGGGGAAGTCCGGACAAGGGGCCGCGAGCAACGTCTCGAGCGACGCGGTGTGGGTGATCTCGGCGGTCGTCGCCGCCGAGGCCTGTTCGCGGCGCTCGGCATTCTGCCCTGTGAGGTTCATGGCTCACATCGTGCCCATGACGAGAGGTGCCGCCTACATCGCCTCGAATAGTTCAAATCGGAAGCCCCGCTACGCCCCCCCGATCACGTACTCAATTCTTTGCACTGTCGTTGTCGCACCTCACGGGCGTCGGACAGGCTGCGATGAGTGAAGGCTGTTCAGCCGACCGTCTCCTTTCTCCCATCGAGTGTGGAGTGAGTGCATGTCTGTCCCGCAGGGTGTTCGATTCCGCTTGACCGACGGCCAGCGGGGAATCTGGTACGCCGTCCAGGGCGATCCCGCCAATCCGCTCTTCGGCCTGGCGGAGCGGGTGGACATCCAGGGCCCCGTCGACCCCGGTCTGTTCGAGGCCGCCCTGCGGCGGGTGGTGGCGGAGACCGAGGCCCTGCGGGTGTCCTTCGGCGCGGACGCCGACGGCCCGTACCAGGTGGTGGCGCCCGGACTCGACTGGCCGTTCCACTTCGTGGACGTGTCCGGACAGGACGATCCGGAGGCCGCCGTGCGCGCATGGGCCTCGGCCGACCAGAAGCGCCCGGTGGACCTCTTCGCCGGACCGCTGTTCACCTTCGCGCTGTTCCGGCTCGCCGAGGACCGGCACGTCTGGTACCAGCGCCATCACCACATCGCACTGGACGGCCAGAGCGTGGGCATGGTCGCGCGCCGGGTCGCCGCCGTGTACTCGGCCGCCGTGGCGGGGGAGCCGTGCCCGGAGTCCGGCCACGGCGGTCTGCGGGAGCTCATCGAGGCCGACGCCGCGTACGGCGGGTCCGAGGAGATCGTCCGCGACCGGCGGTACTGGGCCGAGCAGCTGGCCGACCGCCCCGAGGCCCAGGGCCTCACCGCACAGCCCACCCGCTATCCGGACGGCCCGCTGCTGCGGGTGGTCGCCACGCTGGAGCCGGCCGCCGTCGAGTCGATCCGGTCGCTGGCCCGCGAGGCGGGCACCGCCTGGCCGACGGTGGCCGTCGCCGCCCAGGCGCTGTATCTGCACCGGATCACCGGCCGCACCGATGTCGTCCTCGCCCTCCCGGTCGCGGCACGGCCCGGCGGCGCCGCCGCGAACGTGCCCGGCATGGTGTCCAACCTCGTGCCGCTGCGGCTGTCCGTCCGGCCCGGGGACACCGTCGCCGAGCTGCTGGGCCAGGTCTCCCGGCGGATGCGCGGCGCCCTGCGCCACCAGCGCTACCGCTACGAGGAGCTGCGCCGCGACGCCGGCACGCTGGCCGACGGCAGGCGTCTGGTCGGCCCGCGCGTCAACATCATCATGTTCGACTACGACCTGGACTTCGGCGGCCACCCGGGCGTGGTGCACAACCTGACCATCGGTCACGACGACGATCTGACCGTCGTCGTCGACAACCGGGCGGGCGACGGCGGGCTGCGGGTGGAGCTCAACGCCAGCCCCGAGCTGTACTCCGCCGCCGAGGTGGAGCGCCACGGCGAGCGCCTGACCGGGCTGCTGCGCGCCCTGGGCGCCGGCGCGCCGGACCGGCGGCTCGGCGCGCTGGACATCGCCACCGAGGCCGAGCGCCGGCAGGTGCTGGTGGACTTCGCCGGCGACGAGGCGCAGGCCGCCACCGCCGGGCTCTCCGCGAAGCCGGAGGGCGACGGTGCCACCGCCACCCTCACCGAGCTGTTCGAGGCGCGGGTGCGGCAGTGCCCCGACGCGCGGGCGGTGTCCCTCGGCGCGGATGAGCTGACCTACGCCGAGCTGAACGCGCGGGCCAACGCGCTGGCCCGGCTGCTGGTCGCGCGGGGCGCCGGTCCCGGCCGGTTCGTCGGCCTGGTGCTGCCCCGCGGCATCGACCTGGTGGTGGCGCTGCTGGCGGTGGTGAAGTCGGGCGCCGCCTATGTGCCCATCGACCCCGCGTATCCGGCGGACCGCATCGCGTACACCATCTCCGATGTGGACCTGGCCCTGCTGGTGACGGACACGCGGGTCGAGGTGGCGCTCCCGGAGGGCGTGGCGCGGGTGGTGCTGGGCGAGGAGGAGGTGCGGGAGAGCCTCGCCGCCCTGCCCGGCACCGATCTGACCGACGCCGACCGGACCTCGCCCCTGCTGCCGGTGGCCCCCGCGTACGTCATCTACACCTCCGGTTCCACCGGGCGCCCCAAGGGCGTCGTGGTCTCCCATCACAACGTGGTTCGGCTGTTCTCCGCCACCCGCCGGTGGTTCCCCTTCGGCGCCGACGAGGTGTGGACCCTGTTCCACTCGTACGCGTTCGACTTCTCGGTGTGGGAGCTGTGGGGGCCGCTGCTGCACGGCGGGCGGCTCGTGGTGGTGCCGTTCGACGTGTCCCGTTCGCCGGAGCGCTTCCTGCGGCTGCTGGCGGATGAGCGGGTGACCTTCCTCAACCAGACCCCGTCGGCGTTCTACCAGCTCGTCAACGCCGACCGGGAGGACCCGGCGACCGGCGACCGGCTGGCGCTGCGCCATGTGGTCTTCGGCGGTGAGGCGCTGGACCTGGGGCGGCTGGCCGACTGGTACGAGCGGCACGGCGAGGGCGCCCCCTGCGCCCCGCTGCTGGTCAACATGTACGGCATCACCGAGACCACGGTCCACGTCAGCCATCTGGCACTGGACCCCGAACTCGCCGCCTCCGGCGCCGGTTCGCTGATCGGCGGGTCCATCCCCGATCTGCGGGTGCGGGTGCTGGACGGCGCGCTGCGCCCGGCGCCCCCCGGCGTGGCCGGGGAGATGTACGTGGCGGGCGCCGGTGTCGCGCAGGGCTATCTGAAGCGGCCCGGCCTGAGCGCCTCCCGGTTCGTGGCCGACCCGTTCGCGGGCGACGGCAGCCGGATGTACCGCACCGGCGACCTGGCCCGCTGGAACGCCGACGGGCTGCTGGAGTACCTGGGCCGCGCCGACGACCAGGTGAAGATCCGGGGCTTCCGGATCGAGACCGGCGAGATCGCGGCCGCGCTGTCGGCCTGCCAGGGCGTCGCCGACTGCGCGGTGGTCGCCCGGGAGGACCGGGGCGGTGAGCGGAGGCTGGTGGCCTACGTGGTGCCACAGGCCCCCGGCGAGGCGCTGGATCCGGCGTCTTCTTTTGGCACCTGGGCTGTTGGGTCGGCGCCGCAGGCCCTCGGCGAGGCGCTGGACCCGGCGTCTTCTTTTGGCACCTGGGCTGTTGGGTCCGCGCCGCAGGCCCCCGGCGAGGCGCTGGATCCCGGACTGCTGCGCAAGAAGCTCGGCGAGTCGCTGCCGGACTACATGCTGCCCGCCGCGTTCGTCACCCTGCCCGCGCTGCCCCTGACCCCCAGCGGCAAGCTCGACGCACGGGCGCTGCCGGAGCCGGAGGTGACCGGCGGGGCGGCCGGACGGGACGCCCGCACCCCCGGCGAGCAGGTGCTCGCCGGGCTGTTCGCCGAGGTGCTCGGCGTGCCCGGGGTCGGCGTGGACGACAACTTCTTCGCGCTCGGCGGCCATTCGCTGGCCGCCACCCGGCTCGCCGGCCGGGTCCGCTCCGTGCTCGGCGTGGAACTCGCCGTGCACGAGGTGTTCGACCGGCCCACCGTGGCCACGCTCGCCGAGCTGCTGGACACCGCGGGGGCGGCGCGGCCCGCGCTGGTCCCGGTGGACCGGCCGGAGCCCATGCCGCTGTCGTTCGCCCAGGCCCGGCTGTGGTTCCTGGACCGGCTCGACGGCCCCAACCCCACGTACAACATCCCCTTCGTGCTGCGGATGTCCGGCGACCTGGACGTCCCGGCGCTGCGGGCGGCGCTGCGCGACGTCCTGCTGCGGCACGAGAGCCTGCGCACCGTCTTCCCCGACACCGCGGGCGAGCCCCGGCAGCACCTGGTGCCCGCCGAGGAGCTGCCGCCGCTGCCGTATGAATCCGAGGTCGCCGCCGCGGACCTGCCCGCCGCCCTGGCGGCCGCCGCGGGCCACAGCTTCCGGCTCGCCACCGAACTGCCGCTGCGCGCCGAGCTGTTCCACCTCGGCGGCGGTGAGCACGCGCTGTCCGTCGTGGTCCACCACATCGCCGGGGACGGCTGGTCCCTGGCGCCGCTGGTGCGCGATCTGTCAGCTGCCTACACCGCCCGCTGCGACGGCCGGGCCCCCGGCTGGGAGCCGCTGCCGGTCGCCTACGCCGACTACACCCTCTGGCAGCGGTCGCTGCTGGGCGAGGACTCCGACGAGACCAGTCCGCTGGCCCGTCAGCTGGCGTACTGGAAGAGCGAGCTGGCCGGTCTGCCCGAGGAGCTGGCCCTGCCCACCGACCGGCCCCGGCCCGCCGTGGCGAGCCACCGAGGCGCCGTACTGGACTGCGAGATCGGCCCCGAACTCCACCGTGAGCTGCTCGCCGTCGCCCACGCCGGCGGCGCCAGCGTGTTCATGGTGCTCCAGGCGGCGCTGGCCGTGCTGCTGTCCAAGCTCGGCGCGGGCGACGACATCCCGGTCGGCAGCCCGATCGCCGGACGGACCGACGAGGCCCTGGACGACCTGGTCGGGTTCTTCGTCAACACGCTGGTGCTGCGCACCGACACCTCCGGGCGGCCGTCCTTCACCGAGCTGGTCGACCGGGTCCGCCGGGCCGACCTGACGGCCTACGCGCATCAGGACGTGCCGTTCGAGCGGCTGGTCGAGGTGCACAACCCGGACCGCTCGCGGTCCCGGCACCCGCTGTTCCAGATCCTGCTGAGCATGCAGGACCACCCGGACCGCTCGCTGGAGCTGCCCGGTCTGACCGCCTCGGTGGCCCCGGGCGACCTCACCATCGCCAAGTTCGACCTCCAGTTCGACTTCCAGGAGCGCCGGGACGCGGCGGGGGCGCCGGCCGGGATCGGTGGCCAGGTGCTGTACGCCACGGATCTGTACGACGAGGAGACCGTGCGCCGGATGGTGGCGCGGTTCCTGACGGTGCTGGAGTCGGCCGTGGCGCGGCCCGGCGACAGCATCGCCGAGATCGACGTGCTGGCACCCGAGGAGACCCGCAGGCTGGCCGTGGAGTGGGCCGGCCCGGTCCGCGAGGTGCCCGCGCTCACCGGCTCCGTGCCCGCCCGGTTCGCCGAGCGGGTGGCCGCCGCCCCGGACGCGACCGCGCTCGTCGCCGCGGACGGCACCGAGATCAGCTACCGGGAGCTGGAGGCGCGCGCCAACCGGCTCGCGCACCGGCTGCTCGCCGCGGGCGTCGGCCCGGAGGCGCGGGTGGCCGTGCTCCAGCAGCGCTCGGTGGAGCTCGTCGTCTCCCTGCTCGCCGTGGTCAAGGCCGGTGCCGCGTATGTGCCGCTGGACTCGCGCGCCCCGCAGGCCCGCTGGGAGCAGGTGATGGAGCGGACCGAACCGTCGGTGCTGCTCCTCGACCGGGCCCAGCCGGAGCTGGAGTTCACCCACCGGGCCACCACCGTCGTGGTGGACGACGACTTCACCGGGCATCCGGATCAGCCTCCCGCGGTGGCCGTACACCCCGAGCGGCTCGCGTATGTGATGTTCACCTCCGGCTCGACCGGCCGCCCCAAGGGCGTCGCGGTCACCCACCGCGATCTGCTGGCGTTCGCCCTGGACGGCTGCTTCGAGGCCGACGCCCACCGCCGGGTGCTGCTGCACGCGCCGCACGCCTTCGACGCCGCCAACTACGAGCTGTGGGTGCCGCTGCTCACCGGCGGCACGGTCGTCATCGCCCCGCCGCAGGACATGGACGTCCGCACCCTGCGCCGGATGATCGCCGAGCACGGCATCACCGGACTGCACCTGACCGCCGGGCTCTTCCGCGTCGTGGCCGAGAACGACCTGGACTGCCTGACCGGTGTGCGGGAGCTGCTGGCCGGTGGCGACGTCGTGCCCGGTACGGCGGTGCGTGCCCTGCTCGAGCGGTTCCCCGGCATGGTGTTCAAGGACACCTACGGCCCGACCGAGACCACCTCCTTCGCCACCTTCCACCGGGTGACCTCCGCCGACCGGGTGCCCGACGTCGTACCGATCGGCACCCCGCTGGACAACACCCGGGCCCATGTCCTGGACGGCCAGTTGCGCCGGGTGCCGCCCGGCGTGGTCGGCGAGCTGTACCTCGCCGGTGAGGGGCTGGCGCGCGGCTACTGGCGGGCGCCCGCGCTCAGCGCGGAGCGGTTCGTCGCCAACCCGTACGGCCCGGCGGGCAGCCGGATGTACCGGGTGGGCGACCTCGCCCGCTGGACCGGGGATGGGGTGCTGGAGTTCGCGGGGCGCGCCGACGACCAGGTGAAGATCCGGGGCTTCCGGATCGAGCCCGGTGAGGTCGAGGCCGCGGTCGCCCGCCGCCCCGGTGTCGCCTCCGCCGCCGTGGTCGTGCGCGAGGACCGCCCCGGGGACAAGCGGCTGGTCGCCTACGCGGTGCCCGCCCCGGGCCACCGCCTCGACACCTCCGCGCTGCGCGAGGAGCTCGCCGAGGCGCTGCCCGACTACATGGTGCCCTCCGCCGTGCTGGCCCTGGACACCCTTCCGCTCACCCCCAACGGCAAGCTCGACCGCAAGGCGCTGCCGGAGCCGGAGCTCACCGGCGAGGGAGCGGGCAGGTCGCCGCGCACCCCGCAGGAGCAGGTGCTGTGCGGGCTCTTCGCCGAGATCCTCGAGCTGGCCTCGGTGTCGGTGGACGACAACTTCTTCTCCCTGGGCGGGCACTCCCTGCTCGCCACCCGGCTGGTGCTGCGCATCCAGGCCGTCCTGGGCGCCGATGTGGCGGTGCGCGACCTGTTCGACGCGCCGACCGTCGCCGAGCTGGCCCGGCTGGTCGACCGGGCCACCGGGGCGCGCACCCCGCTGACGCCCCGGGAGCGCCCCGAGGAGGTGCCGCTGGCGTACCCGCAGCGCGGCCTGTGGTTCATCAACCAGCTGGACCACGCGGACGGCACCTACAACCTGGGTATCTCGCTGCGCTTCACCGGACGGCTCGACCGCGCCGCGCTCCACACCGCGCTGCACGACGTCATCGCCCGGCACGAAAGCCTGCGCACCCTCTTCCCCGACCGCGGCGGTGTGCCCTGCCAGGTCGTGCTGGACGCCGAGCGGGCCCAGGCCGAGATCCGGGTCTCCGAGGTGGCCGAGGAGCGGCTGGACGAGACGCTGTCGGAGGTGGCGCGGCGCGGCTTCGACCTCGCCTCCGAACTGCCGATCCGCGCCGACCTGCTGGTGCTGAGCCCCACCGAGCACGTCTTCCTGATCGTGGTGCACCACATCGTCGCCGACGGCTGGTCCTTCGGCCCGCTGGTGGACGACCTGGTCGCCGCCTACACCGCGCGGCGCACCGGGGCCGCCCCCACCTGGCGGCCGCTGCCGGTGCAGTACGCGGACTACACGCTGTGGCAGGCCGAGCTGCTGGGCGCCGAGGACGACCCGGACAGCCTGCTGGGCGGTCAGCTGGACTACTGGAAGCGGACCCTCGCCGGTCTGCCCGAGCAACTGGAGCTGCCCACCGACCGGCCCCGCCCGGCGGTGCTCGGCAACGACGGGGACCGGCTGCCGCTGTCCCTGAGCCCCGAGCTCCAGACCGCGCTGACCGACATCGCCCGCTCCAGCGGAGCCAGCCTCTTCATGGTGGTGCAGGCGGGCCTGGCGGCGCTGCTGTCCCGGCTGGGCGCGGGCGAGGACATCCCCCTGGGCACGGCCATCGCGGGCCGCAACGACGAGTCCCTGGTGGACGGCATCGGCTTCTTCGTCAACACCCTGGTGCTGCGCAACGACCTGTCCGGCGACCCCACCTTCCGGCAGCTGGTCGAGCGGGTGCGGGAGGCGGACCTGGCCGCCTACGCCCACCAGGAGGTGCCGTTCGACCTGCTGGTGGAGACCCTGAGCCCGGACCGGTCGCTCTCCCGGCACCCGCTGTTCCAGACCATGCTGACGTTCGAGAACATCCCCGAGCTGACGCTGCGCTTCCCCGGCCTGGACACCCGGCTGCACCCCGCCAACAACCGCACGGCCAAGTTCGACCTCGACTTCGCCATCGGCGAGACCTTCGACGCCGGCGGCGCCCCGGCCGGGATGACCGGCACGCTGGTCTACAACACCGACCTGTACGACCGGGCGGGCGCGCAGGCGCTGGCCGACCGGTTCGTACGCCTCCTGGAGACGGTGGCGGCCAACCCGGCCGTCCGCCTCACACAGATCGACCTGCTCTCCGAGGCGGAGCGCCGGCGGGTGCTGGTGGAGTGGAACGGGGACGCGGCCGATGAGGCCGTGGCCACCCTTCCGGAGCTGTTCGAGGCGCGGGTGCGGGAGTGCCCCGGCGCGCGGGCGGTGTCCCTGGGCGCGGACGGGCTGACGTACGGGGAGCTGAACGAGCGGGCCAACGCACTGGCCCGGCTGCTGGTCGAGGGGGGCGCGGGCCCCGGCCGGTTCGTGGGTCTGGTGCTGCCGCGCTCGGTGGATCTGGTGGTGGCGCTGCTTGCGGTGGTGAAGTCAGGCGCCGCGTATGTGCCGATCGACCCCGCGTATCCGGCGGACCGCATCGCCTACACCATCGCGGACGTGGACCTGGCGCTCGTGGTGACGGACAGCCGGGTCGAGGTGGCGCTGCCGGAGGGCGTGGCGCGGGTGGTGCTGGGCGATGAGCCGGTCGTGGACCGGCTCGCCGAACTGCCGGGCACGGACCTGACGGACGCCGACCGGATCGCGCCGCTGGTGCCGGAAGCACCCGCGTATGTGATCTACACGTCGGGTTCGACGGGGCGCCCCAAGGGCGTGGTGGTCTCGCACGGCAATGTGGTGCGGCTCTTCGAACACACCCGGCAGTGGTTCGCGTTCGGCCCGGACGAGGTGTGGACGCTGTTCCACTCCTACGCGTTCGACTTCTCGGTGTGGGAGCTGTGGGGGCCGCTGCTGCACGGCGGGCGGCTCGTGGTGGTGCCGTTCGACGTGTCCCGTTCGCCGGAGCGCTTCCTGCGGCTGCTCGCGGATGAGCGGGTGACCTTCCTCAACCAGACCCCGTCGGCGTTCTACCAGCTGATCCACGCCGACCGGGAGGACCCGGGAACCGGCGACCGGCTGGCGCTGCGCCATGTGGTCTTCGGCGGTGAGGCGCTCGATCTGGGGCGGCTGGCCGACTGGTACGAGCGGCACGGCGAGGGCGCCCCCTGCGCCCCGCTGCTGGTCAACATGTACGGCATCACCGAGACCACGGTCCACGTCAGCCATCTGCCGCTGAACGCGGAGCTGGCGGCCTCGGGCGCGGGCTCGCTCATCGGCCGGTCCATCCCGGACCTGCGGATCTATGTGCTGGACGGTGCGCTGCGCCCGGTGCCCCCGGGGGTGGCGGGGGAGATGTACGTGGCCGGTGGCGGCGTGGCGCAGGGGTATCTGAAGCGGCCGGGGCTGAGCGCGTCGCGGTTCGTGGCCGATCCGTTCGCGGGCGATGGTTCGCGCATGTACCGGACCGGTGATCTGGCCCGCTGGACCGTGCACGGGCTGCTGGAGTATCTGGGCCGGGCGGACGACCAGGTGAAGATCCGGGGCTTCCGGATCGAGACCGGCGAGATCGCCGCCGCGCTGTCGGCCTGCCCGGGCGTGGCCGACTGCGCGGTGGTCGCCCGGGACGACCGGGGCGGCGAACGCCGGCTGGTGGCCTATGTGGTGCCGCAGGACCCGGATGAGGCACCGGAACCGGCCCTGCTGCGCGACACGCTCGCCGCTTCGCTGCCCGACTACATGCTGCCGTCCGCGTTCGTGGTGCTGGAAGCCCTGCCCCTGAACGCCAGCGGCAAGCTCGACCGCAAGGCGCTGCCCGCCCCGGAGTACGGGCCGGCGCCGGCGGGCCGCGCGGCGGGCACACCCCGCGAGGAGATCCTCTGCGGTCTGTTCGCCGATGTGCTCGGGGTGCCCGCGGTCGGCGTGGACGACAACTTCTTCGATCTGGGCGGCCATTCGCTGCTGGCGGCCAGGATCGTCAACCGGATCCGTTCGGTCCTGGCCGTCGAGCTGTCGGTCCGCACCCTCTTCGAGGCCCCGACCGTGGCGGCGCTGGCGAGGACCCTGGGCGGGGAGGCGACCGCCCGGCTGCCGCTGACCGCCCGCGAGCGGCCTGAGGTGCTTCCGCTGTCCTTCGCCCAGCGCAGGCTGTGGTTCCTGGGCCGGATGGAGGGGCCGAGCGCCACCTACAACGTGCCGGTGGTGCTGCGGCTGTCCGGGGAGCTGGACCGGGCGGCCCTGGAGCAGGCCCTGGGCGATCTGACCGGCCGGCACGAGAGCCTGCGCACGGTCTTCCCCGAGACCGACGGCTCGCCCCGGCAGCAGGTGTGGGACCCGGACGCGGTGCGGATACCGCTGACCGTGGTGGAGACCACCGAGGAGGCGCTGCCCGAGCAGCTCGAGGCGACCGTCACCCGGGGCTTCGACCTGACCGTCCAGCTGCCGCTGCGCACCACCCTGTTCGCGCTCGGCGAGAGCGAGCACGTCCTGGCCCTGGTGATCCACCACATCGCCACCGACGGCTGGTCCACGGCGCCGCTGGTGCGCGACCTGTCGGCCGCTTACGCCGCCCGCGCGGACGGCCGGGCCCCGGACTGGGAGCCGCTGCCGGTCGCCTACGCCGACTACACCCTCTGGCAGCGCGACCACCTCGGCGACGAGGACGACCCGGAGAGCCTGGCCTCCCGTCAGCTGGCGTACTGGCGCGAGGCGCTCGCCGGGCTGCCGGACGAGCTGACCCTGCCCACCGACCGGCCCCGGCCGGCCGTGGCCGGCCATCGCGGCCGCACCCTGGACTTCGCGATCGACCCCGGGCTGCACGAGCGGCTCACCGCCCTGGCCCGGGCCCGCGGGGTCAGCACCTTCATGGTGCTCCAGTCGGCGCTGGCCCTGCTGCTGACCAAGCTGGGCGCCGGAGAGGACATTCCGGTCGGCAGCCCCATCGCCGGGCGCCCCGACCAGGCCCTGGAGGACCTGGTCGGCGTGTTCCTGAACACGCTGGTGCTGCGCACCGACACCTCGGGCGACCCGACGTTCGACCAGCTGCTGGAGCGGGTGCGGCGCACCGCGCTGGACGCCTACGCCCACCAGGACGTGCCGTTCGAGCGGCTGGTGGAGGTGGTCGACCCGGAGCGGTCCCTGGCCCGGCACCCGCTGTTCCAGGTCATGCTGATGGTCCAGAACATGCCGGCCGCCGAGACCGCGCTGGGCGGGCTGGCCCTGCGGCCCGAGCTGGTCGACCTGGGCGTCGCCAAGGTCGATCTGAGCTTCGCCTTCGGTGAGCGGCCGGAGCGGCCGGGCGCGCTGTCCGGCGTCTGCGAGTACAGCACCGAGCTGTTCGACGCGGACAGCGTGGAGACGCTGGTCCGGCGGCTGATCCAGGTGCTGGAGGCGGTGACCGGTGACCCGGGGCTGCGGATCAGCGAGGTCGAGGTGCTCTCGGCGGCCGAGCGCGAGCGCGTGCTGGTCGAGTGGAACGACACCGCGCGGCCGCTGCCCGCACGCCGGGTCCACGAGCTGTACGCGGCGCAGGCCGCCCGTACCCCATCGGCCGTCGCGGTGGTCTCCGGCGGGGTCGAGCTGACCTACGCCCAGCTGGAGGCGCGCGCCAACCGGCTCGCCGCGCTGCTGACCGCCCGCGGGGCGGGCCCCGAGCGGCTGGTGGCCGTGGCGCTGCCGCGCTCGGCGGACCTGCTGGTCGCGCTGCTGGCCGTGCTCAAGACCGGGGCGGCCTATCTGCCGCTGGACCCGGAGCACCCCAGGGACCGGATCGCCTACACCCTCCAGGACGCCCGCCCCGCGCTGGCGCTGGTCACCTCCGGCACCGCGCCGCTGCTGGCCGTGGGCGGCGGGGACGGCGGGGACGGCGGGGATGGCGCTGGGCAGGACCTGGTGGACCGTGGCGGGGAGGCTGCCGTGGACGGCGGTGCCGTGGAGGGCGCTGGCCGGGACCTGGCGGACCGTGGCGGGGAGGCTGCGGCGACCGGTGGTGCCGCGGACGGCGCTGGCCGGGACCTGGCGGACCGTGGCGGGGAGGCTGCCGCGACCGGTGGTGCCGTGGAGGGCGCCGGGCACGGCGGCGTACCGGCGCTGGTGCTGGACGACCCGGCCGTCGCCGCCGAGCTGGCGGCGGCGCCCACGGCCGCGCCCGGTGCGGTGTGCTCACCGGACCACCCGGCGTATGTCATCTACACCTCCGGTTCGACCGGCCGCCCGAAGGGCGTGGTCGTCCCGCACGGCGCGCTGAGCAACTTCCTGGACGACATGGGCGAGCGGTTCGGCCTCGGCCCCGCCGACCGGCTGCTCGCGGTCACCACGGTGTCGTTCGACATCGCGGCGCTCGAGCTCTATCTGCCGCTGCTGTGCGGTGCGGGCGTCGTGATCGCCGACCGGGACACCGTGCGCGACCCGGCCGCGCTGCTGCGGATGGCCGAGGAGACCGGGGCGGGGGTCGTCCAGGCGACGCCGTCGCTGTGGCAGGCCATGGTCACCGCGTCGCCGGAGGGCGTGCGCGGGCTGCGGGCGCTGGTCGGCGGTGAGGCGCTGCCGGAGGCCCTGGCCACCCGGCTGCGCGCCTCGGCCGCCGGGCTGACCAACCTCTACGGACCGACCGAGACCACCATCTGGTCGACGGCCGCGGACCTGACGGACGGCCAGGGCGTGCCCTCGATCGGCGCACCGATCGCCAATACCCGGGTCTATGTGCTGGACGACCGGCTGCGGCCGGTCGCCCCCGGGGTGCCGGGCGAGCTCTACATCGCCGGCGCGGGCGTGGTGCGGGGCTACCACAACCGGCCCGCGCTGACCGCGGAGCGGTTCGTGGCCTGCCCGTTCGGCGGCCCCGGCGAGCGCATGTACCGCACCGGCGACATCGTCCGCCGGACCGCCGACGGCCGGCTGGAGTTCTCGGGCCGGGCCGACCACCAGGTGAAGGTGCGCGGCTTCCGGATCGAGCTCGGGGAGATCGAGACGGTGCTGACCGCCCATGAGGCGGTCGGCCAGGCCGTGGCGCTCGCCCGCGCCGACCAGGGCGGCGGGGCGCGGCTGGTCGGCTATGTGGTGCCGAAGGTCCCCGGTGCGGCGCCGGATCCCGGAGTGCTGCGCACGTGGCTCGGCGCGTCGCTGCCGGAGTACATGATCCCGTCCGCGTTCGTGGTCCTCGACCGGCTGCCGCTCACCCCGAACGGCAAGCTCGACCGCAAGGCGCTGCCCGCGCCGAGCTTCGGCGCGGCGGCCGGTTCGCGGCCCCCGCGGACCCCGGTCGAGGAGGCGCTGTGCGCGGTCTTCGCCGAGGTGCTCCGGCTGCCCTCGGTCGGCATCGACGACAGCTTCTTCGAACTGGGCGGCGACAGCATCGTGACGATGCAGCTCATCGCCCGCGCCCGGGCGGCGGGCCTGGTCCTCGCCGTCAACGACGTGTTCGAGCACAAGACGGTGGCCGGGCTCGCCGCGGTGGCGGAGGTGCTCGACGACGCGGCCTCCCGCGAACCGGACAACCCCGTCGGCGAGTTCGCCGCCACGCCGATCATGCACTGGCTGCGGGAGCGCGGCGGTGCGATCGACTCCTTCAGCCAGCCGATGCTGGTGCGGACCCCGGCGGGCCTGGACCTGCCGACGCTCACCACCGCGCTCCAGGCGCTGCACGACCGGCACGATGTGCTGCGCGCCCGGCTGGTCGGCCGCGACGCCGAGGGCGTCGAGGGTGACCAGGGCGTCGAGGGCGTCGAGGGTGACCAGGGCGCCGAGGGCGTTGAAGGTGACCAGGGCGCCGAGGCCGGCTGGCGGCTGAGCGTGCCACCGGCCGGGGCGGTGTCCTGCGCGGACCGGGTCCGCCGGGTCGACATCGCCGCCGCCGAGCCCGGGGACCTCGCCCCGCTGGTCGGCCGCGCCCTCACCGAGGCCCGTGCGGAACTGGCGCCCCGGGACGGCGAGATGGTGCGCGCGGTGTGGTTCGACGCCGGTCCCGGACGGCCGGGACGGCTGCTGCTCGTCGCCCACCACCTGGTGGTCGACGGAGTGTCCTGGCGGATCCTGCTCCAGGACCTCGCCGACATCGCGACGGCGATCGCCGCCGGGCGGGAGCCGGAGCTCACTCCGGTGGGCACCTCGGTGCGCCGCTGGAGCGAACTTCTGGCGGCCGAGGTGCGCAGGCCGGAACGGCGGGCGGAGCTGCCGCTGTGGACGGACGTCCTGTCCGCCCCGGACGCCCGGCTCGGCGGGGCCACCTCGGCCCCCGGGCACGACCCGGCCGGACCGGTCGCCCGCGTCACCATGACGCTGCCGGCCGCGAAGACCGCGCCGCTGCTCGGCGAGGTGCCGTCGGTGTTCCACTGCGGTGTGGACGACGTGCTGCTCAGCGCGCTGGCGCTGGCGGTCGCCGATCGCCGCCGCCGGGTGGGCTCCCCGGCCACCTCGGTGCTGGTCGCCGTGGAGGGGCACGGCCGGGACGAGAGCGTCGGGGGCGTGGATCTGTCCCGTACGGTCGGCTGGTTCACCAGCCTCCACCCGGTGCGTCTCGACCCCGGCCAGGTGCAGTGGGGCGAGCTGTGGTCGGGCGGCCCGGCCACCGGGCGCGTGGTCAAGCGGATCAAGGAACAGCTGCGCGCGGTGCCCGGCACCGGGATCGGCTACGGCCTGCTGCGCCATCTGGACCGGGAGACGGCCGCGGAGCTGTCCGGGGCGGCCGTGCCGTGGATCGGCTTCAACTATCTGGGCCGGGTCGAGGTCCACGACGGGCACGGGCCCGGGGGCGACTGGCGCCCGGCCTCGGAAGCGCTCGGGCTCGACCTCGGCGGCGACGGCCTCGGCACCCCGTACGGACTGGAGCTGAACGCCGTCACCATCGACCGCCCCGGTGGCCCGGAGCTCATGGTGACCTGGACCTACGCCTCCGATGTGCTGTCCGAGGCGGAGGTACGGGAGGTCGGCGAGGTGTGGCTGCGCGCCCTGGACGGGATGGCGCTGCATGCGGCCGGACCCGGCGCGGGCGGCCACACCCCCTCGGACCTGGCCCTGTCGAATCTGGAGCAGGAGGAGATCGAGTTGCTGGAGGACGAGTGGTGAAGCGTCGATGACCATCACCTCTGAGGAGTTCACCCGGGCCATGGCCCGGGTGCCCGCCCCCGTGACGGTGGCCACGACGGTCGACGCGTCCGGACGCAGATGGGGGTTCACGGGCAGCTCGTTCAGCTCGCTGTCCCTGACCCCGCCACTGGTGCTGATCTGCCTGGGCAAGACCGCGAGCACCCACGAGGCGTTCACCACCGCCGAGAGTTTCATGATCAACATCCTGGCGGAGGGGCAGGCGGACATCGCGAGGCGGTTCGCCGCCTCCGGTGCGGACCGGTTCGCGGCGGGGGACACCCTGCCGATGGAGCTGGGGCTGCCGGGCATACCGGAGGCGGTCGCCCGGGTCGCCTGTTCACTGCACCGCGTCGTGGACGGCGGCGACCACTCCGTCCTCATCGGCCGGGTCGTCGCGGCCCACGTCGGCGAGGACGACCCGCTCGTCTACTGCGACCGCTCCTTCCAGCGCCCGGCGGCGGTGGCCGAGACGGTCCGCGGGGCCGCGGTCTGGTGAGCGCGGCCCCGCGGACCGGGGTGGACCGACCGCGGGGGCGCGATGGCCCCCGCGTCGTCCACTTGTTACTTGTTCAGGTGCGGGGCCGATTGATCAGGTGTGGGACCGACCGCGGCGGCTCAGTGCCCGCGCGCGATCCACTCCTCCAGCTGCGGGGCCTCGTCCCCGACGGTCGTGGAGTCGCCGTGGCCGGTGCGGACCACCGTCTCCGGCGGCAGCGTCAGCAGCCGCTCCCGGATCGACTCGATGATCGTCGGGAAGGACGAGTACGAGCGCCCGGTGGCGCCCGGGCCGCCCTGGAACAGGGTGTCCCCGGAGAAGACCGTGGCCAGCGCCGGTGCGTACAGACAGACGGCGCCGGGGGAGTGGCCGGGGGTGTGCAGCACCCGCAGCTGCGTCCCGGCCACGGTGAGGACGTCACCGTCGGCCAGCGGCTTGTCCGGGGCGCGGTCCGGGTGGCGCATCCGCCACAGCACCTCGTCCTCCGGGTGCAGCAGGATCGGCGCGCCGGTGCGCTCGGCGAGTGCGGGGGCCGCGTCGATGTGGTCGTCGTGGCCGTGGGTGGAGATGATGCCGAGCAGCCGGCGGCCGCCGACGGCTTCCGCGATGGCGTCGGCGTCATGCGCGGCGTCGATCACGTACACCTCGTGGTCGTCGCCGATCAGCCACACGTTGTTGTCCACCTCCCAGGTGCCGCCGTCCAGCGAGAAGGTGCCGGAGGTGACGAGGTGGTCGACGCGTACGGGCGGAGGGGTCATCAGAACATCACCACCGAGCGCAGCACCTCGCCGCGGTGCATCTTGGCGAACGCCTCCTCGATGTCCTCGAGCCCGATCGTCTCGCTGACGAACGCGTCCAGGTCGAGGCGGCCCTGCTGGTAGAGGTCGATCAGCATGGGGAAGTCGCGGTCCGGCAGACAGTCCCCGTACCAGGAGGACTTGAGCGACCCGCCGCGTCCGAAGACGTCCAGGAGCGGCAGCTCCAGCTTCATCTCGGGGGTGGGGACGCCGACCAGGACGACGGTGCCGGCCAGGTCGCGGGCGTAGAACGCCTGCTGGTAGGTCTCGGGGCGGCCCACGGCCTCGATGACGACGTCGGCGCCGTTGCCGTCGGTCAGCTCACGGACGGCCTCGACGACGTCGGAGCTCTTGGCGTCGATGGTGTGGGTGGCGCCCAGCGAGCGGGCCCACTCCAGCTTCCGCTGGTCCAGGTCCACCGCGATGATCTTCGCGGCCCCGGCCAGCCGCGCCCCGGCGACCGAGGCGGCGCCGACCCCGCCGCAGCCGATCACGGCGACGGAGTCACCGCGCTGGACGTTGCCGGTGTTGAGTGCGGCGCCGATGCCGGCCATCACCCCGCAGCCGAGCAGCCCGGCCGCGGCGGGCGAGGCCGAGGGGTCGACCTTGGTGCACTGCCCGGCCGCCACCAGCGTCTTCTCGGCGAACGCGCCGATGCCGAGCGCCGGGCTGAGCACGGTGCCGTCGGTCAGGGTCATGGGCTGCTTCGCGTTGTGGGTGTTGAAGCAGTACCAGGGGCGGCCGCGGCGGCAGGCCCGGCACTCGTGGCAGACCGCGCGCCAGTTGAGGATCACATAGTCGCCGGGGGCCACCTCCGTGACGCCCTCGCCCACGGACTCCACGGTGCCCGCCGCCTCATGGCCGAGCAGGAAGGGGAACTCATCGTTGATCCCGCCCTCCCGATAGTGCAGATCGGTGTGGCAGACGCCGCACGCCTGGATCCGCACCACCGCCTCGCCGGGGCCGGCGTCCGGCACCACGATCGTCTCGATCCTGACCTTCTCGCCCTTGCCGGGGGCTACCACGCCGCGTACCTGTTGAGTCATGACAGCAGCGTAAGTGGCGACCAGCGGCTACGACAGGGATGACGAGGCCCGTCCGGAACGGGCCGCCCGGTCGGTCAGAAACGGGCCGCACCGGTACCCCGGTGCGGCCCGTCACCGCTTTCGCGGACCGCTTACTTCACGTTGATCGCGGTCCAGGCGGCGGCGACCGCCTTGTACTCGGTGGAGTTGGCCCCGTAGAGGTCGGAGGCGGCGCTGAGGGTGCCGGTGCGGGCGCCCGCGTACTTGGTCGTCGAGGTCCAGTACGTGGTCAGGGCCCGGTACCAGATCTTGATGGCCTTGTCCCGGCCGATCCCGGTGACGGTCGAGCCGTCGTAGGTCGGGCTGTTGTAGCTCACGCCGTTGATCACCTTCGCGCCGCTGCCCTCGGACAGCAGGTAGAAGAAGTGGTTGGCGGGGCCGGAGGAGTAGTGGACGTCGATGTTGCCGAGCGTCGAGGACCAGTAGTCCTTGGACGCCCCGTCCTTGCTGGGCTTGTCCTGGTAGCGCAGCGGGGTGCCGTCGCCATTGATGTTGATCTTCTCGCCGATGAGGTAGTCACCGGCGTCCGCGGAGTTGCCCGAGTAGAACTCCACCGCGGTGGCCATGATGTCGGAGGTGGCCTCGTTGAGACCGCCGGGCTCACCGGCGTAGTTGAGGTTCGCGGTGGCCGCGGTCACGCCGTGGCTCATCTCGTGGCCGGCCACGTCCATCGAGGTCAGCGCGTTGGCGTTGCCCGAGCCGTCGCCGTACGTCATGCAGAAGCAGGAGTCCTGCCAGAAGGCGTTGACGTAGCTGTTGCCGTAGTGGACGCGGGAGTACGAGCCCGCGCCGTTGTTCTTGATGCCGTTGCGGCCCAGGAACTCCTTGTAGAAGTCCCAGGTCTCGGCCGCGCCGTAGTGCGCGTCGACGCCGGCGGTCTGGCGCCCGCCGCCCCATACGTCGTCCGCGTCGGTGAACAGGGTGCCGGTTCCCGAGCTGCCCTGGTTCAGGTCGTACGTCTTGTGGTTGCCCCGTGTGGAGTCGGTGAGGCTGTACGTGGAGCCGCTCTTGGTGGTGCCCAGGGGCACCGTGCCGCTGTACTTGCTGGTGCCGCTGCCGGTCTCGACGCCCTCCCACTGGGACAGCTTCTTGCCCGTGGTGGCGTCGGTGACGACGTGCAGCTCGCTCGGGGTGCCGTCGGCCTGCGTGCCGGTGACGACGGTCTCCCAGGCCAGGACGGGCTTGCCGGTGGCCGCCCAGACCACCTTCCGCGGCGACTTGGCCTTCTCGCCGGTGGTCGCCTTCGGCGCGGCCTTCAGCGCGGTGCCGGAGGCGGCCGAGGAGGCCACGGCGGCGTCGGTGCTCTTGACCGCTATCCGCGCGTCGGTGGCCTTGTTGACGGAGCGCGCGCCGCTGGTCTTCTCGTGGACGACCAGGTCGCCGCCGAGGACGGGCAGCCCCGCGTAGGTGCGCTCGTAGCGGGTGTGAACGGTTCCGTCCGCGTCCTTGATGACGTCGCGGACGAGGAGCTTCTCCTTGGCCCCGAGCCCGAGGGACTCGGCCTGCGCGGAGGCGTCGGCCTGGGCCGCCTTGATCGCGGTGGCGCGCTCGCCCGCGGTCAGCGGAAGCGCCGTGGCGCCCGCCTCGCGGGAGCGCTCCGGCTGGGCGCTGGCCTGGCCGGTCTGCACGCCGATGACGACCATGGCGGCGGAGGCGACGAGCGCCGCCACGCGGACGGTCTTCTTACGGGGGGAGGAAGCGATGGGTCTCACTCGGTCTCCTTGCCTTGGGGCCGCCGGGTCGCGGCCCTGTGTAGGGGGTACGGCCGGCCATGGGTGGGCCGTCCGGTCGAGCAGGAGTGGTGCGAGTGGTGCGCAGAGAGGTGCATGAAGTGCATGAGGTGCATGAGGTGCATGCGGGCCTTACCGCGGAGTCAGAAGACGCGCGGCGGGCCGACCAGAGATTGTCATTGAACGATCGATTGGGATAGGCGCGTAACAAGAATTTGACTCGACGTTGTTCAAGTAGGGGCGAATTCGGTCAGCGAGGCATGAGGCAACAACGGCTGGTTGATGCCGACTTATGCCACTACGTCATGCCCCTGCCGCATCGGTGATCCCGACCGGCGCGGGGGCGGGACCCGGCCGATCACCCAGGTGACGAGCGCGGCGGGGCGATCGGCGGGCGCGCCGGGCGGAGTTGCCGAGTGTTGCCGTGTACGCGACGAGAAGACGATCTGCGCGCTGAGCGGTGAGCGACCGGGTTTTCCGGGGGCGCCCGGCGGGCGTGTGCGGGGTGCCCGGCGGGGCCGAGGTCCGTGGCGGAGGTGGTCGGGTTCTGCGCGGTGGGCGGTGCGTGACGGCGTTTCCGGGGGGCGCCCGGCGGGCGTGTGCGGGGCGCCCGGCGGGGCCCAGGTCCGTGGCGGAGGTGTCGGGTTCTGCGCGAGGGGCCGTGCGCGACGGCGTTTCCGGCGGGCGCGGCCCCGGCCTCAGAACTCCAGCACCGCCCGGTAGCGCGCGCGTCCGTGGCGGACGTGGTCGAGCGCCTCGCCGATGCGCGCGACCGGGAACGTCTCGACGACCGGGCGGATACCGTGCCGCGCCGCGAAGTCCAGCATCTGCCGGTTCTCCTCAGCCGATCCCACGACGCCGCCGACGAGCCGCTTCTCGCCCGGCAGCAGGCTCAACGGGTGGAAGCTGAACGACCCGTGGGGAACGCCGACCACGCACAGCGTCCCCTGCGGGCGCAGCGCCGCCAGATACGCGTCCCACGGCAGATCGGCCGAGACGGTCGAGAGGATGAAGTCGAACGAGCCCGCGGCCCGCTCGAGCCCCTCCTCCGCGACGATGAACTCATGGGCGCCGAACAGCCGGGCGTCGTCCGCCTTCGCCGCCGTCGAGGAGATGGCGGTCACATGGCAGCCCCACTTGGCGAGGAACTGGATCGCGAGGTGGCCCAGGCCGCCCACGCCCACCACGGCGACCCGGTCCGTGGGCCGGACCCCGTTCCGGCTGATCGCCGAGAAGACCGTGATCCCGGCGCACATGAGCGGCGCCGCGTGCTCGGAGGCGAGGGCGTCGGGCAGGGGCTGGACATACCGCCAGTCGCTCGCGCGCACCCGGGTGGCGAACCCGCCGCGGTCGCCGCGCAGCACCGTGTCGTCCTTGTGCGGGCACAGGAACTGCCGGCCGGTGAGGCACCACTCGCAGCTGAAGCACGCCCCGGCCACCGCGCCGACGCCCACGCGCTGCCCCACGGCCAGCCGCGTGCCGTCGACGGCGCTGCCCACGGCCTCGACCACGCCGACCGCCTCATGCCCCGCGACCACCGGGAACCGGGAGACGCCGTACACGTCGTCGACCAGGCCGATGTCGGTCTGGCAGACGCCGCAGTGCGTCACGGCGACATCGACCTCCAGCGGCCCCAGGGGCTCCGGCTCGTACTCGAGCGGCTGTACGGGCCCACCGGCCTGCTCCACCGCGTACGCGCGCACGGTCATGCGTCCCACCTCAATTTTCTAACTAACTAGTTGGTTGGATTTTTGTACGCTACGCGCCCACCCCCAGCGTTGGCAACTAACCAGTTGGTAATCTGAACCCGTGTCTCCCCGGAAAAGCGATGCCACCCGCCGCCGCCTGCTCGACGCGGCCACCGCCGACTTCGCCGCCCACGGCATCGCGGGCGCCCGCGTCGACCGCATCGCGGCCGCCGCGGGCGTCAACAAGGCGCAGCTGTACGCCTACTTCGGGGACAAGCTCGGCCTCTTCGGCGCCGTCTTCCGCCTCCACGCCGACGCCGTCGTCGACGCCGTCCCGTTCACGGCCGACGACCTCCCCCGGTACGCCGTGCGGCTGTACGAGACCGCCATCGAACGGCCGGAGCTGATCCGCCTGGCCACCTGGGCCAAGCTCGAGGGAGTGGTCACCGACAACCTGGTGACCGAGTCATCCGCCGTCACCGTCAAACTCGAGGCGATCGCCGAGGCCCAGCGCGCCGGCCGTGTCACCGCCTCGATCGACCCCCCGGACATCCTCGCGCTGGTCCTCGCCATGGCCCTGACCTGGTCCGCCGCCGGCCTCTCCGCCACCGCCGCCCCCGACGACCCACCCAAGATCCACACCCGCCGCAAGCAGGCCCTGACCCAAGCGGTCTCGGGCGCCTTCGGCGCAAGCGCGGATCGTCCTCCGAAAGGGTGACAACGGGCTCAGTCGCCCGAGACCGCTCGCCTACGCTGGAAGCATCGCTCCGTACGAAGGAGGTCCACCGTGGCACTGACGGCTCCCGAGCGCGAGGCGCGCACGGACAGTGGCGAGAGCACCGCTTCATCGGTCGAGGAAGCCTTCGTGGCGTTGAGCGCGGCAGCCCCCGAGGGATGGCGCGTGGAATTGATCGAAGGGGAAATCCACGTGGTGCCTCCCGCTAATGGCGAGCACGAAGAGATTGTGTCCGAGGTCGCGGACCAGGTGACCAGTCGTCGCACGAACAAGGAACTGCGGACGCGTACTGGGCTTGGGCTCCTCGTTCCTGGAGCTTCGGCCACCGGCAAGGTCGTTCCGGACATCGTCATCGCGCCCAAGGGGAGCTTTGACGACTCCTTGGAGTACCACGACCCCGGAGCGGTGATGCTCGTCGGCGAGGTCACGTCACATTCGACCGCCGACAACGATCGGGGCCCCAAACTGCGGGGCTACGCGGCGGCGGGCATCCCGTTCTACCTGCTGATCGACCGGGAGCGGAACCAGGCCGTCCTGCACTCCCTGCCCGCTGGGAAGAGGTACACCCGCAAGGTCGAGGTCGACATCTCCCAGCCGCTGTCGCTGCCCGAACCTCTCGGGTTCGACCTGGACACCAGCGAGTTCTGACCCCCTTCCCCTTCAGCGTGGACATGGCCACGGACACGGCGAGGGCCGCCCCGGGTGGGGGGCGGCCCTTGGTGGTGGTGCGCTGGTGGGACCTCAGACGTTGACGCCGAAGTCCTTGGCGATGCCCACCAGGCCGGAGGCGTAGCCCTGGCCCACGGCGCGGAACTTCCACTCCGCGCCGTTGCGGTACAGCTCGCCGAAGACCATGGCGGTCTCGGTGGCGGCGTCCTCGCTCAGGTCGTAGCGGGCGATCTCGGTGCCGCCGGCCTGGTTGACGATGCGGATGAACGCGTTCCGCACCTGGCCGAAGTTCTGGCTGCGGGACTCGGCTTCGTAGATCGAGACCGGGAAGACGATCTTCTCCACGTCGGCCGGCAGCCCGGCCAGGTTGACGTTGATCTGCTCGTCGTCGCCCTCGCCCTGGCCGGTGACGTTGTCACCGGTGTGGACGATGGTCTGGTCCGGCGTGGACTTGTTGTTGAAGAACACGAAGTGCTGGTCGGAGTAGACCTTGCCCTGCGTGTTCACGGCGATGGCGCTCGCGTCGAGGTCGAAGTCGGTGCCCGTGGTGGTGCGGACGTCCCAGCCGAGGCCGACCGTGACGGCGGTCAGGCCCGGTGCCTCCTTGGTGAGCGAGACGTTGCCGCCCTTGGACAGGCTTACAGCCATGGGGAGTCCCTTTCGTGGTCTCGATGGTCCGAGGCGACGGGCGAAGCCGTCGTCACCCTCCACAACGCCATGGATGGCCCGACAGGTTCCAGCTCTCTTTACTTTCTTTGCCAAACCCTGATGTCGGAGTGCGACGAGATAACAAGATGACGTCACCGGGGTCGGGAGGCGACCATGGGGGACATGCCCGCGCCCTATGTCATCCGAGGTTCGGTCTTCCTGCCGGAGGCCGAGTTGATGTGGCGTTTCTCGCGGTCCTCCGGGCCCGGTGGACAACACGTCAACACCAGCGACAGCCAGGTCGAGCTGCGCTTCGACCTCGCCCGCACCGAGGCGCTGCCGCCCGTATGGAAGGAGCGCGCCCTGGAGCGGCTGGCGGGCCGGCTGGCGGACGGAGTGGTGACCGTACGGGCCTCCGAGCACCGTTCGCAGTGGCGTAACCGCGAGACGGCCGCCGTAAGGCTCGCGTCACTGCTCGCGGAGGCGACCGCGCCGCCGCCCAAGCCGCGCCGCCCCACCCGGATCCCCCGAGGCATCAACGAGCGGCGGCTGCGCGAGAAGAAGCAGCGGAGCGAGACCAAGCGGGGGCGTACGGGGCGGGGCTGGACGTAGCCACGGGCCGGGCTGGACATAGCCCCGGGCCGGACCGGGGCGGACCGGGCCGGGCTGGGTCGGCCGGGCCGGGGCGACCGGGCCGGGCCGCGCGCTCACCGTTCCCCGGTCGCCACGTCTTCGGTGCGGCCCCGCGCCCCAGCTTCTACGGTGTCCCGCGTCCAGCTTCCTCGCCGCCCGCGCCCCAGCTTCTTCGGTGCCCCCTCACCCCAGCGCCCGGTAGCGCCCCCTGAAGTACGTCAGCGGCCCGCCCTCCGCGGCCGGTGCCGCCGCGGCGAGCACCCGGGCCACCACCAGCGTGTGGTCCCCGGCCGTCACCCGCTGCTCGGTGCGGCACTCCAGCGTCGCCAGTGAGCCCACCGCGAGCGGCGCGTCCGTATGCTCGCCCCGCACCACGGGCATGTCCTCGAACAGCAATCTGTCGCTGATGCGCCCCTTCATGGCGAATCGTCCCGCGATGTGCCGCTGACTCTCCGACAGGACCGATACCGCCCAGTGGGGCTGTCGCTCCAGGAGCTCGTCCATCCGGGACCCGTTGCGAACGCTCACCATCACCAGCGGCGGGTCAAGTGACACTGACATGAACGCGGTGGCCGTCATGCCGACGTCCTCGCCGCGCGGCCCCTCCTCCGGGTCGTGCGCGGTCACCAGCACCACACCCGCGGTGAACCGCGACAGCGCGGTGCGGAACTCGTCCTCGCTCACCCCACCAGCATGGGGGACGGCGGGCTCGGCTGGGCTGGAAGGAGTCGTCGGGAACACCCTTCGACGCTAACCGCCCCCGGCCGGTCCCCGCATCGGGCCCGGGGACCACTCCGGGCGTAGGTCGCGGGCCGTAAGCCCGGCGTCGGGCCGGGGGCGTCCGGGCTTCCCGAGTGGCCGCCTTGCAAGGCCAGGCGCCCTCGTTCCGGGATTTGCGATCACAAAAACTAGGAGCGCTCCCACCCGCTCTGTTGAAGAAGTGAACACGGTCTGTGACATGAGTCACAGCAGGCAGTAATTGTTGACCCTGTGTACCGAGTGGGCAGCTCGCTGTGATTCAGTGGCCGTGGCAATCGGACGACAAGACGCCAGGAGTTTGCTGTCGAGGTCTCGGGGGAGTGCGATCGATGGAGACCGAGTCGGAGCCGTACATCCGCCTTGCGACCCTGCGGCAGCTGCACCAGGTGGTCGCCGATCTGAACACCGCCCGCAGCTTCGCCGACACGCTCCAGGCCGTCGCCGACGGCGTCATCGCCGGGCTCGGCTTCGAGCTGTCGGCCGTCAACCTCGTCCGCCCCGACGGTGACCTCGTCGTCGCCGCGGTCGGCGGCAGCGCCGGGGCCGAGGCGCTGATGGCCGGGCGGGTCGGCTCCCGATCCTCCTGGGAGCGCCGGCTGGCCATGGGCGAGCGCTGGGGCGATCTGCGCTTCATCCCGTACAGCGAGGGCTGGGTCCTCGACGACGACGACGTCCCGCAGTGGCACACCCCGGGACCCGCCCCCCGTTTCCCGGACGAATGGCATCCGATGGACCGCCTGTTCGCCCCGCTCTAC
Organism: Streptomyces sp. NEAU-174; assembly: GCF_052665095.1. Taxonomy (NCBI): domain Bacteria; kingdom Bacillati; phylum Actinomycetota; class Actinomycetes; order Kitasatosporales; family Streptomycetaceae; genus Streptomyces; species Streptomyces sp. NEAU-174. The sequence goes on along the minus strand of NZ_JBQTCE010000001.1, from coordinate 278,653 downwards.
GCGGCGGGCGCCTCCGGCGGCGAGCTCATCGGCGTCCTGTCCGTCGACAAACCGCGCAACGGCCGCCACCCCGGCGCCTGGGGCCGCGAGGCCCTCCAGATGTACGCCTTCCACGCCGCCGTCGCGATCGGCAACGCCCGGCTGCGCGGCAATATGCAGCGCGCCCTGCTGCGCCTGGAGCGCGAGCAGCAGGCGCTGCGCGCCAGCGAGGAGTCCTTCCGGCAGGCGTTCGAGTACGCGCCCAGCGGCATGGCCATCGCCGAGATGGGCGGCGATCAGCACGGCCGGCTGCTGCGCACCAACGACGCCCTGTGCCGGCTGCTGGGCCGCCCGGCCTCCGCGATGCGCCGCTTCTCCTTCTCCGACCTGGTCCACCCCGAGGACATCGGCACCCTGCTGCGCACCTCCGCCGAGGGCGGCCGCGCCGAGCTGCGGCTGGCCCGCCGCGACGGTTCGTACGTCTGGGTCTCGCTGCGCAACTCGGTGGTGGCCGACGCCGCCGACGGCCCGCGCTTCCTGCTCACCCATGTCGAGGACATCGAGGAGCGCAAGCGCCATGAGCTCCAGCTCGCCCACCGCGCCAGCCATGACTCGCTGACCGGCCTGCCCAACAGCGCCGAGCTGCGCGCCCGGCTCGCCGCCCGGCTGTGCGCCACCGCGCCCCGGCCGGGCGGGGGGTACGAGGACGTGGGCGCCCCGGACGGCGGTGCCGCGGGCTCCGGCGGGGTCTATGTGGACGCGGCGGGGCATCTGCACGGCTTCGACGAGTTCGAGTTCTTCGGCACCCCGCCCCCGGTCGAGACCGCCCCGTTCGACGGCCATGTGCACACCGTCCCGCCCAACGAGGACTCCGACATCGACGACGGCCACAAGGGGCTCGCGGTGCTCTTCTGCGACCTCGACGGCTTCAAGTCCATCAACGACCGGTTCGGGCACCACGCGGGCGACGCCGTGCTCATCGAGGTCGCCCGGCGGCTGACCAACGGAGTGCGGGAAGGGGACACGGTCGCCCGCCTCGGCGGTGACGAGTTCGTCGTCCTCGCCGACGGCCTCGGCCGGGCCGACGCGGCTGACCTGGCGGTGCGGCTGCGGAACGCGATCATTCCGCCCATCCGGGTGGACGGCCGGGCGGTCCGGGTCGGTGCCAGCTTCGGTATCGGCTGGGCGGGCTGCGGAATGTCGGCCGAAGAGGTTTTGCACTCCGCTGACCAGCGGATGTACATCGAGAAGCGGTCCCGCTCCAAGGAGCGCCGCCGGGCGGGGTGAGGGGTGCGGGGCGGTGCGGGCGCGGGGTGATTGTGAGATATGTCGGCGGGTGGGAGGTGAGCGCCGCCGGGCCGGATGAGGTAGGGGGACGGTCGGGCGCGGTAGGCTGCGCCGATGCGGCCCTGCCGCCGACAGTGAACCGATCATGAATATTGGCCATCCGGACAGCACACGCCCTGTTGAGGCCCTCTCGACCCTGATATGAGCTGTCGTGGCGCGTTCTGATCCCGCGCCGATGGCCATATGCATAGGGGAGTGACGAGGGATGACGGCCGGCAACAACGGCTCGGGCACACCGGAGAACGACGACCCGTTCGCGTACCTGTATCGCTCGGAGGGCGATCAAGGGAACGAGGGCGGTCAGTCGGGCCAGCCGGGTGCCGCCCCCCGCACCGGTGGCTATGGCTACCCAGGCCCGGCCCAGCCGGGGGTTCCCCGCACCTCGTACAACCAGGTCCGCGCGGTGGGTGAGCGCAACTACGGCCAGCAGATCCCGAACCAGCAGCCGCAGGGTTACGGCCAGCAGGGCGGCTACGGCCGGCAGAACGCCCACTACGCCGCCCCCGAGACCCTGCCCGGCGGCGCCCCCCGCCAGCCCGGTGCGGCCGCCCCGCGCGGCGGCCATGGCGGAGGCGGCCGGGGCCCCAACAACAAGGGGCTGCTCATCGGCGCCATCGCCGTGGTCGCGGTGGTTCTCGTGGGCATCGGCGTCGCCATGATCACCAACGGTGACGACAACAAGGACGACAAGGCCGACCCGACCGGTCAGCCGACGGCGGGCTCCAGCGTCCAGCCCAGCGAACCCTCCGGGCCCTCCAAGGGCCCGGGCGAGGAAAAGCTGCCCATCGAGGACGCCGCGAAGATGAAGCTGACCGGCGGCGCGGCCCCCGCGAGCGACATCAAGGGCGCCAAGGCCGCGGGCGGCACCTACGTGGGCGGGCTCAACACCCCGGGCTCGTCCGCGACCTGGAACGTGGACGTGGCCAAGGCGAAGTCCTACCGGCTGTACGTCACCTACGGCGTGCCCGGCGAGGACCAGAGCATGTCGCTGACGATCAACGGCAAGAAGGAGACGCGGCCGCTCAACATGAAGAACTTCTCGGGCGGGCCGAAGGGTGACTACGAGAAGGGCTGGACGGAGACCTGGTCGATCGTCCAGCTCACGAAGGGCACCAATACGATCACCCTGTCGTGCGACCCCGGCGACAAGTGCGATGCCAACCTGGACCAGATGTGGCTCGCCAAGGCCAAGGGGTAACCAGGGGCTGGGCAAGGGCTGGGTGGTGTCCGGCGGTACGCGTACGCCTGCGGCGGGCTGCTCCCCTCCCCGCCCCTTCCCGAAACTGGGGCTCCGCCCCAGACCCCGGGGGCCAGGGGCGGAGCCCCTGCCGCGTGGCGGAGCCGCCGGACACCCCGTAGGGCCGGGACGGCGCTCCGTGGTTGGTCAGGCTGCTGCTGGGTGTTCCGTCACTTCGATCCGCGTCAGCGCCTCGTCGTAGACCGCACGGTCGAACTCGCCCGCCGCCGGGGCCCTTACGGCGGCCGCCGACAGGGCGACGGCGCGGGCCAGCCGGTCCGGCCAGGGGGCCTCCTCGACCAGCCCGGACAGCAGCCCCGCGACCGCCGCGTCCCCGGCGCCCGTCGGATTGCCCGTCAGCCGGCGCGGTGGGGTGGCGCGCCAGGCGCCGTGGGCGGTGACCATGAGCATGCCGTCCGGGCCCAGCGAGGCGGCCACCGCGCGTGCCCCGCGCCGCCGGGCGTCGCGCGCGGCGCGCAGCGGGTCGGTGGAGCCGGTGAGCCCGGCGAGCTCATCGGCGTTGGGCTTGACGAGGTGGGGGCGGGCGGCGATGCCCCGGCGCAGCGGTTCGCCGCTGGTGTCCAGCAGCGTGGGCACGCCCGCCGCGTGCGCCTCGCGGATGAGCTGGGCGTACGTCCCGACGGGGACCCCGGGCGGCAGGCTGCCGCACAGCGCGACCGCCGACGCCTCGCGCAGCAGCCGGCCGTAACGGTCCATGAAGGTGGACCACTCGGGGGTGGTGACGATCGGGCCCGGCTCGTTGAGCTGGGTGGTGTCACCCGTGGCGGCGTCCACGACGCCGATGGTGCGCCGGGTGGTGCCGGCGATCGGGACCAGCGCGTCGGTGATCGTGCCACGAGGGGCCTTGGGGCCGCCGCCGGGCGTGGCGAACTCGGCGAGCAGCTGCCGCAGCACCGCACCGGTGACCCCGCCGACGAAGCCGGTGACGACGGTGTCATGGCCCAGCGCGGACAGCACCCGGGCCACGTTGAGGCCCTTGCCGCCGGGTCGTTCGGTGACCTCGGTGACGCGGTGGGTGGTGTGCGGGCGCAGTTCCGGCACCCGGTAGGTGACGTCGAGGGCGGTGTTGAGCGTGACCGTGAGGATCACCCTGGCATCCCCTCTCCCGTCCCCCCGCCGGACGGAGACTCCTGTGCTGAATGCGACTGTGTGCCGAGCCGTGCGTACCCGAGCCGTGCGTACCCGAGCCGTGCGTACCCGAGCCGTGCGTACCCGAGCCGTGCGTACCCGAGCCGTGCGTACCCGAGCCGTGCGTACCCGAGCCGTGCGTACCCGAGTCGTGCCTGCCCGTTCCCGTGCCCGAGCGATCATGCCAAAACGAGTGGCTTCGGCCCAGACCTCCGCGTCATTCCGGACAGCGTCCGACAGTGGCAACACCCCGTCACCGCCACCTGAAACCAGGGCACTTCAGCTCAGTTCGGGACGGACCACCCAAGCGCCCCGGCGCATCACGCCCCGCAGCCGGAAGTCGTCGTCGAGCACGACGAGATCGGCGTCCTTGCCGGGCTCGAGCGAACCCACCCGGTCGGCGATGCCCAGCACCCGGGCGGGGGTCGCGGACAGCGCCCTTACGGCCGCCTCGACGCCGAGCCCGTCGATCGTGACGGCCCGCCGGAAGGCCCGGTCCAGGGTGAGGGTGGAGCCCGCGATGGAACCGGCCGTCGGCCCGTCGCTGATCCGCGCGACACCGTCCTTGACCTCGACCTCCATGGGGCCGAGCGGATAGCGGCCGTCGCTCATGCCCGCCGCGCCCATCGCGTCGGTGATGAAGGCGACCCGGTCCGCGCCCGCCCGGTGGAAGGCCAGCCCCAGGACGGCGGGGTGCAGATGGGTGCCGTCGTTGATCAGCTCCACGGTGATCCGCTCGTCCTCCAGCAGCGCGGCCACCGGGCCGGGGGCGCGGTGCAGCAGCGACGGCATCGCGTTGAACAGGTGGGTCGCCACGGTCGCGCCCGCCTCGACGGCCTCCAGCGTCGCCTCGTACGTCGAGTCGGTGTGGCCGACGGCCGCGAGGACCCCGCTGTCGGCCAGCAGCCGTACGGACTCCAGCCCGCCCGGCAGCTCGGGGGCGAGGGTCATCATCCGCGCGGTGCCGCGCGCCGCGTCCACCAGCTTGCGCACATCCGCCGGATCGGGCGCGCGCAGCAGCGAGGGCTGGTGGGCGCCGCAGCGGTGGGGGGAGATGAACGGCCCCTCGAAGTGGATGCCCGCCAACTCGCCCTGCTCCACCAGCTCCGAGAGGGCGGCGGCCTGCCGGGCGAGGTCGTCCAGGTCGCCGGTGACGGTGGAGGCGAGCATCGTGGTGGTGCCGTGCCGCCGGTGCGTACCAATGGCGGTCAGGGCCTCCTCGGGGGTGCCCGCCGAGAACGAGGCACCGCCGCCGCCGTGCACATGCAGATCCACGAAGCCGGGGACGATCCAGCCGCCCGCCAGGTCGAGCGCCTGCTCGCCCGCCAGGTCGCCCGCCAGGTCGAACGCCCGCCCGCCGCCGGAATCCGCGTGGCCGGGCGCGGAATCCGCCGCGGGTCCGGCCGCCGGCTCCGCCGCGGGTCTGGCCGCCGGTCCCCCCGCGGGTCCGGTCGCCGGTCCCGCCACCGGCCCACCCGTCGGCCCGGTCGCCGGTCCCGCCGCCGTGATGCGCGTGCCCTCGACCGTCACCCGCCCGTTGTCGACCACGCCGTCCGGCAGGACCACCCGGGCGCCGGTGAGATGCGTTCGCTGGACCATCAGGCGGTTACCTCCGTGGAGAGTCGGTCCCAGGCGAGCAGACCCGCGCCCAGGCAGCCGGCGGTGTCCCCGAGGGCCGCCGGGACGATACGGGGGAGCTGCTGGAAGGTGAGCCGCTCCTCGACCGCGGTGCGCAGCGGTGCGAACAGCGTCTCCCCGGCCTCGGCCAGCCCACCGCCGACGATCAGCACACCGGGGTCCAGCAGGGTGAGGCCGGTGACCAGGCCGTCGGCGAGCGCGCCCACCATCTCCCCCCACACGGCCACGGCCCTGGGATCGCCGGACCGTACGGCCTTGGCGCAGTCGGCGGCGTCGGCGGCCGGATCGCCGCTCGCGGCGGCCCAGGCGCGGCCCACCGCGGCCGCCGAGGCGAGCGTCTCCAGACAGCCGGACTGACCGCAGCCGCAGGCGGCGCCGCCCGGCCGGACGACGATGTGGCCGATCTCGCCGGAGGAGCCATGGGTCCCGGGGTCGATGCGCCCGTCGACACCGATGGCGCCCGCGATGCCGGTGCCGACGGAGACGAACAGGAAGCGCCGTGCGCCCTCGCCCGCTCCTATGCGCCCCTCGGCCAGCCCGCCCAGCCGGACGTCATGGCCGAGCGCGACCGGGATCCCGCCCAGCCGCTCGGTGAGCAGTGCCCGCAGCGGGACGTCGCTCCAGCCGAGGTTGGCGGCGAAGACGGCCACCCCGCGGCCCTCGTCCAGGACCCCGGGCACCCCGACCCCCGCGGCCAGCGGGGGCCCGCCGAACCGCCGCTCGCCGATCTCGCGCAGCTCGGCGGCGAAGTCGAGGATCGCGGCCACGACCGCCTCGGGCCCGCGCTCCCGCTCGGTGGGCCTCCTGGCCTCGTGGAGGAGTGTGGTGTCCGCCCCGACCAGGGCGGCCTTCATACCGGTGCCGCCCACATCCAGGGCGATGACGTGTTTCACATGGAACAGTCTCGCGCGATCCACCATGAGAGGTCTAGTCCACTCGCCGCTTCTCGTCGGGAGTTCACGCCGTCGCCCGTAGCGGAGTTGGTGTGAACCAACCCCTCCGTTTGTGACTGGGTGACACATCCCACTTACGCGTGTAGCACCTCGCTCACCTGGGCATTTGGGCTCTGATACCGAAGCGATATGCCCATGGTGTAGACCTTGTGGAGGTTTGCAAGGCAGACTCGCTCGACCTCGGGGGAGGACCCTTGAGGATGAAACAAGCCATAGGGTGGGAAAACAGCGGTGCAGCGGCGACGGTTCTTGGGTCTGACAACGGCAGGGGTCGCGGCGGTGGCGACGGCACCAGGACTCACCGCCTGCGGCAGCGAAAGCTCCGGCTCCGGCGGTGATGTCACCCTGAAGGTGGTCGCGGCCGACTACGGCGACAGCACCGCCAACAGCTCCCAGAAGTACTGGAACAAGGTGGTCCGGGCCTTCGAGGCCAAGAACAGCGGCCTCAAGGTCGACGTCAAGGTCTACAGCTGGACCGAGGTGGACCGCCGGGTGGCCGAGATGGTCAAGAACGGTCAGGCCCCGGACATCGCACAGATCGGCGCGTACGCCGACTACGCCGCGCAGGGCAAGCTCTACCGCGCCGACGAGATGCTCTCCATCCCCACCCAGGCCGGTTTCATCACCTCGATCGCCCATGCGGGTGAGGTGCGGCGGGTGCAGTACGGAGTGCCGTTCGTGGCCAGCGCCCGGCTGCTCTTCTACAACAAGAAGCTCTTCGACCGGGCCGGGATATCCTCCGCCCCCACCAGCTGGGACGAGCTCAAGGAGGCGGCCGTCCGGCTCAAGGCCAACGGGGTGAAGATCCCGTACGGGCTGCCGCTCGGCCCCGAGGAGTGCCAGGCCGAGACCATGATGTGGATGCTCAGCGGCGGTGGCGGCTACACCGACCCCAACGGCAGCTACACCATCGACTCCACCCAGAACATCGAGGCCTTCGAATGGCTGCGTGACGAACTCGTCGGCGCGGACCTCACCGGCCCCGGCTCCCCCGCCCGCACCAACCGGCAGGACACCTTCGACGCCTTCGTCCGCGGCGAGGTCGGCATGCTCAACGGCCACCCCACCCTGATGCAGCAGGCGTCCGGCCACGGCATCGCCTACGGCACCGCGCCGCTGCCCGGCCGCAGAGGCAAGTCCCCGTCGACGATGGGCGTCGCCGACTGGCTGATGGCCTTCAAGCAGAACGGCCACCGTAAGGAGATCGGGAAGTTCCTCGACTTCGTCTACACCGAGGACAACGTGCTGGACTTCGTCACCGAGTACGACCTGCTGCCGGTGACCACCGCCGTCGAGCAGACGATGCTCGGCGACCGTGAGTACAAGCGGCTGTGGCGGTTCCTGGACGAGCTGGAGACCGCGGAGTTCTACCCGGCCGACAAGACCTCCTGGGCGGAGGTCAGCAAGCTGATCAAGCAGAAGATCGGCTCGACCGTGGCCAAGGGCGGCGACCCGGCGAGCGTGCTGGGCCAGATCCAGCGCGAGGCCGACGCCATGGAGAATGCCGGGGCATGACAGACGCCGACGCCATGGAGAATGCGGGGGCATGACAGTGGACACGCCCGACCCCGGCCCTTCCGAAGACCCCGCCGACCAGGCCGGGGAAGCGGAGCCGGGCGCGGACACCGGGCTGTCGGAGCGCGACCTGGCCGTCCTCGCCGTGGAGCGGCGCGGCTGGCCGGGCCCCGGCGCCAAGGAGCGGGCCATACGGGAGGGGTTGGGCCTCTCCCCGACCCGCTACTACCAGCTGCTGAACGCGCTGCTTGACGACCCCAGGGCCCTGGAACACGACCCGGTGACCGTCAACCGACTGCGCCGGATCAGGGAGGAACGCCGAGGAAGGCGCTGACGCGCCGCGGGGCGGGACGGCCGGAACCGTGCACCGGGGGGCGATCGTGGGGGCCGGTCACCGGGGGAACGGCCGGGTGGGGCCCGTTGTGTTGGCGGGGCCGGTAGGGTCGCCGGCATGGGCAGCGCTATGGGAAGTCACCCCGTCCCCGTACCCACCACCTCCGCCGGTCGTGAGGGCCTCGTCGCCCTTCTCGCACGGCCCGGGCGCGCCGTCGTCGGACTCGACTTCGACGGCACCCTCGCCGAGATCGTCCCCGACCCCGACCAGGCCCGCGCCCACCCCGGCGCCGTCCCCGCGCTCTCCCGGCTGGCCCCGCGGATGCGCTCGGTCGCGGTGATCACCGGACGGCCGGCCGAGATCGCCGTACGGTACGGCGGCTTCGCCGGGGCCGAGGGGCTGGACGGGCTCGTCGTCCTCGGCCTCTACGGCGCCGAGCGCTGGGACGCGGGCAGCGGCGAGGTCCAGGCGCCCGACCCGCACCCCGGCGTCGCCGCCGTCCAGGCCGAACTCCCCGCCGTCCTCGAGGAGCACGGCGCCTCGCGCGGTACGTGGATCGAGGACAAGGGCCGCGCCGTCGCCGTCCACACGCGCCGTGCCGAGGACCCCCAGGCCACGTTCGAGCGGCTGCGCGCGCCGCTGCACGCCCTCGCCGAGCGCCACGGGCTGATCGTCGAGCCTGGCCGACTGGTGCTGGAGCTGCGGCCGCCGGGCATGGACAAGGGCGTCGCGCTCATCGACTACGTACGGCGGACGGGCGCGGAAGCCGTGCTCTACGCGGGCGACGACCTGGGCGACCTGGCCGCGTTCGCGGCGGTGGAGCGGCTGCGCGAGGAGGGCGTGCCGGGGCTGCTGGTGTGCAGCGGCAGCACGGAGGTGACCGAGCTCGCCAAGCGGGCCGACCTGGTGGTGGACGGCCCGGCGGGCGTGGTGGACCTGCTGTCGGCTCTGGCCGCCGCGGTCAGCGACGAAGCCGCCTAAGCAGGTCGGAGGAAGTCCGCTACGGTTCGGGCAGCGCCCCGAAGGGGCGCGGGGCCGTGTCGATGTGCGGCTCCGCCGCGCGGGCGCGACCAGCCACGACGGCGCCGCAGTCGGCCGACGACCCATCGCGACACTTCCAGCGGAGCGCTTAGGGCTGGGCGGGACAGCGGCTCGCCCGCCCGGCATCCGGATCGCGTCCGGCGCCCGGGGGCCGTGTCCGTAAGCCGGGCCGTGACGCGAGCGCGCCGCGCCGCGCCTTGTGCCCGGGGCGCGTTACTCACCCGGGCCGAGCCGTCACAGCGCCCGCAGCTGCGCCAGGAACCAGGCCTGTGGCGGTAGCGCGGTCGCCGCGGCGGCGAGCCGCTTCGTGCGGTCCGCGCGCTCGTCGTCGCTCATGCGCAGCGCCTCATGCAGCGCGCGGGCCGTGCCCTCCACGTCGTACGGGTTCACCACCAGCGCGTCCTCGCCCAGCTCGGCGTACGCGCCCGCCTCCCGGGACAGCACCAGCGCGCAGCCCCGCTCGGAGACCACCGGGACCTCCTTGGCCACCAGGTTCATCCCGTCCCGGATCGGGTTGACCAGGGCCACGTCCGCCAGCCGGTAGGCCGCGAGGGACCGGGCGAAGTCGTCCTTCACATGCAGGGCGACCGGGGTCCACCCCTCCGTGCCGTACTCCTCGTTGATCTCGTCCGCGATCCGCCGCACCCGCTCCGTGTAGTCGCGGTAGACCGCGAGGTCCTGGCGCGAGGGGTAGGCGAACGCGACGTGCACCACGCGCTCGCGCCATTCGGGACGGGTCTCCAGCAGCCGCCGGTAGGCCAGCAGCCCGCGCACGATGTTCTTGGACAGCTCGGTGCGGTCCACCCGGACGATCGACTTCCGGCCCGGCCCGATCTGCGCCCGCAGAGTGCTCAGCCGTTCGTCCACATCGGCCCGGCGCGACCGCTCCCGCAGGAAGTCCGCGTCGGCGCCCAGGCCGTGGACGCCCAGCCGGGTCTCCCGGCCCTCGAAGCGCACGGCCGTCACCATGCCGCCACCGCCACCGCTACCGCTACCGCTATCGTCGCGGACGATCTCCGCGCCCAGCACCGCCGCGCAGCAGTCGGCGAAGGCGGTGGCCCAGCGCTCGGTGAGGAACGCGGCGCGGTCGCCGCCGAGGATGCCGCGCAGCACACCCGCCGCGACGTCGTCCGGCAGCAGCCGGTAGTAGTCCGGTGGGGCCCACGGGGTGTGGGAGAAGTGACCGATCCGCAGATCGGGGCGGCGCTCGCGGAGCATCGCGGGCACCAGCGCCAAGTGGTAGTCCTGCACCAGGACGACGGCCTCGTCCACCGCCTCCTGGGCAAGCGCGTCCGCGAAGGCCGCGTTATAGCTCTCGTAGGCCGCCCACTGCTCGGCGAACTCCGCGTCGAAGACCGGCTCGACCGGGGTCTGGTAGAGCAGATGGTGGACGAACCACAGCACCGAATTGGCCACGCCGTTGTACGCGGCGGCGAAGACGTCCGGCGCGATGTCGAGCATCCGCACCTGCTGGCCGCCGGTGTCACCGGGGTTCAGATGGCTGTCCCCGGCCCGCCGCGCCGCCTCGCGGTCGCCCTCGCCGAGCGCCGCGCACACCCACACCCCGCCCGACTCGGGGCCGATCGCGCTGAGCCCGGAGACCAGCCCGCCACCGCCGCGCCGGGCGGTGAGCGAGCCGTCCTCGCCCAGGGTGTACGAGACCGGGCCGCGGTTGGACGCGACCAGGATCGGGGCGGTGCGCGGAACTGCCATGTCGCGAGCCTAGCCAGGCGCGGCCCCGCGCAAACGTACGTACGGTTTCTTGCCCCGTAGGTGCTATTCCGGTTCCCGGTTCCAGCCACGTGAGCGCCGAGACGCACGGCGTCACGCCACGTGTCACGCCGTGCGTCACGCCGCGCGTCACCCCGTGCGTCACGCCACGCGTCACCCCGTGCGTTACGCCGCGCGCCGCGCCGTGTACTCCGGGACCTCGACCATCGGCGGCCGCTCCTCGGTGTCCACCGCCGTGGTGCGCGGCTCGAAGCCGTTCTCGCCCCGGTCGAACTGGGTCAGCCGCGGCCGCACCAAGTGGCCCCTGGCCAGCCGCAGCTGTGCGGTGCGGTAGATCGCGGCCGCCATCCGGCCGAGCGCCTGCCCGTCCTGGTGGCGGTGTTTGCGTACCCCGATGTCCACCTGGCCGAGCGCGTCGAGCCCCACCGTGTGCAGCGCGTCCACCAGCAGCCCGAGCTCGACGCCGTAGCCGACCGGGAAGGGCAGCCGCTCCAGCAGCGAGCGGCGCGCCGCGTACTCCCCGCCCAGCGGCTGGACGAATCCGGCCAGCTGGGGCCAGTGCAGATTCAGCAGCGGGCGGGCGACCAGCTCGGTGACCCGGCCGCCCTGGCCCGCCAGCTCGCCGAGCGGGCGGTCGTACATGCCCTTCACCAGGTGCAGCGTGGGGTCGGTCAGCAGCGGACCGACGATCCCCGAGACAAAGCGCGGTTCGAATTCCCGCAGGTCGGCGTCGATGAAGCAGACGATGTCGCCGCTGGTGGCCAGCAGGGACCGCCACAGCACCTCGCCCTTGCCGGGCAGCGCGGGCAGCCGGGGCAGCAGCGAGTCGCGGGGGACGACGGTGGCGCCCGCCGCCGCGGCGACCTCGGCGGTGCGGTCCGTGGAACCGGAGTCCAGCACCACCAGCTCATCCACCAGCGACATCGCCTCGCCCATCAGCTCACGCCGGATCGTGTCGGCGATCTCGCCGACCGTGGCCTCCTCGTTCAGGGCGGGCAGGACCACGCTCACCGTCGTCGCCGCGGACCGCTTCGCGGCCAGCAGGCGATCCAGCGGACGGTCGTCGGCAGACCAGGAGCGGCGCTTCAGCCAGCGCTCCACCTCATCCAGCACCTGTGTCTCTCCCCTGCTGTGGTCGCTGTGACCCATCTCGCGCATCGGACGGCTACCTCAACCATCCGGGCCTTCGGTTACAGTCTTGAACAACGCACATGGCCGTCGTATGTCGGGGTCGACCTCGACGTTTACCGAGGTACCGACGTACCGACGACGCTGGTGCCGACAAACGCCCCGGGTCCGCCCGGCGCCATACCGCTCATCCAGAGGGGCAGAGGGAACGGCCCGTTGAAGCCCCGGCAACCCTCCAGCTGATCTCGCATTCCGCAGCGAGGCTCCCAGCTCGGGAAGGTGCCAATTCCGTCTCGTGGCGAAATGCGTCGCGAGGAAGATGAGGAGAAAGGGCCTCGCCATCCATGGCTGTGCAGTCAGTAGAAAGCTCAACGACCTCCTCCACCTCCGGTGCCTTCGGCCCCGCCGTCGCATTGTCCTGCCGGGAGTGCGGTGAGCGCTTCGAGCTGGGGCCGATCTTCGCGTGTGAGGCCTGTTTCGGGCCCCTCGAGATCGCGTACGAGCTCCCGGCCGGCGACCCGGAGGGGCTGCGCCGACAGATCGAGGCCGGTCCGAACAGCATCTGGCGCTATGCCCCGCTGCTGCCCGTCCCCGCGGACGTGGCGCAGCTGCCGAGCCTGAACCCCGGCTTCACCCAGTTGGTCAAGGCCGACCACCTCGCCCGTGAGCTCGGCGTCACCGGTGAGCTGCACATCAAGGACGACTCCGGGAACCCGACCCACTCCTTCAAGGACCGGGTCGTCGCCATCGCCGTCCAGGCCGCCCGCACCTTCGGCTTCACCACCCTCTCCTGCTCCTCCACCGGCAACCTCGCCGGCGCGGTGGGCGCCGCGGCCGCCCGCGCGGGCTTCCGCTCCTGCGTCTTCATCCCGCACGACCTGGAGGCGGGCAAGGTCGTCATGGCCGCGGTCTACGGCGGTGAGCTGGTCGGCATCGAGGGCACCTACGACGACGTCAACCGCTTTTGCAGCGAGCTGATTGGCGACCCCGCGGGCGAGGGCTGGGGCTTCGTCAACGTCAATCTGCGGCCGTACTACGGCGAGGGCTCCAAGACCCTGGCGTACGAGATCTGCGAGCAGCTCGGCTGGCGGCTGCCGGACCAGATCGTCATCCCGATCGCCTCCGGCTCCCAGCTCACCAAGATCGACAAGGGGCTGAAGGAGCTGATCGCGATCGGGCTGGTCGAGGACCGGCCCTACAAGATCTTCGGCGCCCAGGCCGAGGGCTGCTCCCCGGTCTCCGCCGCCTTCAAGGCCGGCCATGACGTCGTACGGCCGCAGAAGCCGCGGACCATCGCCAAGTCGCTGGCCATCGGCAACCCCGCGGACGGCCCGTACGTCCTGGACATCGCCCGCCGTACGGGCGGCGCGGTGGAGGACGTGAACGACGAGCAGATCGTCGACGCCATCAAGCTGCTGGCCCGCACCGAGGGGATCTTCGCGGAGACCGCGGGCGGCGTGACCGTCGGCGTGACCAAGAAGCTGATCGAGGACGGTCTGCTCGACCCGTCCCTGACGACCGTCGTGCTCAACACCGGCGACGGCCTCAAGACCCTCGACGCGGTGGCCCCCACCACGGGTCCCTCCGCCATCATCCGACCCACCCTTGACTCGTTCCGAGAGGCTGGCCTCGCATGAGCGTCAACGTCCGAATCCCGACCATCCTCCGCACCTACACCGGCGGTCAGGCAGAGGTCCCGGCCGAGGGCGCGACCCTCGCCGAGGTCCTGGCGGACCTGGAGAAGAACCACGCGGGCATCTCGGCGCGCGTCCTGGACGACACCGGCAAGCTCCGCCGCTTCGTGAACGTCTACGTCAACGACGACGACGTCCGCTTCGCCGACGGCCTGGCCACGGCGACCCCGGACGGCGCCGGGATCTCGATCATCCCGGCGGTCGCGGGCGGCTGCTGACCCCGCGCCCCCCTCCTCACCTTTGGCATCGCCCCGTCCGGGGACAACCGGACGGGGCGATTCCGTGTGTGGAATCGCGATACAGTTGCCCGGATTCCCCGACGGCTCCGGGGTCGGAGCCACATATGAGAACTCGTCAAGTTGTGCGTAAAGTGTGAGCGCGAATTGTCGGGTTGGTTCCTTATGTCCGGCCCGGCTTGCCCGAACTTCACATAATTTCTCACTTTTAACCGTTCGACCGTGCCCAGAATTCTCGTCCGATTGACCTGTTGCAGAGGGCGTTGGGACGGATACATTCAGCGGCGGTCGACGCGTTCCGGCGCACACCCCCCACATCCGGGGGGTGAGGTCTGACCCGGGTCCGCGGAGTGCGGTCCTGCGCAAGGGCCAGCAATAGGGGAGTTAGGAATGGCTCAGGGCACCGTCAAGTGGTTCAACGCGGAGAAGGGGTACGGCTTCATCGCGGTCGACGGTGGTGCGGACGTGTTCGTCCACTACAGCGCGATCCAGATGGACGGGTACCGCACCCTCGAGGAAGGCCAGCGGGTCGAGTTCGAGATCTCGCAGGGTCAGAAGGGCCCGCAGGCCGACATGGTCCGCGTGGCCGTAGGCTGACGCGCCGACGCGACGCAGCTGAAACGAACAAATCTGAAGGGTCCGTGCCCCGAACAGGGTACGGACCCTTCGGCGTGCCCGGGTCGCTGGGGTCTGTACGCCCTTCGGGCGCTTGCGCCCACCCGTCGCCCGACCACCGCCCCTCAAGGACGCCCTTCGGGCGCTTGCACTCGATGGGCCCGAGTGCTAATCATTGGCGTTAGCACTCTGACGTTGAGAGTGACAGAAGGACCGGGTCGGTGAGGCCCGCCAGGCCATGCGGGGCAAGGAACCGCGGGGCAGGCAGGTCGTCCGTCGCGGGCGCCAGCGCGGTCCGGAGCAATCCACCCCGTCTCTGGGAGGACCACTTCACATGGCCAAGATCATCGCGTTCGACGAGGAGGCGCGGCGCGGCCTCGAGCGCGGGATGAACCAGCTCGCCGACGCCGTCAAGGTCACCCTCGGCCCCAAGGGCCGCAACGTCGTCCTCGAGAAGAAGTGGGGCGCCCCCACGATCACCAACGATGGTGTGTCCATCGCCAAGGAGATCGAGCTCGAGGACGCGTACGAGAAGATCGGCGCCGAGCTGGTCAAGGAGGTCGCGAAGAAGACGGACGACGTCGCCGGTGACGGCACGACGACCGCGACCGTCCTCGCCCAGGCGCTGGTCAAGGAGGGCCTGCGCAACGTCGCCGCGGGTGCCAACCCGATGGCGCTCAAGCGCGGTATCGAGAAGGCCGTCGAGGCCGTCTCCGCCCAGCTCCTCGAGCAGGCCAAGGACGTGGAGACCAAGGAGCAGATCGCCTCCACCGCCTCCATCTCCGCCGCCGACACCCAGATCGGTGAGCTCATCGCCGAGGCGATGGACAAGGTCGGCAAGGAAGGTGTCATCACCGTCGAGGAGTCGCAGACCTTCGGGCTCGAGCTCGAGCTCACCGAGGGCATGCGCTTCGACAAGGGCTACATCTCCCCGTACTTCGCGACGGACATGGAGCGTATGGAGGCGTCGCTCGACGACCCGTACATCCTGATCGTCAACTCCAAGATCAGCAGCGTGAAGGACCTCCTCCCGCTGCTCGAGAAGGTCATGCAGTCGGGCAAGCCGCTGCTGATCATCGCCGAGGACGTCGAGGGCGAGGCCCTGGCCACCCTGGTCGTCAACAAGATCCGTGGCACCTTCAAGTCCGTCGCCGTCAAGGCCCCGGGCTTCGGTGACCGCCGTAAGGCCATGCTCGGTGACATCGCCATCCTTACCGGTGGCACCGTCATCTCCGAGGAGGTCGGCCTCAAGCTGGAGAACGCCGGTCTCGACCTGCTCGGCCGGGCCCGCAAGGTCACGGTCACCAAGGACGAGACCACGATCGTGGACGGCGCCGGCGACACCGAGCAGGTGCAGGGCCGCGTCAACCAGATCCGTGCCGAGATCGAGAACTCGGACTCGGACTACGACCGCGAGAAGCTCCAGGAGCGCCTGGCGAAGCTGGCCGGCGGCGTGGCCGTCATCAAGGCCGGTGCCGCCACCGAGGTCGAGCTCAAGGAGCGCAAGCACCGCATCGAGGACGCGGTGCGCAACGCCAAGGCCGCCGTCGAGGAGGGCATCGTCGCCGGTGGTGGCGTGGCCCTGCTCCAGACCGTCTCGGTCTTCGAGAAGCTGGAGCTCGAGGGCGACGAGGCCACCGGTGCCCAGGCCGTGCGCCTGGCCCTGGAGGCCCCGCTGAAGCAGATCGCGGTCAACGCCGGTCTCGAGGGCGGCGTCGTGGTCGAGAAGGTGCGCAACCTGACCCCGGGTCACGGCCTCAACGCCGCGACCGGTGAGTACGTGGACCTGATCGCCGAGGGCATCATCGACCCGGCCAAGGTCACGCGCTCCGCGCTCCAGAACGCCGCGTCGATCGCCGCGCTGTTCCTCACCACCGAGGCCGTCATCGCCGACAAGCCGGAGAAGGCGGCCCCGGCGGGCGCTCCGGGCGGCATGCCGGGCGGTGACATGGACTTCTGATCGACTTGGCGCGTTCGCTCGCCGGTCGGTCGTACCGTCCGAACGTCGGGGCGGCACCCTCTCCCAGGGGTGCCGCCCCGACGGCGTATCCGGGCCCCGTGCCCAGATGAGGGGCTCACCCCGTGGCGGCCTCGGTGGCCTCCAGGGCGGCGCGCAGATGGCCGTGCGCCTCGGCGAGGAGCTTCTCGGCGGTCGGGGCGTCCACCTCGCCCAGGATGGTCAGGATCGCGTTCTTCACCTCGCCGTCCGTGGCCGCCAGCGCGCTCTCGATCCGCTCGTCGGAGGCGCCGGTCGCCAGGAAGACGATCCTCCGCGAACGGGCGCGCAGCTTGTCGTTGGACGCGCGCACATCGACCATCAGATTCCCGAAGGTCTTGCCCAGCCGGATCATGGTGATGGTCGAGATCATGTTGAGCACCAGCTTCTGGGCCGTGCCCGCCTTCAGTCGGGTCGAGCCGGTGAGCAGCTCCGGCCCCACGATGACCTCGATGCCGTGGTCGGCCGCGGCGGCGAGCGCCGAACCGGCGTTGCAGGACAGCCCCACGGTGAGCGCGCCGCGCCGCCGGGCGTGTTCGACCGCGCCCACGGCGTACGGGGTGCGGCCGGAGGCCGAGACGCCGATCACGGTGTCGTCGGGCCCGATCCCGAGCCGGTCGAGGTCCCGGGCGGCCAGCTCCGCGCTGTCCTCCGCGCCCTCGACCGAGGTCACCATGGCGTCCGGGCCGCCCGCGATCACCCCGACGACCTGCTCGGGCCGGGTGTTGAAGGTGGGCGGGCACTCGCTCGCGTCGAGCACCCCGAGCCGTCCTGCGGTGCCCGCGCCCGTATAGAGGAGGCGGCCGCCACGGGACATCCGCGCGGCGATGGCGTCGATGGCGGCGGCGATACGGGGGAGCTGACCGGCGACGGCGGTGGGGACGGCGGCGTCCTCCGCGTTCATGATCCGGGCGATCTCGAGGGTTTCGAGCCGGTCGATCTCGGCGAGTTCGGGGCGGAACGCCTCGGTGGTCAGGGTGTCGAGCTGGGCGCGGAGCCGTGCGGAGTCGGCGGTAGTCATGGCGAAGCGGCTCTTTCCGGTACGTCAGCGTGAGGGTGGGGGTGACGGTGACTTGGAAGGGCGGTCACCGGGCGAAACAGTGACTGGTATCGGGGGTGGGAGCGCGAGGGCGGGGCCGGGCGGAGGGTCCGTCGGGCGGGACCGGTGGGCGGGTCCGTCGGGCGGCGGGTCCGTCGGGCGGTGTGGGACCGGCCGGGCTCAGCGGGGCCCGGGACGCGGATCGTGGCGGTGCGCGAGCGCCTCGTACGACGCGGAGAGCGCGGGCGCGGCCGATTCGTACGTCCGCTGGGCGACCCCTATGAACAGGCAGTCCACCACCAGCAGCTGGCTGGTCCGGCTGGACATGGCCGCCGGGCGCAGCTCGCTCTCGCGGGCGGTGGAGGTGGTGAGCACCAGGTCTGCGTACTGCGCGACCTCGCCGTTCGGCCGTCCGGTGATCGCGACGGTGGTCGCCCCGTGCTCGAAGGCCACCCGCAGCGGCTCGATGACGTCCGTCGTACGCCCGGAGTGGGTGATCGCGATGGCGACGTCGCCGGAGTGCAGCTGGACCGCGTTGGTGACCGCGAGGTGCGGATCGGCGTGGGCGTGGGCTATCAGCCCGATGCGCAGCAGCTTCTGGACCAGGTCCTGGCCGACGAGGCTGGACGCCCCGACCCCGTACACATCGATCCGGCGGGCGACGGCCAGCGCCGAGACGGCCGCCTCGACCTGGCTGGTGTCCAGCCCGGCGGCGGTGTCGGCGAGGCACTGCTGCTCCTCCCGCGCCAGCTTGGTGACCACGTCGCCGATCGGATTGTCCACCGCGATGTCCGCGGTGACGGCCGGGGCCCGGCCGGCGGCCTGCTGGGCGGCGAGCGCGGCGAGCGCGAGGCGCAGATCCCGGTATCCGGGGTAGCCGAGCAGCCGGGAGGTGCGGACGACCGTGGCCTCACTGGTACCGGTCCGCTCGGCGAGCCCGGTGACGGTGAGCGCCGCGCAACCGGCCGGATCGCCCGCCACGGCTTCGGCGACGCGGTGCATGGACCGGGTCATGGAGGGGGCTAACGTGCGGACCTTGGCGGCGAGGGCGGCAGGGGCGGGTGGGGCGAGGGGTGTGGGTGCTGGTGTGGGTGGTGTGGCGTCGGGCTGCGGAGGAGGCATGAAAGTTTCCTTCAGATCGCTACTCACCAGCGAAAAGTATTTCCGGCCAGGGTGCCCGTCAACCTTCCGGACGACGACGCGGCGGGTCGGCGAGCGGGCGCGGGGCAGCCGGGACGGATGGGACGGACGGGGCAGCCGGGAGGCGGAGGAATCGAACGGTCGCGGGCCGGGACGGACCGAGCCGAGACGGACCGGGCCCGCGGACGAAGCGAACAGGCGACAGGAGGAAGCAAAGGTGACAATGGGACCCATGAAGCTCGAACAGGCACTGCACGCGGCCCGCGCTCTCGTCCTGGCCGACCTCGCGGCGGGGGAGGTCGCCCGTGCCGACATCGTCTCGCTGGTCGAAGACGCGATCGCGCACCGGCGGTGGTGGGTCGAGCAATGGCCGGAGGGCGCCGCGTACGTGGCCGGTCTGGTCGCCCAGGACGTCCAGGACGCCCTGCTGGAACGGTACGGCCGCTGGCCGCTGTGCCCCGTCTGCACCACGGGCGGCGACCTCCACGCCCTCGACGTGGAGCCCGAGTTGGGCCCCGACCCGCACTGGGTCTGCGGCAAGACGGCGGTCGCGGTGGCGCCCGTGGGATCACTGGGCACCACCCTCTGATGGCCGTCCTGATCGACCCGCCCGCGTGGCCGGGCCACGGCCGCCTGTGGTCCCACCTCGTCAGCGATGTCTCCTACGCCGAACTCCACGCCTTCGCCGCCCGCATCGGCGCCCCGCGCCGAGGCTTCGACCGCGACCACTACGACGTGCCGAGCGAGTTGTACGCGAAGGCGGTACGGGCGGGCGCGGAGGAGGTCGGCAGCAAGGAACTCCTCCGCCGCCTCAAGGCCGCAGGCCTCCGCCGCCCCAAGCGGGCCGCAGGCGCGGACTGACCGGAACGAGCGGGCCTAACGGCCTCCTTGCCGACCGGCCGCCTGCCGCCTGCCGCCCTGCCGCACGCCGCCCTGCCGCACGGCGCGACCGCCGCGCCCTCGCCGTGCGCAGGTCCGTGCGCAGGTCCGCGCCCTCGCCGCGCGCAGATCCGCGCGTGGTGCCGCGCCGCCGTTCGTGCCCACGAGCGTATGCGGGCGTATGCGGGCGGGTGCGGGCGGTGTTGCCGCGCCCGCGCAGCGAGGCGGGGGGCTCCTCAGCGCGTGGTGCGCGACGGGTCAGTGGCCAGGTCGTGGGCCGCTTCGATACCCGCCGAGGAGGCCGACGTGGCCGACGTGGCCGACGTGGCCGACATGGCGATGACGCGGGACGGGCCCTCCGCCCGGTGCACCCGCATCGCGGCGACCGTCGTCGCCGCGCCCGTACCGGCGAGGGCCGCGCCCGTCCAGGCCACGGCAGGGTAGCCCCAGCCCGCGTCGATGACGAGGCCGCCGAGCCACGGGCCCACGGTGTTGCCGATGTTGAAGGCCGAGGTGTTCGTCGCGCCCGCGAGCGTGGGCGCGGCGCCCGCGAGGTTGAACATCCGGGCGTTGAGCGCGGGCGCGGTGAAGAAGGCGGTGAAGCCGAGCATCAGCGCCAAGGTCACCGCCGTGACCGCGCTGTGCGCGGTCAGCGCCAGCGCGCTCAGCACGACCGTCGAGGCGACGATGCCCCAGAACATCGTGCCGAACAGATGCGCGTCCGCGATCCGCCCGCCGATCACCGTACCCAGCAGCGCCCCGACCCCGAACAGCGCCAGCACGGTCGGCACCCAGCCCTCGTCCAGCCCCGCCACGTCCGTCAGCAGCGGCCCGAGGTAGGAGAACAGGCAGAAGACCGCGCCACCGCTCAGCGCGGTGGCGGCCAGCGCCAGCCACACCTGCCGGTCGCGGTAGATGCGCAACTCGGCGCGCAGCCGCGGCTGGTCGTCCCCGGTCGGCACCTCCGTACGCGGTACGAGCGCGACGACCCCGGCCAGCCCGAGCACCGACAGCCCGGCCACCGCCCAGAAGGCGGCCCGCCACCCCGCGTGCTGCCCGAGGAACGCCCCGGCCGGGACCCCGGCGATGTTCGCGATGCTCAGCCCACCGACCATCACCGCCATCGCCTTGGCCCGCGCGTTCACCGGCACCAACGACACCGCCACCGCGGCGCCCACGGCCCAGAACCCGGCGCACGCCAGCGCGCTCACCACCCGGGACGCGAACAGCACCCCGTACGACGGCGCCACCGCCCCCGCGATCTGCCCGAGCCCGAACACCGCCAGCAGCGCCATCAGCGTCGTCCGCCGCGGCAACCGCAACGTGGCCGCCGCCAGCACCGGCGCCCCGACCACCATCCCGATCGCAAAGGCCGATATCAGCAGCCCGGCCGTGGGGATCGACACCCCCATGTCCCGCGCGACGGGTTGCAGCAGCCCGGACAGCATGAACTCGGAGGTGCCGAGGGCGAACACGGACAGCCCGAGGACGTAGACCGCCAGGGGCATGCGGGAGCGAGCGGAATCCGCTGGGGAGGAGGGCATGCCAGGCTCAACGCCATGGAATGACGTCGGCATTCCTGCGCGGAACCTCGGGATGTGTGTTTCTCGAACGTTCACTCGATGGTGTGGACTGGCGGTTGTGATCTAGTGTCGTCACGCTGCGTGAGGAAGGATGGAGATGTGAACCCGCTGGGGGAGGCGGGTTGAGGAGATCACGGGGGGTGATCGACGTGACGGAGGAGACGACCAGCGAACTGAACGGCCCCGGCACACCGGACGAATGGGCCGCCTATCTGGCCACAGCGGCTCCGGGACCGGAGACCGCGGCCGTACTGCCGGTCCTGAACGCGGACAAGCTGTCCCGCACTGGCCGGATCGACGCACTGAAAGCCCTGGAGCGTCATACGGGCTGGATCCAGGCACACCAGGCCCGGATCCTGGCCGCGTTGGAAGCGGAAGCCGAGGCGGAGCTTCCGGCGACCGTACGGGAGCGCGACGCGGAGGCCGTCTGGAACTTCACCTGCGAGGAAGTGGCCTGTGCGCTGAAGCTGTCCGGCACGACGGCCGCAAAGCGCCTGGAGGTCGCCCGCGAGCTCGACCGGCACTACCCCACCACGCTGGGGATGCTGGAGAGCGGAGAGATCTGCTACATGCAGGCAGTAGCCGTTACCGAGGCGTGCGCGGTCCTGGACCCCGAGGTGGCGGGACAGGTCGAGGCCGCCTTGGTGGAGAAGATGCCAGGCATGGCCACCGGCCAGACCCGCCGCGCTCTGGCCCGCGAGATCCTACGAGCCGATCCGCACGGCGCCGAACAGCGCCACCAGGCCCGTAAGCGCGAGCGGCAGATGGTCCACTACCCGAAGGACGACGGCATGGCGCTCTGGGGCGCCACCCTCCCGGCCGAGCAGGCCGCGGCCATGAACGCCGCCGTGGACGCCCACGCCGCCACCCTGCCCGACGAGGGCCGCACCCTGGAGCAGAAGCGGGTGGACGCCCTGGTCGACCTGGTGCTCAACCGCACTGACCCGGGTGTGGCGACTTCAGGTGTGCGGGCTTCAGGCGAATCGGCCCCGGGCGAGCCGGCCTCGAGCGGGCTGGCCCCGGACAGGTCGGGCCCGGGCGGGTCGATCACGAGTGGCCCGATCACGAGTGGCCCGATCACAAGTGGGCCGACCGCAGGTGGCCGCTCGGCGGCAGTCGTCCAGGTCACTGTCCCCTTGGACGTCCTGATCGGCGACAGCGACGATCCGGCCCAGCTCAAGGGCTACGGCCCGATTACCGCAGGGCAGGCCCGAAGGATCGCCTTCGCCAAGGGCACGGTCTGGCACCGCCTGATCATCGAGCCGAAGACCGGGATGCTGATCAAGACCGACCCCACCACCTACAAACCCACCGCCGAAACCGAGCGGCATGTCATCGCCCGCGACGCTTACTGCACCTTCCCGACCTGCCGCATGCCCGCCCACCGTTGCGACCTGGACCATGTCGAACCGTTCAACCACCACGACCGGGCGGCGGGCGGCCAGACGGTCCCGGAGAACCTCGGGGCTCTGTGCAGACGCCACCACCGGATGAAGACCCACCACCCCGGCTGGGCGGTGAAGCGAGACTCCCGAACCGGCACCACCACCTGGACCGCCCCCACCGGCCACAGGTACACCAACCGGCCCCATGACTACCGTCACTGATCGTCTCGATTCCGCTCGTCGGCGCCCTGCTCGCCACGGACAAGGAGCCGTCCACCCCTGCTCTCGGCGACGCGCAATGCGTCTGTCAACGCCTCAACCAGCCGTCGGGCCAGAAAACGGAGTTCGCCGCCGCTCGCCTTGCCCTCGTCGAGCATGGCCCGGGCATGGGCTAGGAGTTGGGCGCCCATGGCGAGTTGGAGATCCTCGACCTTGTCTGCCTTCCGGCTCAACCGGCTGTTGCTGTCGTCCGTCGCCAGATAGCAGGGCTTTCCCTCCGGACTGGACCATGGCAGGAGGCGCAGACCGTTCATGTCATCAGCTCCACTCAGCTGTTTCCGGCGACGCCAAGATGGGCACCGCGCGTAGTCAGTTGGTCACGCGGATAACGCGGATGCCAATAGAATGAGACGCCTTGAACGACAGCGTGCAAGTCCGTGACCTGCCGCGATGCTGACCCTGATCACATAGCGAGAGGTCACAGCATTGGACGAGACAACCCCGCCCGCTCACTTGAACCCGCTCCAGCGCTTCGGCCGTGATGTCAAGCAGGTGCGTCTCGCGCGCAAGCTCACCCAAAAGCGCCTGGGTCAGGCCGCCGGATACTCCGAGGCGTACGTCAGCAGGGTGGAGGCTGGGAAGCTCCTGCCCAGACCCAGCGACAAGTTCGCGAAGGGCTGCGATATCGCGTTCGGCACGGGAGAGTTGTTCGCGGGGATGCTTCGGCGGATCGATGAGGGCGACCATCCTTCGTGGTTCACCCCGTACCTCAACCTGGAGCGGAAGGCGTCGCGGGTACTGGACTACTCGGCGAACCTCGTGCTCGGCATCCTTCAGACGAAGGACTACGCAGGGGCCATCTTCCGCGCGTACTTCTCGCAGGAAGAGGCCGAGGTGATCGAGGGCAAGGTCGCAGCACGTCTGAGTCGACGCGAGGTGTTCGAGCTGGAAACCCCGCCGCTCCTGTGGGTCATCCTGAACGAGGCATGCCTGCGAACGGTGGTAGGCGGTACCGACGTTATGGGCGGGCAACTGGAGTACCTGCTGATGGCTGCCGCGTCGCCCCACATCACGCTTCAAGTCCTGCCGTTCTCAGCAGGTGCTCCAGCCGCTTCAACGAAGCCCTTCACGTTGCTGCGCTTCCCGGACTCGCCCACGGTGCTGTACACCGAGACGCGGGTAGGAGGGAGGATGCACGACTCTCCCCGGACGGTCGCCTCAGCCCTGGACGACTATGATCTGCTCAGGGCGCATGCGCTGTCCCCGGATCGATCACTGGCCCTGATCAAGACGCTGGCGAAGGAGTACCGCGCATGAGTGCCGACTTGGATCTCACCGCTGCCGAGTGGATCAGGTCCTCCTACAGCGACGCCAACGGCGGCCAATGCGTCGAGTTCTCCCGCACCTTCGCCCAGACTCACGGCGCCATCCCGGTCCGCGACTCCAAGAACCCCGACGGACCGACCCTGATTGTCTCGGCAACGGGCTGGTCGTCGTTCATATCGACCCTCATACGTGGTGGGTTCCGCGCAGCCTGATCCCCCGCGCCCTCACCCGAACCAGTCCTCCGCCTAGTGCCCGAGGCCGATGCGTGGTGGTTGCCGCTTCGCTTCGTGCGACTGCCGACACCGGGTCGCCGAGACCGGTGTCATACAGGGCCCCGGTCTTACTGACGGGCACGGGATGCCCGTTCATCAGCCATGGGGCGCCAGTCCGCTACGCTCCGTGAGGCGCAGCCGTATCGCCGTCCCGGCGGCCTGCCCGGGCCCCAGGTCCTCTATGCGGAACAGGCTGCCAGGTCCCGCGATCGTGACCTTGAGCTGGTGCTCCGGGCGTCCTTGGCGGTCGAATCCTCGGTCACCTCGGCCCAGAAGGGGAGGGTCTAGGCATCGAGGTGTACTGCGTTGTCGTCCAAGCTGCCCCCTGGCGTGCGCGGATAGTCCGTCAACTTTAGAGCCACGAACGGCACATGTTACGAACCGAGCAGCTCCAGCTCAGTGGCCATGTTGTGGCGGGCGGCGGCCTCCCAGCGGTCGTGGCCGATGGGCGTGCGGAAGAGGCGGGGCAGGCCCAGCAGATGGCGGAGGACATTGGCGCGGCCCTCGCGGAAGGCGTCGTCGGGGACGAATCCGTACTCCTCGCGGACCGCCGCCGCGTAGGCGCCGTAGTCCTCGGGGGAGCCCGCCAGGACGGCGAGGTCGGCGTCGCAGAGGACCTCGCCGTTGGTGTCGCCCTCGGCGGGGTCGTGGTCGGCGGTGACGAGGACGAGGCGGACGGTTTCGGCCACGCGGGGGTCCGGGACGCCGGCTTCCGGGAGCGCGCGTTCGGCGAGGCGGGCGCTGCGTTCCTCGTTGGTGGAGCGGTCGGGGAGGTAGACGGCGTCGTGGAACCAGGCGGCGAGGCGGATCGCGGCGGGGTCGGGAGCCTGGACGTGGGGGAGCAGTTCGTCCACCCGGTCCAGGACCGCGAGCAGGTGATCGGTGGTGTGGTAGCGGCGCTGGGGCTCGGCCCAGCGGGTCAGGAGGTCTTCGCCGTAGGGAACGGGGGACGGGGCCGTGGCGTCGCGGGCGCTGGTGAGGAGGTCCGTCCAGCGGGTGAGCAGCGCGTCATGGGCCGGATGGCGGGCGGGTGAGGGTGCGGGTGTGGGCATGGGCCAATTGTGGGGTAGCGGTTTGCCCTCTTGTGCGGTGTGGCAAGCTGTCCTGCATGTCTAGACCATTGCTCGAGGTGATCGCCCTGACCCCCGCGGACGCGATCGCCGCACAGGCCGGAGGGGCGGACCGCCTCGAACTGGTCACCGACATGGCCGCCGACGGGCTCACCCCATCCCGTGAGACCTTCGCCGCCGTTCGTTCGGCCGTCGATCTGCCGGTGCGGGTGATGCTCCGCGCGTCGGACGGCTTCGCGACCGGAAACGCGTTCGACGCGCTGTGCGAGGCCGCCGCCGCGCTGCACTCGGAGGGGGCGGACGAGTTCGTCCTGGGCTTCCTGGCCGACGACGGCGGGGTCGACCTGGCCGCCGTCACCGCGCTGACCGAGGTCGTGGGCGCGGGCGGCGGCGTGGACGAGAGCCGCTGGACCTTCCACCGGGCCATCGACCGCGCCGCGGATCGCGACGGCCTGCGCAAGCGGCTCGCGGACATCCCCGGCCTCGACACGTACCTCACCGCCGGGTCGGCGCGCGGCGTGGACGACGGTCTGCCCACCCTGCTCGCTGAGGCCGAGCGGGCCGGTACCCCGGGCTACGAAGCGCGCATCATGGTGGGCGGCGGGCTGCGCCTCGACCATCTGCCCGCCCTGCGCGCCGCCGGGATCAACGCCTTCCACATCGGTGGCGCGGCCCGCCCCGACGGCTGGTCCGGCCCGGTGGACGCCACCGCGGTCGGCCAGTGGCGCACGATCCTGGACGCGCCGGTTCCGGTTGCCTGACCGGGGGGCGACCGCCGGGCTGGACCCTGCCGGACGGCATCCCGCCCCCGCCGGGCCGGACCCCGCCCCGGTGAGGCCGCCAGTCGCGCACGACCTTGGACGCGCCGGTTCCGGTTGCCTGACCGGGAGGCCGACCGCCGGACGGGCACCCCCGCCGGACGGCATCCCGCCCCCGCCGGGCCGGACCCCGCCCCGCCGAGCCGCCAGCCATTCCGGCAAAGGCACCCCGCCGGACGGCACCCCCGCCGGGCGGCACCCCCGCCGGGTGGCACTCCCGCCGGGCGGCACTCCCGCCAGACCGCGCCGCACCCCCGTCAGGTCGCCAGCCGCTCCGGCAACGGTGCGCCGTGGACCACCGTCAGCCCGGACACCGCACGCGTCAGGGCCACGTACAGGCGGCGCAGCCCCGTGCGTTCGTCGGGTTCGCCGTCGACCACGGCGGCCGGCTCGTCCAGGACCACGTAGTCGTACTCCAGACCCTTGGCCAGCGTCGCCGGGACGAGGGTGAGGCGGGACTCGGTGCTGGTCTCCTCGCCGGGGGTGAGGTGGGTCAGGCCCGCCGCGTCGAGGGCCTGGGCCAGGGCCGGGATGCGGGCGTCGGCCGCGATCAGCCCGATCGAGCCATCGTGGGTCAGGGCCTCGTGGCAGGCGGCGATCACGGCCGCGTCCAGTTCCGCGGGGTCCACGGCCCGTACGGAGAAGTCGCCCGCCGCCTCGCGGATCGAGGTGGCCTCCGACAGGCCGGGGGCGATCGCGGGCAGCAGCCGGGAGGCGTACGCGATCACCTCGCGCGGCACGCGGAAGCCCTGGGTCAGCTCCTCGATCCTCGCTCCCTCCTTGCCGAGATGGACCAGGGCCTCCTCCCAACTGGCCGTCGCCCACGGGGTGGTGCCCTGCGCGATGTCGCCGAGCACGGTCGCCGAGCCGGTGCTGCATCGGCGGCCGACCGCGCGGTACTGCATGGGGGAGAGGTCCTGCGCCTCGTCCAGGACCACATGGCCGAGGGACGAGGTGCGCTCGATGAGATCGGCGGCCTCGTCGATCAGCACTAGGTCCGCCGGGGACCACTTCGCGGACTTCACACTGCGCCCCGGCTTCGCCCACAGGACGGTCTTCTGCTCATCGGCGTCGAGGATGCCGTCCGCGTGCTCGGCCAGGAAGTCGGCGTCGGAGAGCAGCCGCAGCACCAGCTTGGCCGGGTCGACCGGCGGCCAGATCGCCTTGACGGCCGCTTTGACGGCGGGGTTACGGGCCACCGCGTCCTGCACCCGGTCGTCGGGCGCCTCGCCCGACTGCTCCATCCGGACCAGAACGGCGTGCGCGATGCGCCGCGGAAGGGCCTCGCGGGCCGCGCCGTAGCGGATGTCGCGGGTGAGCAACTCCTCGACGATCTCCTCCAGTTCGTACGCGGGCACCCGCCAGCGGCGTGAGCCGCGCACCACGACGCACGGCTCGGTGGGGCGGGTGACGTACGAGCGCAGGGCGCGGCGCAGCACCTCGGCCAGCCGTGCGTCGCCCTTGATACGGGCCGCGTCGGCGGAGTCGGTGCCCCGCGTCACCGCGCCCAGGGACGGCCGGGTCACCAGGTCCTCGACGGTCGCCTGTGCCACCTGGAGCTCGCCGAGGGCGGGCAGGACCTGCTCGATGTAGTGGAGGAAGGAGCGGTTCGGGCCGATGACCAGGGTGCCGGAGCGGGCCAGCCGCTCGCGGTGGGCGTAGAGCAGATACGCCACCCGGTGCAGCCCCACGGCCGTCTTACCGGTGCCCGGCGCCCCCTGGACGCAGATGGTGCCGCCGATCCCCTGGCGGACGATCTCGTCCTGCTCCGGCTGGATCGTCGCGACGATGTCGCGCATCGGGCCGACGCGCGGGCGCTCGATCTCGGACTGGAGCAGCTTGCTGGTCTGCGAGCCCCCGGCGGAGCCGGAAAATGTCTCAGTGGTGGGGTCGGAGAGCTGTTCGTCCTCGTACGCCGTCAGCTCGCCGCCCGTATAGCCGAAGCGGCGGCGCAGCCTGATGTCCATCGGCGCCTTCTTGGACGCCTGGTAGAAGGGCTGGGAGACGGGGGCACGCCAGTCGATGACCATGGGGTCGCCGTCCGCGTCGTGCACATGGCGGCGGCCGATGTAGAAGCGTTCTCCCTCGGCGCCCTCCGCCGTCTCCGCGCCCGGCGCGTGCAGATAGTCGAGGCGGCCGAAGAAGAGCGGGGTGTCGGCGAGGTCGGCGAGGGCCTTGATGCGGTCGTTGACCTGGTGGTGCAGGGCTTCGGCGTTGACCCAGTTCGCGGCGACGTCCCGGAGGTCGAGGGCCTCGACGTCGGCGCGCATGACGCGCAGCGCGGCGCGGGACGCGGTCAGATGGGCGCGCTCCCGCGCGAGGGGGTCTGAGTGGTCAGGGGCGTGCGAGGGCACGGCGTAGCCTCCGGCGAGCGAGTACACACAGGCGAGTGCACAAAGCGGATGCGCGGTACGTAGCGGTACGTACATGACGCGCGATACGAGATGCCGACCGGTTTCCGTCCGGGCGGCGGCTCTCCCATTCGGAACGCGGGAGGCGGCAAGACCGGCGATTGTAGCCAGGGCATGTCGGGGAGGCGAATGAATTATGACGGGGCCGGTCAGGCGAGTCGCAGCGCGCGGAAGGTCATGCGCTGGTTGAACCACATCGGCGTCACCGTCGCCGCGCCCATCAGTACGGCGACGGCCAGATGCCCGGCGGCCGAGGTGACCGGGGCGCCGAGCGCGGCGAGAACGAGATGGGGGCCGACGCGGAGCGCGAGTACGTCAGACGTCCTCGTCCGCGAGCAGCTCGCTCGCGTCCACGATCCGGTACGCGTACCCCTGCTCCGCCAGGAACCGCTGGCGGTGCGCCGCGAAGTCCTGGTCGATCGTGTCGCGCGCGACCACCGAGTAGAAGACCGCCGGGTGGCCGTCGGCCTTCGGGCGCAGCACCCGGCCGAGCCGCTGGGCCTCCTCCTGGCGGGAGCCGAACGTGCCGGAGACCTGGATGGCGACCGTGGCCTCGGGGAGGTCGATGGAGAAGTTGGCCACCTTCGAGACGACGAGCACCGACAGCTCGCCCTGCCGGAAGGCTTCGAAGAGCTTCTCCCGCTGGGCGTTGGTGGTCTCGCCCTTGATGACGGGCGCGTCCAGGTGCTCGCCCAACTCGTCGAGCTGGTCGATGTACTGCCCGATGACCAGCGTCTGCTGCCCCTTGTGCCGGGCGACCAGCGCCTCGGTGATCCGCCGCTTGGAGTCGGTCGTGGCGCAGTAGCGGTACTTCTCGTCGGTCTCGGCGGTCGCGTACGCCAGCCGCTCGGTCTCGGTCAGATTGACCCGGACCTCGACACAGTCGGCGGGCGCGATGTAGCCCTGCGCCTCGATCTCCTTCCAGGGCGCGTCGAAGCGCTTCGGCCCGATGAGCGAGAAGACATCGGACTCCCGGCCGTCCTCCCGGACGAGCGTCGCGGTGAGCCCGAGCCGCCGCCGCGCCTGGAGGTCGGCGGTGAACTTGAAGACGGGCGCCGGCAGCAGATGCACCTCGTCGTAGACGATCAGGCCCCAGTCGCGGGAGTCGAACAGCTCGAGGTGCGGGTAGATGCCCTTCCGCTTGGTGGTGAGCACCTGGTACGTGGCGATGGTGATCGGGCGGATCTCCTTCCGCGTACCGCTGTACTCACCGATCTCCTCCTCGGTGAGCGAGGTGCGGCGCACCAGCTCGTGCTTCCACTGGCGGGCGGAGACGGTGTTGGTGACCAGGATCAGCGTGGTCGACTTGGCGGTGGCCATCGCACCCGCCCCGACCAGCGTCTTTCCGGCGCCGCAGGGCAGCACGACGACGCCCGAGCCGCCGTGCCAGAAGCCCTCCACGGCCTGCGTCTGGTACGGCCGCAGCGCCCAGCCGTCCTCGCGCAGCTCGATGGGGTGCGCCTCACCGTCCACATAGCCGGCCAGGTCCTCGGCGGGCCAGCCCAGCTTCAGCAGCGTCTGCTTGATCTGGCCGCGCTCGGACGGGTGGACGACGACCGTCTCCGGGTCGATCCGGGCGCCGACCAGCGGCTGGATCTTCTTCGACCGCAGGATCTCCTCGAGGATCGGGCGGTCGCTGGTCTCCAGGACCAGCCCGTGGGTGGGGTGCTTGAGCAGCCGCAGCCGCCCGTAGCGGGCCATGGTCTCCGCGACATCCACAAGGAGGGCATGCGGGACGGAGTAGCGGGAGTACGCCACGAGGGCGTCCACGACCTGCTCGGCGTCGTGCCCGGCGGCGCGGGCGTTCCACAGCCCGAGCGGGGTCACCCGGTAGGTGTGGATGTGCTCGGGCGCTCGCTCCAACTCGGCGAAGGGCGCGATGGCGCGGCGGCAGGCGTCCGCCTGCTCGTGATCCACCTCGAGCAGGAGCGTCTTGTCGCTTTGGACGATGAGGGGTCCGTTCACGCGCCTGGGTCCTTTCGTGCTGGCCGGCCAAAGAACCAGTGTCCCCCATCGAGGAGGCGTGGCGGAGAGCCACAGGGATACTCCGGGCGGCTACGGGCAAGCGGCGAAGACGGAAAACGAACCGACGGACCGACGGAGCGGCGACAGCGGCGACAGCGGCGACAACGGCGACAGCGGCGACAACGGAGCCATGGGCGGGAGGCGAGTCCCTGTGATCAGCATCGCTGGATGGGAGATCCGGCGGACGGCGGAGAAGAAGCCGAAGACGGGTTCCGGGACGACGGGCGGCCAGAAGAAGACGAGCGGCCAGAAGAAGACGAGTGGGCGGGGCGGGAAGAAGGCGGCCGCGGCCGCCGGTCAGAGGAAGGGGCCGCGGGCGGGCGGGGGGCCGACGAAGGGGCCTGTGGCCGCGAAGAAGCAGAGCGCGAAGGCCCAGCCCACGAAGGCCCAGCCCACGAAGGCCCAGCCCACGAAGACGCGGCCCACGAAGGCCCAGCCCACGAGGACGCGGCCCACGAAGACGTCGCCCACGAAGGGCCGGGCCGCCGAACCCCCCGCGCCCCCCGAGCCCCAGGGCGCCCCGGAGAAGGCGCTGCTACAGCGCACCTCGTTCGGCGCGCGCGTCGCACGGGCGATGGTGCTGCTCGTCGCGTTCGTCTGCATGGTCGGCTTCGCGGCGGCGCTCGCCAAGGCCACGCTCGTGCCCCAGCCCGGTTCCGTCGACCTCGTCCACACCAATCTGCATCCGGGACGCTCGCTGCGCGCCTACGTCGACCAGCCCGCCTTCCAGGACACGGTGAAGCAGATCGGCGGCAATGTGCTGCTCGGCGCGCCCTTCGGGGTGCTGCTGCCGATGCTGGTGCCGAAGGCGCGGGGCGCGGTGCGGGTGGTCCTGGTGACGGCCCTGGTGATGGTGGCCGTCGAGACCGTTCAGGGACTCATCGTCGAGGGCCGGGCCTTCGACATCGACGACGTCATCCTCAACACCTCGGGCGCGCTGATCGGCTATGTCGTGGTCGGCCGTTGGCTCGGCCGCGCCCTGCATCCGCGCCGCCGCCACTGGTGGCACCGGTGGACCCGGCGGGGGACCGAGGCGCCGCCCGCGGCGTGAGCGCCGGACGGGCCGATTTCCGCCCAGGTGGCGTTAGATGGCGTCAGGCGGCGTCAGGCGGCGTCAGGTGGCGTCCTCGGCCAGTTCGGCGGCGCCCGTGATGCGGTGCAGGGGGTACGTACGGACCTCGTCGGCCGTGTGGTCGTACGCCGTGACGAAGCCGCCCTCGACCCGGACCGGGGCGATCACGCGCTGGGTGGCCGCGCCGTTCGCGTTGACGTAGCCGATCCAGACGTTGGAGCCGGTCAGGGCCGCGGCCTGCATGGTGGCGAGGGTGTCGGCGGAGGTGGTGCGGGGGAGCCGGTCGCCACTGGCGGCGGACCCCGACCCGGACGCGGACCCGGACCCGGACGCGGCCCCGGGCCCTGCGCCTGAAGCGGTCTCCGGCCCCGCCTCGGCCACGGCCGCAGGTTTGTGGGGCGCCGTCGCGGCGAGGTCCCCGGCGCGGATGGCGCGCACCGCCGCGCCCAGCAGGGTGGCGTCCGGCACCGGCGGGCCCTCCGGGACCGGGGCGGGCGGCCTGCGGGGCGGGGTGCGCTGGGCTTCGGCCCGGCTGACCAGCACATCGCCCTCGGCGGACTCGGCAGCCGGGGCGTACCCCATCGCCCGCAGCCCCTCCAGCAGTGTGTCCGGCGGCGCCTGCGCGGCCAGCACGGTGGGGGCGAGGCGGCGCAGCCGCAGCCCCGCCGAACGGCGGTCGGCGAGGATCTCGGCGAGCAGCGCGTCGTCGTCGCAGCGCAGATACGCGGAGGCGGTGCCGATGCGCAGCCGTCCGTGCTTACGGGCCACGTCGTCCACCAGGTAGGCGAGCGGCTGGGGCACCGGGGTGCGGGAGTGCGCGGCGAGGAAGGTGTGCACGTCGTCGGCGGTCCGCCCGGCGTCCAGCGCACGGCGTACGGACTCGGGCGTGAAGCGGTAGACGGTCGCGCCGCCCTTGGACTCGACGTCGGCGAGGATGCCCAGGGTCTCGGCGAGCGGCCGCTTCAGCGGGCCGGGCGCGACGGCGGTCAGGTCGGCCTGGAGCAGGACGTGGTCGAGCGGCTCGGGGAGCAACGGCGCGAGCAGCCGGGCGGCCTGCGCGGCCGCGAGGTCGATCTCGGCGGCCGTCGGCTCGTCCGGATGGCGTTCCAGCAGGGCGCGGCCATGGGCGGAGAGCGCGCCCCGGCCGGTGACCCCGAGCATTTCGGCCTCGGCGACGGCCCAGCGGGCCAGCCGCGAGCGCAGGTCCTCGCCGGTGGGCGAGGCGGAGGCGCCAGGGGGCGAGGCGGCGGTGGGCGAGGCGGCCCCGGGGGCGGGAACGGGGGCGGAAGGGGCGGCCGCCCCGGGGGTGCCCGTGCCGGGGGTGGCCGCGGTGGGGGTGGCCGCGGTGGGGGCCGGGGCCCCGCGGTGGCCGGTCGGCCGCTCCCACCGCAGCCGGGCCAGCAGGACGTCGGGTGCGGCCGCGGCGCCGTGCGGGAGGGTGGCCAGGAGTTCCAGGACCCGGCGGCGGACCTCGGGGGCCGGGGAGCGGTCCAGTTCCGGGCCGAGCGCGGCGAGGGTGCGGCCCCTGCTGTCCCGGCCGCCGACCAGGCCCGACGTACGGGTCGCGGGCAGCCAGGCGGCGGCGAGCCGCGCCCAGCGCTCCTCGGCGGGCAACCGCAGCCAGTCGTCGTAGGCGGGGGTGGGGGCGTAGCGCTCGTCGGTCTCGCCGTCGGAGGCGACCAGCCCGGCCGCGTACGCCAGCTCGATCCAGAAGGCGGCGACCGGTTCGGACACGTCGAGTGCCACGGCGGTCCGCTTGAGGTCGCGAACGCTCAGCCCGCCCGCGCGCAGAACGGGCGGCCCGGCGGTCTCCCACTGCCCCAGCAGTTCCTCGACGGTGGCCAGGGCGGTGAAGGTCTGGCCCGCGGCGGTGTTGTCCACAACCTGTGGATCGTGCTCGGTGGTGGGCGAGAGTGGCGGGGCGAACGGCTCGGGTGCGCGGTGCGCCCGGCCGTGGCGCAGATGCAGGGCGACCTCGCGGGGCAGTACGACATTGCGCGGCCCGGACGGCAGCAGCAGCGCGCGGTCCAGCAGCCAGCCGACGGGCGGGGTGGGCGAGGTGACGGACGCCTCCCCGTACGGCGGCCCCCAGGTCAGCTTGGCCAGCACGGCCGCCGCGCCCGCCGGCGCCCCGTCGAGCAGCGCCGCCATCCGGGCGCGGTCCCGGAACAGCTCGGCCAGGGCCGCCACCGCCGTGACGGGATCGTGCGTGGGCGACAGCCCGGCCGCCGCCAGCAGCTCCTGAAGCCGCCCCGGCG
Source organism: Streptomyces sp. NEAU-174 (assembly GCF_052665095.1). Lineage (NCBI taxonomy): Bacteria > Bacillati > Actinomycetota > Actinomycetes > Kitasatosporales > Streptomycetaceae > Streptomyces > Streptomyces sp. NEAU-174. The sequence goes on along the minus strand of NZ_JBQTCE010000001.1, from coordinate 244,563 downwards.
ACATCCCGGACGTGGCCTCCCGCACGGTCGGGCCGAGCCCGGTGGGGGAGGGCGAGGTGGGCGAGGGCGCGAGCAGCTCCCGAGCGGTCCGAACGAGCCGAAGCCGATCGTCCCCACCCCAGATCAGGGCCTGCTCGCGCAGCGTGGCCACGGCCCGCGGCAACTCGTCGACGATCGCGGCACGCTCCTCGGCACGCAGGGGCGCGCCGATGCCCGCGATGCCTCCGGCGGCTGAGATGGTCCCGGTGTCCGAGGTGGCTCCGGCGGCCGAGGTGGTCCGGGTGCCCGCTGTATCCCCCGGGGGCTGGGCGCTCCCGGCACTACGGGCGGCCCCAGTACCCCCGGCCACTTCCGGACCCCCGGCCCTCTCCGGACCCCGGGCCCCCTCGGGGCCTTCGGCCTTCTCCGGACCCCCGGCCTCTTCCGGACCCCCGGCCCCCTCGGGGCCCTCGTCGCCCGTCAGGAGGTCCCGCAGGGTCTCGTACGAGCAGGGGTCAGGGGCGACGGCCAGGGCCTCGGCGGTCTGTTGTGCGAATCGGTCGAGACGCTCCACCGCCCGTACCACCGAGGCGCGGGTGCCCGCCCGGGTGGCGAGTTGGGTGAGGTCGTTCGGGACCGGGGAGAGCAGATCGGGGCGGGCGCGCAGCAGGGCGGCGAGGGCGTCGTCGGGCCGGGTGCGCAGCTCCTCGGCGAGGGTGCGCGGCACCCCGCGGCCACGGTCGCCGTGGCCGCCGTCTCGTGGGCCGCCGCTCCGGGGGACGCGATCCGGCGGACCGCTGTCCCCGTGGCCGGTGTCTGCGGGCAACTCATGCCTCCCGGTTGCGCGAGCTGGTCTCTTCGGGCATGTCAGCCCTCTCGATTCCATGAACTGCTCATTCGATCCACAGTACCCGCGGGGTGCGGGACGGAGGGGATGCGGCGGGATTCCGGTTCCGCGCGGTACCGTCGGAGCCGACCGATACGCCGACGGTGCGCATACTCAGGGGTCTTGGTGGGGATCGAGAGCGAGAAGCTCGTCTACGACTATCTGAGCCGTGTCGGGGACCTGGCTCAGCAACAGGGTCTGTCGTCCGGTGAACGTATGCGGCTGGTCTCCGGACTCCGTGCCGATATCGACCATCGCCGGGCCACCGGAGGGGCGGACAGCCCGGCCGGGGTGAAGCGGATCCTGTCCAAGCTGGGCTCACCGGCCGACGTGGTGGCCGCCGCGGGTGGCCGAGGCCCCGACCCGGGATCGGGGGGAATGGGTGGTGGGCCCGGTACGGAGGGCGGCGGTGCGGGCGGTGGCGCGTCGCCACGGGGAGCCGCCGGGGCGGCGCGGGCGGCCCGCGACAAGCTGGCCGGGCTCGCCAAGAGCAGCGGTCTCACCGGTAAGGTGCCCGCCCCGCGCGAGGAGGACGCCCCGGGGATGCCCGGCACCGGCCGCACCGGCCGGAACGGGAACGGCCCCGCCAGCCACGCCCCGGGCGACGGCACCCCCTCCCTGATCAAGCCGAGGCCCGCCACCCCCGCCCCGCCCCCGTCCAACGCCGCCTCGCCGCCGCACCTCGCGGGCGAGGACGAACTGGGCCCGCGCGAGTCCGACATGGACTGGTGGCACGTCGAGCCGGGCCCGTTCGGCCAGCCCGAGCAGCGTGATGCGCAGTACGGCGCGGTCGAGGGGTTCACCGGCGGGATCGAGATCCCCGAACTGCTCGGTAAGGGCAAGTCGGCCGAGCAGGAGCGCCAGGAGCGGCGGGAGGCCGAGGAGAAGGCGGCGGCTGAGGCCGAGGCAGCCGAGGCCGAGGCAGCCGCGGAGGCGAAGGCGAAAGCCGAGGCCAAGAAGGCGGAGGCCGGGGGCAAGCAGCGCCGCGGGCTGCGCCGCGTACTGCTCGGGCCCGGTAAGGCGGGTAAGGCGGCCGGTCAGCCCGCGGGCGGGAGCGGCGTCCCCACATGGCTGTCCGGGCTCGGCCCGGTGCTGCTGGTGGCGGTCGGACTCCTCGTGGCGGGCGCCGCGCTGGGCAACATCATCCCGATCGCGTTCGGCTGGGTGATCGCGTACTCCAGCACCTACCGCCGCTCCCCGGCCGAGGCGAAGTGGGCGGCGCTGGGCATGCCCGGCCTGGTCGTGGCCGGGGCCGTGATCTGGCTGTACGGCCGAGCCGACCACAAGTGGGGCGAGCCGATCCCCGAACACGGCTGGAAGGACGCCCTGACCGATACCTGGCCCTACGTCGTCCGGGGCGCGGCCATCGCCTCGGTGCTGTTCCTCCTCTGGCGCGCCGCGAGGCGCAAGGGCTGACGCCGGGCGGCAGACCTCCGCCACGGCCTGCGCGTTCAGCCTTGCTCGGCGGCCCGCCAAGGCGTGCCCGGGACGACCAGGGGGCCGCCGGTCACCGGGTCCGGGACGACCACCGAGTCGAGGCCGAAGACCTCGTGCACCAGATCGGCCGTGACGACGTCCCCCGGGCGGCCGCGTGCCACGATGCTGCCGCCCTTCATCGCGATCAGATGGTCGGCGTAGCGGGCCGCCTGGTTGAGGTCGTGGAGGACGGCGACGACCGTACGGCCGCGTTCGTGGTTGAGCTGGCGCACCAGGTCCAGCACCTCCACCTGGTGGGAGATGTCCAGGTACGTCGTCGGCTCGTCCAGCAGCAGCAGATCGGTCTCCTGCGCGAGCGCCATCGCGATCCATACGCGCTGCCGCTGCCCGCCCGACAGCTCGTCCACCAGGCGGTCGGCGAGCGCCGTCACGTCCGTGCGCTCCATGGCGTCCGTGACGGCCCGTTCGTCCTCCTCCGACCACTGCTGCCACCACCGCTGGTGCGGCTGGCGGCCACGGGAGACGAGATCGGCGACGGTGATCGCCTCGGGCGCGACCGGGGTCTGTGGAAGCAGCCCCACGGACTGGGCGATCTTCTTCGTCGGGATGCGTGCGAGATCCGTGCCGTCGAGGAGCACGGCGCCGCCGCGCGGCCGCAGCAGCCGCCCGAGGGCGCGCAGCAGGGTGGACTTGCCGCAGGCGTTGGGGCCGACGATGACCGTGACCTCGCCGTCGGGTATGTCCAGGTCCAGCCCGTCCACGACGGTGCGGTCCTCGTAGGCCAGGGTCAGCTCGCGTGCGGTGAGCCGGTCCGGCCCATCCGGCCCATCCGGCCGGTTCGCGGAAGCGGCCTCCGCCGGACCGGTCTCCGTCGCACTGGTCTCCGCCGGACTGGTCTCCGCCGGACTGGTCTCGTCCGGACCGGTCTCCGGGCTCGTTCCCGTTGTGGACGCCGAAGCAGTCATGCGGCGGTGCCTCCCTTACGGCCGCGTCCCCCGGAAGACAGCAGCAGGTGGATCAGATACGGGGCGCCGACCGCGGCCGTCAGCACACCCACCGGCAGTTCGGTCGGCGCGAACAGCTTGCGGGCCAGCAGATCGGCGGTGACGACGATGAACGCTCCGGTCAGGGCCGAGCACAGCAGCGGGATCTGGGCGGTCCGGGTCATCCGGCGGGCGATCTGTGGGGCGAGCAGCGCCACGAAGTCCACCGGGCCGGCCGCGCCCGTCGCCATGGACGCGAGGACGACGCCGAGGGCCACCAGGCCCAACCGCACCCGCCCGAGCCGTACGCCCAGCGCGGTCGCCGTGTCGTCGTCCATGGACACCGTGCGCTGCGCCCGCGCCGCCCACAGCACACCGGGCAGCAGCACCAGCAGCGCCCAGCCGAGTGGAGCGGCCTCGGCCCAGCCGCGTCCGTTGAGCGAACCGGTCATCCACACCTTCGCCTGCTGGGCCACGAGATAGTCGCCCTTGGTCAGGAAGAGATGGGTGATCGAGCGCAGCGCGACGGCGAAGCCGATGCCGATGAGCACGAAGCGGGCCGCCTGGAGCCCGCCGCGCCAGGCGAAGGCGTACACCAGCGCGGCGGCGGCGAGACCGCCGAGGACGGAGAGGTACGGCAGGACGGCGTAGGAGCTGACCCCGTAGGTCATCGCGCCCACGGTCACCGCGCTGGCGCCCTGGCTGACGCCGATGATGTCGGGGCTCGCGAGGGGGTTGCGGGCCACCGTCTGGATCAGCGCGCCCGCGATGCCGAAGGCGGCGCCGACCATCAGGCCGAGCGTCATCCGGGGCAGCCGCAGCGTGCCGACGACGAGGTCGTTCGGGGTGGCAGGTCCGAGGTCCCACTGGGTGTGCAGGACGGCCCGCACGGCGTCGGCGGGGGCGACGAAGCTCTCGCCGACGCACAGATACGCCACGCAGACCGCGGCGGTGGCCAGGGCCAGCCCGATCGCGACAAGGGCCGAGCGGCGATGCAGCAGGAACGATCCGCCAAGTCCGCCACGCCCGTCTCGCCCGCCACGTTCACCACGCCCGCCTCGCCCGCCACGCCCCTTGCTCCCGATGCGGATCAGCCCGTATCCGGTCGGGCGGACCCCCGATTCGGTCGGGCGGACCCCCGGGCGGACCCCCGGGCGGGCGGTGTGGCTCTCCGTCGCCGTCACGCGGCCACCGCCTTCCGGCGCACCAGCGTGACCAGGAACGGCACCCCGATCAGCGCCGTCATCACGCCCGCCGGGACCTCGCTCGGCGGGAAGACGACCCGGCCCACCACATCCGAGACCAGCAGCATCACCGGGCCGATCAGGGCGGCCATCGGCAGCACCCAGCGGTGGTCGGTGCCGACGACCGCGCGGGCAATATGCGGGACCGCGAGGCCGATGAACGCGAGCGGACCGGCGGCGGCGACCCCGACGCCGGTGAGGATCGTGGCGCCGAGGGCGGCGACGATCCGTACGACCGCCACGTTCTGGCCGAGCCCCTTCGCGACGTCCTCGCCGAGCGCCAGCGCGTCAAGGCCGCGTGCCACCGCGATCACCAGCACCGTGCCGACCAGCAGGAACGGCCAGATCTGGCCGACGATCCCGGTGTCCCGCCCGGCGAGCGAGCCGATCTGCCAGAAGCGGAACTCATCCAGGGCCGCCGCCTTCGTCGTCAGCACGCCCGTCGTCACGGACACCAGCAGTGCGTTGATCGCGGCGCCGGAGAGCGCGAGCTTGACCGGGGTCGCGCCGCCCCGCCCGCTGGTGGCGATGGCGTAGACGGCGACCGACGCCACCCCCGCGCCCGCGAAGGCGAACCAGACATAGCCGCTGAGGGTGTGCACCCCGGCGAAGGCGATCGCGAGCACCACGCCCACCGACGCGCCCTGGCTGATGCCGAGGATGCCGGGGTCGGCGATCGGGTTGCGGGTGACGCCCTGCATGACGGTGCCCGCCATGGCGAGCGCCGCGCCGACCATCAGCCCGATGAGGGTGCGCGGCAGTCGCAGGGACCGCACGATGTCGGCGGCGTCGCTGGAACCGCCGTGCAGCAGCGCGTCCAGGACCGCGCTCGGCGCGATCTGGCGGCTGCCCACGGCGAGGCTCAGCAGGACTGCGAGCAGCAGGGCGACGACGGCCGCGGTCGTCCAGCCGAGGCGGCGGCGGACCAGGGAGGCGCGGGCGGGAGGGGTGCGGACGGGAGGGGTGCGTACGGGAGAGGTACGGACCGGAGAGGTGCGGACCAGGGGGGCTCTGGGAGGGCGGTTGCTGGTCCGGTCGGCGGTCATCGCGTCCGTTCGCTCGTCGGCTACGAAGTTAGGCGAGGCTAAGTGTATGGGGTGGGCCAAGGCACAATGGCGGGTATGTCTTCGCACCCCGCTCCCACCGTCGGCTTCGACCTCGACATGACCCTCATCGACTCCCGGCCGGGCATCAAGGCGGCGTACGAGGCGCTTTCGGCACGGACCGGCACCTACATCGACTCCGACCTCGCCATCACCCGGCTCGGCCCGCCGCTGGAGCAGGAGCTGGTGCACTGGTTCCCCGATGAGCGCGTCGAGGAGATGGGTGAGCTCTACCGCGAGCTCTACCCGGAGTACGCGATCGCGCCCACCCCGGCCATGAAGGGGGCGCGGGAGGCGATCGAGACCGTGCGGCGGGCGGGCGGCCGGGCCATCGTCGTCACCGCGAAGCACGAGCCCAACGCCAAGCTGCACCTGAGCCACCTGGGCATCGAGGCGGATGCGGTCATCGGCTGGCTGTGGGCCGAGGCCAAGGCGGAGGCGCTGCGGGAGTACGGGGCGACGGTGTACGTCGGGGACCACACGGGTGACGTACGGGGCGCCCGTACGGCCGGTGCGCTCTCCGTGGCGGTCGCCACCGGGCCCTGCGCGGTGGACGAGCTGCTCGCGGCCGGCGCGGATGTCGTGCTGGACGATCTGACGGCGTTCCCGGGCTGGCTGTCGGGCTACATAGGTGATCGCACGGCGGGCTGAGCCCAGCTCATGCGTTCACGAGCTCACGAGCTCACGAGCTCACGAGCCCGGCCGGTTTCATGAGCCCGGCCGGTTCCCCCGATGCACTCGATTCACCCGGACGGCGGTACGGGCGGCTGTGACACCTGGGCGGCGGATGCGGCCTCCCGCCGCTGTGCCGCGATGGAGCGCAGCAGACCGACGGCGGCGAGGGCGAAACCGACGCCCATCAGCATGGATACGAAGTACGCCACCGAGGGCAGCGGGTCCGCGCCCAGGAAGAGCGGCGCGACGGTGACGAGCGTGGCCACCGCTCCGATGGCGAAGACGATGACGCCGGACCGGATGAGCCGGTCGCCGGGAAGGGGCGCCTCTCGGGGGTGGCTGGGGGAGCCGCCGCGGTGCGGGGTTTCATTACTCACCGGACCAGGGTAGATCCGTGCCAGAGCGCGCATAGGAACCGCCCGGGTACGTCTTGTCACCAGGCTCGGGACCATTAGCCTTGTGGTGGCGGGTCTTACGACCCGCTGTAGTGCTATCGAGAGCTGTTTTTCCGTGTTTTCCGACGAGCGACGAGGACGAGACAGACGTGCCTACCGGCAAGGTCAAGTGGTTCAACAGTGAGAAGGGCTTTGGCTTTCTCTCCCGCGATGACGGTGGCGACGTCTTCGTTCACTCGTCGGTGCTTCCGGAAGGCGTCGACGTACTGAAGCCGGGACAGCGCGTGGAATTCGGCGTGGTGGCCGGAAATCGCGGGGATCAGGCATTGTCCGTCACCGTTCTCGATCCGACTCCCTCCGTGGCGGCCGCCCAGCGCCGCAAGCCTGATGAGCTGGCGTCCATTGTCCAGGATCTGACCACCCTGCTGGAGAATGTGACGCAGCAGCTGGAGCGCGGCCGCTACCCGGACAAGGCACATGGCCACAAGATCGCGGGCATGCTGCGCGCGGTGGCCGACCAGCTCGACGTCTGACCCTCGGCGTCTTGCCCTCGATGTCTGACGCTCGGCGTCTGACCTGAGCCTGGGCTGAGTCCGGGCTGAGCTCGGGCCGAGTCCGGGCCGAGTCCGGGCCGAGTTCGACCTGAGCGGCCCGGCGCGCCTCGGCACATACGTCATCCCTCAGCGGAGCCGGACGGATACCCGTCCGGCTCCGCTTGGCGTGCGACCACGTGCCCAGGCGTCAAGGCGTCAGACCGCGTCCAGCGCCCCGGGGCCGAGGGGCGGCACCAGCCCCTCCGCCGCCGCTCGGGTCAGCAGCCCGCGCACCGCGGCGTAGCCGCTCTCGCCGAGGTCGGCGGTGAACTCGTTGACGTACAGCCCGATGTGCTGATCGGCGACGGCCGGGTCCATCTCCTGGGCGTGCTCCAGGACATACGCCCGCGACGCCTCAGGATCGTCCCAGGCCATCCGCACCGATGTGCGGGCGGCGTCGGCGAGCTCCCGCAGCCGCTCGGTGCCCAGTGAGCGCTTGGCGATGATCGCGCCGAGCGGGATCGGGAGTCCGGTGGTCTGCTCCCAGTGCTCGCCCATGTCAGCCAGGCAGTGCAGCCCGTAATTCTGATAGGTGAACCGGGCCTCGTGGATGACGAGCCCGGCGTCGACCTCGCCGTCCCGCACCGCGGGCATGATCGCGTGGAACGGCAGCACCTTGATCTCGCCGACCCCGCCCGGCACCTCGGCGGCGGCCCACAGCCGGAAGAGCAGATACGCGGTCGAACGCTCGCTCGGTACCGCGACCGTCTTCCCCGCCAGGTCCTTGCCGGTGAGCGGCTGCCCCTCGCCGGGCTGCCGCGTGAGCACCAGCGGACCGCAGCCGCGGCCGAGCGCACCGCCGCAGGGCAGCAGCGCGTAGTCGTCCAGCACCCAGGGCAGTACGGCGTACGACACCTTCAGTACGTCGAACTCGCCTCGTTCGGCCATCCCGTTGGTGATGTCGATGTCGGCGAAGGTGACATCGAGCGCGGGCGCGCCGGGGACGCGGCCGTGGGCCCAGGCGTCGAAGACGAAGGTGTCGTTCGGGCACGGGGAGTAGGCGATCTTCAAAGGCTCACTCGAAGGCTCAGCCAGGGGTTCGCTCAGGGGCTCAGTCACTGCCGGGTTCCTTCCGGGTCAAAGGTCCAGGTGCCGAGGAGGGGGGCGATGGTCGCGAAGGCGCCCGTGAGCGCTTCGAGCGCCTCCCCGATCCGCCAGGCCGCGCGGTCGCGCGGTCCGACGGCGTTGGAGACCGTTCGTACTTCCAGAGCGGGCACGGACTGGGCCGCGGCGGCCTCCGCGACGCCGAAGCCCTCCATGGCCTCGGCGACGGCGCGCGGATGGCGGCGCAGCAGCTCGGCGGCCCGTTCGGCGCTCCCGGTCACGGTCGACACGGTGAGCACGGTGCCGCGCACGGCGTCCGTCGCCTCGGCGACGGCGGCGACGAGCGGGGCGGGCGGGAGGTGTTCGACGGTTCCGAAGCCCAGGTCGGTGACGGCGGCGAAGCCGTCGGGGGTCTCGGCGCCCAGGTCGGCGGCGACGATGGCGTCGGCCACGACGACGGAGCCGAGGTGGGCGGTGGCGGGCGCTGGGGTCGTCGGCCGCGCCGTGGCCGTGGCGACAGGCCCCGCAGATCCGGGCGCCGCGGCTTCGGGCCCCACGCTTCCGGTCCCCGCGGCTTCGGGCCCCTCGGCTCCGAGCCGCGCAGCTTCGGACCCCGCGGCTTCGGGCGCTGTGGCGGCGGGCGCGGTGACGGGGGGCCGCGTGCTGAAGCCGCCGCCGATACCGGCCGATACGGCGAGGTCGTAGGGGGTGCGGGCGACCGCGGCCGCGGTCAGGGCGGCGGCGGTTCCGGCCGCCGCGGCCGCCGGGCCGACCCCGGCGGCCAGGACGTCCACGGTGAGCGGCGGCCCGGCGGGCGGCGCCGGGCTCAGCCGGTGGAGCATCCCGCCGGGGACGGGGAGTTCGGCCAGCTCGGGGGCGGTGGCGCCGACGCCCCGTACGACGGCGTCCCGCTCGGCGGCTACGGCCGTGACGATCAGTACGCGCATGGGTGACTCCCCCTTGTCACACACAACCCTGTCACGGCGCGGCCGGTGACCCGGTGCGACCGGGCCCCGTCAAGCGTCCCGTCAGGAGTCCCGTTCCAGCGTGAAGCGCCAGATGCCCTTGACGCCCTGGCTGCTCTTGCCGAGCTCGGCGACCGTGATCGTGACCTTCTTCTCGAGCGTGGTCTGGCCGGTCTGCGGGTTCTGCCGGGCGAAGAGCGTATCGCTGTCGAAGCTGCGGTACGTCTCCTTGCTCGCCTCGGCCATGACCGGGTTGTTGGCGATCAGGCCCCAGCTGGACTTGGCGATCTCGGGGTCCACCCCGATCCGTACCTTGTCCCCGGAGGTCACCTTGATCGTCTTCTCGGGCTTGGCGGACAGGCAGGCCTTGAACTTCTTCGAGCTCAGGTCCTTGCCGTCGCCGTAGCAGCCGTTGCTCGCCTCGGTCGTCACGGTGTTCGAACCGACCGTCACCGTTGCCAGCGGGGTCGGCTTGTCGCAGGCGGAGAGGGCGACGAGCCCGAGGGACACGGCACAGGCGGCGGTGACGGCGCGGCGGCCCTTGCCCCTGGAAAACAGCGCAGCGGTCATGCGGGCAGGCTATCTGGCCGCATCGATCGCCTCGCGCGCGGGTACGACTCCGCAAGCCTCGATTATTTCTCGCCCAAAACCACCGGACCGCCTCGCGCGCGGGTACGCCTAAGCAGGTCGGAGGAAGTCCGCTACGGTTCAGGCAGCGCCCCGAAGGGGCGCGGGGCTGTGTCGATGTGCGGCTCCGCCGCGGCTGTGTCGATATGCGGCTCCGCCGCGTGGGCGACCAGCCACGATGCGGCCGCAGACGCACGACGGCATCTCGTGGCACTTCCCGCGGAGCGCTTAGCCGTTGGCGGTCCCGTCCGCCGGGCTCGGGTGCGGCCCGGGACTCACGCCACCCGCGGATACGGCGCGCCCTGCCGGGAGGCGCTCAGCAGTCCGCGGACGCTCAGCGCCGCGCCCAGCGCGATCACCGCCGCGGCGACCGCCATCCCCAGCACCCCGTGGAGCGGCAGCACGATGCCGATGGCGCCGCCGAGGACCCACGCCATCTGGAGCGTCGTCTCGGACCGCGAGAACGCCGAGGTGCGGACCTCCTCCGGGACGTCCCGCTGGATCAGCGCGTCCAGCGACAGCTTGCCCAGCGCCTGGGAGATCCCGGCGGTGGCGGCCACGGCGGCCACCGTCACCGCGCCGTAGAGGGCCGCCGACACGATGAGCACGCCCAGGGCGGAGCTCAGCACCACCGCGATGATCAGTTCCGGGCCGCGCGCCCGCAGCCAGGCGCCGATCGCGGTGCCCAGCGCGTTCCCGCCGCCCGCGCAGACCGCGGCCAGGCCGAGCGAGACCTCGGGGCCGAGCCCGCCCAGCGGCTGGTCGCGGAGGAGGAAGGCTAGGAAGAGGGTGAGGAACCCGGACAGGGTCTTCAGCGCGGCACACGCCTGAAGGGCGTGCAGCACGGAGGGGCCGACCGTACTGAGGCCGGGCCGCCGGGACCGGCCCCTCCAGAAGGCGAGCCTGGAGACGGTCCCGGAGAAGGCGGTCCCGCCCCCACCGGCCCCCGGGGCGGCGGCCCAGGCCCGGCCCACCCTGGCCTTGGGCTTGCGCACCGTGACCGGCAGATGCAGATGCCGCTGCCCCGAGGTCAGCTGCGCCCTGGCCTCGCCCTTCGCGGAGTCCACCTTGTGCGGCAGGGTGAACGACAGGAACCCGCCCAGCAGGAAGATCACGCACGCCCCGTACAGCGGCCAGCTCGGCCCGATCTGATGCAGCCCGGCCCCCAGCGGGGCCGCCGCGCCGGTGGCGAGCAGCCCGGCGAGGGTGACCCGTGAGTTGGCCTTGACCAGGGAGAAGTGGGGTGGGAGCAGCCGTGGCACGACGGCGGAACGGACGACTCCGTACGCCTTCGACGCCACCAGCACGCCCAGCGCCGCCGGATACAGCTCCAGCCCGCCGCCCGCCACCGCGCCCGCCATCGTCAGCGCGAGCACCACGCGGGTCAGCATCGCGCCCGCCATCGCGGCGCGGCGGCCGTGCGGAATGCGGTCGAGGAACGGGCCGATGACGGGGGCGAGCAGCGCGAACGGCGCCATGGTGATGACCAGGTAGAGCGCGACCCGGCCGCGGGCCTCGTCGGTCGGGACCGAGAAGAAGATCGTGGAAGCGAGGGCGACGGTGATCAGCATGTCGCCCGCGGAGTTCACCGCGTGCAGTTCGATCAGCTTTCCGAGCCCCGACTCGCCGGCGCCGTGGGCGTGGGTGGCCCGGCGGATGCCGCGCCCGGCCGCGGTGAAAGGGAGACGGAGCGCGAAGGGGAGACGGAGCGCGTGGACGACCCAACGGCCCGACCGCCAGGTCGAGCCGCCGCTGTACCACCGCGTTCCTGCCACCTGACCATGGTGCAGCCAACGCGGCCGAAGCGTCAGACCTTCGACGGCTTTCCGGATGGCGGCGCCGTCGCCGGGGATCGGCAACACCCCGCTGTCCAGCGGAAATGCGCTTTCGCGGGGGCGGGAGGGGAGGGGGCGTACGGCGCCGTGGGGAGTGGTCGGGATGAGACGGGGGTAGGGCCGGTGCGGCTGGACAAGGTAGCGTGCGTAACCGCGCCACCGAGGGTCGTTCCTGGCCGTGTGCCGAGTAGCCATCCCGCAGAATGGGACGTACAAGGTGCGCCCGAAGGCCGGATGGGCGCGGACGTCGACGCGGCCCCATGGTCCGCTCCGTCCGCGGTCCCGCGACGGCCGTACGGCTGGCGCACCAGGTCAGACGGCTGCGACGGCGTGGAAGAGAGAATCGATCCTGTGAGTGCGATGCGAAGCCGTACCCCCGACCGCCTGTGCGCCGAGGCGGTCGAACTCGCCCGCGAGGCGGCTCTGGAAGCCGCCCATCCGGGGCAGGTGGGCGAGTATCTGGGCGCTGTCGCCGAGGGCGACCGCGTGGTCACGCATCTCTTCGAGAGCCCCGAGCCGGGCTATCGCGGCTGGCGCTGGGCGGTCACGGTGGCCCGCGCCTCCCGCGCCAAGGCCGTCACCCTGGACGAGACGGTGCTGCTCCCCGGCCCCGACGCGCTGCTCGCGCCGGAGTGGGTGCCCTGGAGCGAGCGGCTGCGCCCCGGCGACATGGGACCGGGCGATCTGCTCCCCACCGAGGCCGAGGACCCGCGCCTGGAGCCCGGCTACTCGGGCGAGGACGCCCCGCCGCCCAACTCCGTGGTCTCGGAGGAGATGGAGCAGCTCGCGGCGGTGGAGGAGGCCGATGTGACGGCCGGCCCCCCCGCGGCGCAGACCCCGCCCGCGACCGGCTCGATCGCGGCCGTCGCCGAGGAGCTGGGCATGCGGCGCGCCCGGGTGCTGTCCCGCTACGGCCTCCACGACGCGGCCGACCGCTGGGACGAGGCGTACGGCCCCAAGACCCCCATGGCCCAGGCGGCCCCCGGCACCTGCGCGAGCTGCGGCTTCCTGGTGGCCGTCGGCGGCTCGCTGGGGCAGGCGTTCGGGGTCTGCGCGAACGAGTTCAGCCCGGCGGACGGCCACGTCGTCTCCCTCTCCTACGGCTGCGGCGCCCACTCCGAGGCCGCCGTCATGCCCAAGCCTCCCCGCCCGGCCCCCCCGGTCGTCGACGAAACGATCGTCGAACCCCTCCCCCTCCACCCGGACCGCACCAGCGGCTCCGTCGAGCCGGACACGCCCCCGGAGGAACTGGGCCACAGCTGACGACGGCGCGGGGCCCCGGCCCCGCGCCGCCCCCGGCCAGGCAGCGGCAGCTGTCCACCGTCGCCCGGGATGCGTCGCTTCCCGGACTCGTCTGGCGTGGGCAGGGGGCCGGGCCCCGCATGCCTTGGCGGGGGCGCGCATCGCCCTGGTGGCGGCTTCGAGCGAGGCGGCCCAGCCGCACCTGCCCGGACGCCGCGCCGTAGGCCCACTGCGCTCGTTCAGGTCCCAACGGCGAGTCCGGCCGCCCCGGTTCGTCCGCACCGGGCGGGCTTCCCGCAGGCTGCCGCTCACCCCGGCCGGGGCTGCGGCGCCCAGGGGCACCTGTGGGGTGTGGTGACCGGCGGGGCTTTCCCCTCCCCGCCCCTTCCCGCTACCAGGGGCTTCGCCCCTGGGCCCCGGTCGGGGTCCGTACTGCGCCACGGCGCCACAACCGAGTCCCCCGGGGTGCGGATCGCCCCCACCGCGCTCGCCGTTCCCAACCGGGGGGCTGGGGCGGAGCCCCCCACGCGGCGGAGCCGCATATCGATACTGCCGGGAAGGGGCGGGGAAGGGAACAGCCCGCCGCAGGCGTCACGATCCGTAGGACATCCCCTTTGGCAAGCTGCGTGCCCGAGGCACGGGCCCGGTGGCCCAGGGGCCCGTGGGCCCCAAGGTGAGGGGGAGAATCCGGTTGTGTGGGGCCCGGGGCGTCGTTTGGGGGCGGATAGCGGTACGTTCGCGGCTAGCAAGGGCGGCACGCTTGGGAACGGCGAGCGCGGTGCGGCGATCCGCACCGCGGGGGACTCGGCGGTGTGGCGCCGCGGCGCAGGACGGACCCCGACCAGGAACTTCCGGAGGCGAGACGTGAGCAGCACGGCGATGGTGCGAGGCGCGACCGAGGACGCGGACCCGTTCGGGACCGCGCGGCTGCGGCGCGGCGTGCTGGACGCCTGGGCCGCGTCGCCCGCCCGGTTCCGGGAGGACGCCAACGCCGAGGAGGACCTGGCGCTGGGCGGCCACCGGGACCGGCTGGTCGTCGAGATGGCCCAGAACGCGGCGGACGCCGCCGCCCGCGCCGGGGTGCCCGGGCGGCTGCGGCTGACCCTGCGGCCGGCCACCGACGGCGAACCCGCCGTGCTGGCCGTCGCCAACACCGGGGCGCCACTGGACGCGGCGGGCGTCGAGTCGCTGTCCACCCTGCGGGCGTCGGCCAAGCGGGACGAGCCGGAGAGCGCGGTCGGGCGGTTCGGCGTCGGCTTCGCGGCGGTGCTCGCGGTGAGCGACGAGCCCGCGGTCGTGGGCCGCACCGGCGGGGTGCGCTGGTCGCTGGCCGAGGCGCGGGAGCTGACCCAGCGCGCCGCCACCGCCGCCGCCACCGCAGGCCCCGGCCCCGGCCTCGCCGAGGAGCTGCGCCGCCGCGACGGCCACGTACCGCTGCTGCGGCTGCCGCTGCCCGCCGAGGGCAGCGCCCCGGAGGGCTACGACACCGTCGTGGTGCTGCCGCTGCGCGACGGCGCCGCCTGGGACGTGGCCGAGCGGCTGCTGGCCGGGATCGACGACGCGCTGCTGCTGACCCTCCCCGGCCTGGCCGAGGTCGTGGTCGAGACCGTCGAGGGCACCCGGACGCTGCGCCGCCGCCAGGACGGCCCGTACACGGTCGTCGAGGACAGCGGCGCCCGCGGTACGACGCGCTGGCGCACCGAGAGCGCCGGGGGGCGGCTGGAGCCGGAGCTGCTCGCCGACCGCCCGGTGGAGGAGCGGCTGCGCCCGGTGTGGTCGGTGACCTGGGCGGTTCCGGTGGACGCGGAGGGCGCGCCGACGCGCCCCGCGACCGCCCCGGTGGTCCACGCCCCGACGCCGACGGATGAGCCGCTGGGCATGCCCGCGCTGCTGATCGCGTCCTTCCCGCTGGAGCCCACCCGCCGCCACACCGCCCCCGGGCCGCTCACGGACTTCCTGCTGGACCGCGCGGCCGAGGCGTACGCGACGCTGCTGCGCGACTGGCATCCGGTCTCGGTCGGCTCGATCGACCTGGTCCCGGGCCAGCTGGGCCGGGGCGAGCTGGACGGGGAGCTGCGCCAGCGGGTGCTGGAGCGGCTGCCGAGGGTGCCCTTCCTGCCCAGCGCCGCCGCACCGGCGGTGGGCGTGGGCGGCACGGAGGACGCGGCCGTGGCCGAGGCGGTGGCGGGCTGGCTCGGCTCGCCGGAGGCGCTCGGCCCGGACGCCGCCCAGGGCGGCCCCGCGGCGGACGAGCCGGCCGCCGCCCCGTCCGTGCCCGCCCCGGCCGACTGGGACGACGACGTGCTGGCGCGCGGCGGCGCCGAGGGCGAGCCGTACGCGCTGCGGCCCCGGGACGCCGAGATCGTCGAGGGCGCGGGCGCGGAGACGGTGGAGGTGCTGGCCGAGCTGTTCCCGACGCTGCTGCCCGCCGGCCTCGAGCGCCGCTCGGAGCTGCGGGTGCTGGGCGTGGCCCGGGTACCGCTGGGCGAGCTCATCGACCGGCTCGCGGGCGTGGAGCGCGCCCCGGCCTGGTGGCGGCGGCTGTACGACTCGCTGGGCGGTATCGACCCGGACCGGCTCAGCGGGCTGCCGGTGCCGCTGGCGGACGGCCGGACGACGATCGGACCCCGGCAGGTGCTGCTGCCGCTGCCGGGCGAGGCCGACGGCGACCTGGACAGCCTGCATGGCCTGGACGGCTCGCACGGCCTGGACAGTCCGCGCGGCCTGGACAGCATCGGAACCGCCGAGTCCGCCGGAAGCGCCGAGTCCGCCGTCACCACCGAGCCCGCCGGACCGGCCGAGCCCGCCGGAATCTCCGCGTCCGCCGGAACCGTCGAATCCGCGCGGACCCCCGAGCGCGGCGCCACCGTCAGCGATACGCATCGCACCCTCGCCCGCCTCGGCCTGAAAGTTGCACATCCGGACGCCGCCCATCCGCTGCTGGAGAAGCTCGGCGCGACCCCCGCCACGCCCCGCGCCGTGCTGACGACCCCGCAAGTACGGGCCGCCGTGGCGCATTCGCTGGAGGCGGAGGACGAGTACGACCCGTTCGCGGAGGAGGGCGAGGGCGGCCTGGGCGCGGCGCTGGACGCCGACACGCTGGCCGACACCGTCCTCGGCCTGGTCCAGCAGGCCCGGCTGGCGCCCGGCGACGAGCCGTGGCTGGCCGCGCTCGCGCTCCCGGACGAGGACGGGGAGCTGGCCCCGGCCGGTGAGCTGGTCCTCCCCGGCAGCGCCTTCGAGCAGGTGATGCGGGAGGGCGAACTGGCCGCGTGCGACGCCGAGCTGGCCGAGCGCTGGGGTGAGCAGCCGCTCGCCGCGGTCGGTGTGCTGGCGGGGTTCACGCTGGTCAGGGCCACCGATGTGGTGCTGGACCCGGATGAACTGGAGCCCCGCGAGGGCGACTTCACCGAACCGGACGACGTCGGCGTGCTGGACGCCGTCGACGTGTGGTGCGAGGACGTGCTGGACCGGCTGCCGGAGACGCCGGTGCCGCCGGTGGCCACCGAGATCGTGGCCGTACGCGACCTGGACCTGGTCGACGACGACGCCTGGCCGCGGGCGCTCGCCATGCTCGCCCAGCCGCCGCTGCGCGACGCGCTGACCGCGCCGGTGCGGGTGCTGCTGCCGGACGGCACGACGGAGATCGTGCGCTCGTACACCGCGTGGTGGCTGCGCGGCCATCCGGTGCTGGACGGCCGCCGCCCCGCCGGGCTGCGCGCGGCCGGGGGTGATCCGCTGCTGGCCGGGCTGTACGAGGCGGTGGACGCGGCCGGGTTCGAGGACGAGCAGGTGCTGCGGGCGCTGGGCGTACGGACCTCCGTGGCCTCGCTGCTGGACGAGCCGGGCGGCGCCGCGGAACTGCTGGCCCGCCTCGCCGACCCGGACCGTGAGGTGGCCCCGGCCCAGCTGCACGCGATCTACGGGCAGTTGGCCGACCTGGACCCGGAGCAGGTGACCCTGCCGGACGAGCTGCGCGCCATCGTGGACGGCGAGCCGACGGTGGTCGAGGCGGGCGAGGCGCTGGTCGCGGACGCCCCGGACCTGATGCCGCTGGCCGAGGCGGACGGCCGGGCGCTGCTGCCCGTACGGCCTACGCGGGCGGCGGAGCTGGCCGAGCTGTTCCAGGTGCGGCGGCTGAGCGAGGCGTACCCGGCGCGGGTGACCTCACAGGGCGATCCGCACGAGGTGCCCGAGGCGGTCCGCGAACTCCTCCCGGGCGCCCCGCTGTCGTACATCGAGCACGAGGAACTGCTGATCGAGGGCCCGGGTTCGGGTGATGGCGAGGGCTCGGGTGATGCCGAGGGCGCGGGCTCGGGTGAGATCGAGCTGGACTGGCGGTATGTGGACGGCACCCTGCACGCCTCGACGGTCGAGGGCGTCGCGGCCGGTCTGTCCTGGGCCGCCGGTCACTGGGCGCGCCGGTTCGAGGTCGCGGCGCTGCTGGAGGATCTGACCCGTACGGAGGAGCTGGCGCGGGCCCGCTGGTTCGACTGACGGGCGCGCGCGTACGGGGTGTGCGCGTGGGCCTTGCCTCGGTGCCCCGGGGCAAGGCCCGTTCCCCGGTCAGGGCTTGCGGGCCACGCCCGCGAGAGTCAGGGCTTGCGTGCCACGCCCGCGAAGATCCACAGCTCCTTGGCCTCCGCCTCGGCCCTGGCCTGCTCGCTCTCGGGCTTCCAGCGGTGCGGCATCACCACGCCCGGATCGACCAGCTCCAGCCCGTCGAAGAACGGAAAGATCTCTTCCTGGGTGCGTCCCTGCACATGGATGCCGCTGCTGCGGTAGAGGTTGGTGACCGCGTCCGAGACCCCGGGGCGGGGGTCGAGACCGCCGTGCGAGAGCACGAGATAGCTGCCCGAGGCCAGGGGCTCGACCAGTCGGCGCACGATCTCGTACGGCTTCTGCTCGTCCGCGATGAAGTGCATGATCGCATTCAGCGACAGCGCGACCGGCTGGGACAGATCGAGGGTGTCGTTCAGCTCCTCGGCGGCCAGGATCGCCTCCGGGTCGCTGACGTCCGCGTGGATGTAGGCGGTGCGGCCCTCGGGCGTGGAGAGCAGCAGGGCCTGCGCGTAGGCCAGCACTATCGGGTCGTTGTCCGCGTAGACGACCCGGGAGTCCGGGGCGGCCTTCTGGGCGACCTGGTGGAGGTTGGGCTCGGTGGGGATGCCGGTGCCGATGTCCAGGAACTGCCGTATGCCCGCCTCGCTCGCGAGCCAGCGGGTCGCGCGGTGCATGAATGACCGGTTGGCACGGGTCCACGGCTTGACGTCGGGCCAGACGGCCTCGACCTGTTCGGCGGCGTGGGTGTCGACCGCGTAGTGGGTCTTGCCGCCCAGGAAGTAGTCGTACATGCGGGCCGAGTGCGGCTTGCTGGTATCGATCTCATCGGCACGAAAGCGGTTACCGGTCATATCCCTCACATTACTGGTGAGTTGATGACCACAAGACGGCAGTTCCCGAACAAAGTGCCCGTCGTGAGGCTTCCGCAACATTGTGAACGGCCCGTGAAGATCGTACAGTTGGCTCATCCGGCTCCGCCCGCGCGTCCCCGCGGCGGAGCCCTCACCTTTCTGTGCGCACCACAGACGGGTGAGCGGGTGCGTCGCGAGGAGGGGAGCGCGCCCGCGCACCAGGCCAGGGCGCCGGGCCGCCGCCGGGAACGGCGGACGGTCCGGCGCCGCGCCGTCACGGGGGTGGGCCGGCCGTTCTGCGCGTCGGCCGTACCGCACCAACTGTTCTGCGCGTCAGCCGTACCGCGTGTCAGCCGTTCTGCGCGTCGGCCGTCCGCGCGTCCCCGTTCCGCGCGCCGCGCCGGATCGCCGCATCCCGGGCCCGTACGTACCAGATGCCGAGCAGTCCGAGCCCGCCGCCGGCCAGGCAGGTCCACAGCCACCACAGATGTCCGTGCTCCTGGAACCAGCCGTAGAAGGGCAGCTGGGCGAGGAAGAGGACGAACCACACGATGGTGCCGCCGGTGATCGTGGCCACAACATTGCCCTCAAGGGGCTCCGGCGCCTCGTGCTTGGGGGTCCACTTCGTCATGGCCACAGCTTAAGGGGGCCGGTCATGGGCCCGGCCGGGGTCGTGCCGGACCTCACAGGGCCCTCACCGGGGACCGGTTTGGCGATCGGACCTTGATAGTTTCATACTGAATACTTCTGGGTCTGAGTGGAATGTCTCGTTCGATCGTCCAAACTGGTTCGATCATCCAAAGGACCCGCTGTTGATGGTCACGCACACTGAGGTCCTCCATGTCCCCCTCGGCCACCGCGCCGGTCGACGCCGGTAAGCAGGCTCCGGCTCCCCCCGCCAACGGCATCGACAAGTTCTTCAAGATCAGCGAGCGTGGTTCCTCGGTCTCCCGGGAGATCCGGGGCGGACTGGCCACGTTCTTTGCGATGGCCTACATCGTCGTACTGAACCCGATCATCCTCGGGGCCGGTACGGACAAGTTCGGGCATCAGCTCAACAACGGCCAGCTGGTCACCGCCACCGCCCTGATCGCGGGCCTGACCACGCTGCTCATGGGGATCGTCGGCAACGTCCCCATCGCGCTGGCCGCGGGCCTCGGCATCAACGCCGTGGTCTCGCTCCAGCTCGCGCCCAAGATGAGCTGGCCGGACGCGATGGGCATGGTGGTGCTCGCGGGTCTGGTGCTGATGATCCTCGTCGCCTCCGGGCTGCGGCAGCGGGTGATGGACGCGATTCCGTCCGGGCTGCGCCGGGCGATCGCGATCGGCATCGGGCTCTTCATCGCCCTGATCGGCCTGGTCGACTCCGGCTTCGTCAGCCGTAACCCCGACTCCGCGCACACCACCGTCCCCCTGGGCCTGGGTGTGGCCGGGCGGCTCCAGGGCTGGCCGGTGCTGGTCTTCGTGGCCGGTCTCGCGCTCACCTTCATCCTGATCGTCCGTAAGACGCGCGGCGCGATCCTGATCGGCATCGTGACCATGACCGTGGTCGCGATCGTGATCAACTCCCTGGCGCAGATCCCGGACGCCCAGTGGGGGCTGACCATCCCCTCGGTGCCGGAGAAGGTGGTCGACAAGCCGGACTTCGGCCTCGTCGGCGACGTCAGCCTCTTCGGCGGCTTCCATGAGGTCGGCCTGCTCACCGGCTGTCTCTTCGTCTTCACCGTGCTGCTGTCCGGCTTCTTCGACGCGATGGGCACGATCATCGGCGTCGGCGAGGAGGCCGGGCTGACCGATGAGCGCGGCCAGCTGCCCGGCATGGGCCGGATCCTGATGATGGACGGCGTCGCGGTGGCGGGCGGTGGCTTCGGCTCCGCCTCGGCCAACACCTGCTTCGTCGAATCCACGGCGGGCGTCGGGGAGGGGGCGCGCACCGGACTCGCGAACGTGGTGACCGGCGGGCTCTTCCTGCTCGCGCTGGTCTTCACGCCGCTGGCCAAGGTGGTGCCCTCACAGGCCGCGACCCCCGCGCTGGTGGTCGTCGGCTTCCTGATCATGGCGGCGAACGTCAAGGAGATCGACTGGAGCGATTCCACGATCGCGATCCCGGCCTTCCTGACCATGATCTCGATGCCGTTCACGTACAGCATCACCAACGGGATCGGGCTGGGCGTCCTCTCGTTCCTGCTGCTGCGCATCGCCACCCGGCGGACCCGGGAGATCCCGTGGCTGCTGGGCGTGGTGGGGGTGTGCTTCCTGGTGTACTTCCTGCTCAACCCGATCGAACAGGCACTCGGCGTCTCCTGAGCCGAGCTCGGCTCGGCTCGGCTCGGCCCGGCCCGGGCCGAGTCGTCGTCCCGCCCTGGTGTACGCCGTTCCGCGCCGATGTACGCCGTCCCGCCT
This sequence comes from Streptomyces sp. NEAU-174, assembly GCF_052665095.1. Taxonomy (NCBI): domain Bacteria; kingdom Bacillati; phylum Actinomycetota; class Actinomycetes; order Kitasatosporales; family Streptomycetaceae; genus Streptomyces; species Streptomyces sp. NEAU-174. The sequence continues at coordinate 223,738 of NZ_JBQTCE010000001.1, read as the reverse complement.
GGCGCATGAGCGTTCCGCCCCGAGCGCCCCGGACCCCCGTGGTCCTGGGCGCTCATGCGTGCCGCCGCGTGTTACTACCCGGAGTCATCTCACTCGTTCGGGTGAAATAGAAATAGGGAAGTCACCAGGGTTTTCATTAGGCGAGGTAATGAGTTATGCTAAAGACCATGCCGGATCTGTCCCGCCCCCAGCACCAGGCGGAGGCGCCCCCCGATGACGCGGCCGCCGTGAGTGCGCTGCGGTCCGGAGTGATGCGTCTCTCGCGGCGGCTCAAGCACCAGCGGGTGGACGAATCGCTCAGCCCGACCGAGATGGCGGTCCTGGGCACGCTGGCCCAGTGCGGCTCCGCCACCCCCGGCGAGCTGGCCCGCAAGGAGCACGTCCAGCCGCCGTCGATGACCCGCATCGTGGCGCTGCTGGAGGCCAAGGGACTGGTCAGGCTCGAGCCGCATCCGGAGGACCGGCGGCAGAAAGTCGTCTCGCCGACCGAGCGGGCAGAGGCCATGCTCGAAGAGAGCCGACGCAAGCGCAACGCCTGGCTGGCCGAGCTGGTCGGGGAGCTGACCGACGACGAGTGGGAGGTGCTGCGCGCCGCCGCGCCCGTGCTGGAGAAGCTCGCGCACATGTAGGAACGACCCGAGGCAGCCAGGAGGCGAACGCACTTGAGTACGGGACCCGGAGCAGACTCCGCACCCGCACCGAAGAACCCCGCACACCCCGGAGGCCCCGGAGGCCCTGGAAACCCGGGCAACTCCGGAATCCCCGTATCCGACCCCGCGCCCGCCGTCACCGCGGGACACACCCGGGGCGGGACCTTCCGTTCGCTGAGGATCCGCAACTACCGCCTGTTCGCGACCGGTGCCATGATCTCCAACACCGGCACCTGGATGTCGCGGATCGCCCAGGACTGGCTGGTCCTGAGTCTCACCGGCTCCTCCACCGCGGTCGGCATCACCACCGCGCTCCAGTTCCTGCCCATGCTGCTCTTCGGCCTCTACGGCGGGGTCATCGCGGACCGATGTCCCCGGCGCCGGCTGCTGCTCTTCACCCAGACCGCGCTGGGGCTGTGCGGGCTCGCCCTCGCCGCCCTCACCCTCAGCGGCCATGTGCAGGTCTGGCACGTCTATCTGATCGCGTTCCTGCTCGGCATGGTCACCGTCGTCGACAACCCGACCCGCCAGGTCTTCGTCAACGAGATGGTCGGCCCCAAGGACCTGCGGAACGCGGTCAGCCTCAACTCCGCGAACTTCCAGTCCGCCCGGCTGATCGGCCCGGCCGTCGCCGGTGTGCTGATCACCGCCGTGGGCAGCGGCTGGGCCTTCCTGATCAACGGAGTCTCCTTCGGCGCCCCGATCGTCGGGCTGCTGCTGATGCGCACCGGCGAGCTGCACAGGGTCGAGCGGGCGCCGCGCGGCAAGGGGCAGCTTCGGGAGGGGCTGCGCTATGTGGCGGGGAACCCCGAGCTGATCTGGCCGATCGTGCTCGTCGGCTTCATCGGCACCTTCGGCTTCAACTTCCCGATCTGGCTGAGCGCCTTCGCCGACGATGTCTTCCACGCCGGTCCTGGTACGTACGGCCTGCTCAACACCCTGATCGCGATCGGCTCGGTGACGGGCGCGCTGCTCGCCGCCCGGCGGGTGGTGGCCCGGCGGCGGCTGCTGGTCGGGGCGGCGCTGATGTTCGGCGTGCTGGAGATGGTCGCGGCGGCCACCCCGTACTTCTGGCTCTTCGCGGCGCTCATGGTGCCGATCGGGATCTTCAGCCTGACGTTCAACGTGACCGCGAACTCCAGCGTCCAGCTCGCGACGGACCCCGCGATGCGGGGCCGGGTGATGAGCCTGTTCATGATGGTCTTCGTCGGCGGTACGCCGATCGGCGGCCCGCTGGTGGGCTGGCTGACCGACACCTGCGGCGCCCGCATAGGCTTCGCCGCGGGCGGTCTGATCTCGGCGGCCGCCGCGGCCGCGGTGGGGCTGATCCTGGTACGGGTCGGCGGCCTCCGGCTGAAGCTGGATCTGCGCCGGGGCCACCCGCATGTGATCTTCGTGCCCCGGGCCCCGGAGGCGGAGGAGAAGTCGCTGGCCGCCACGGCCTGAACCGGCCCTTCGGTCTTGCCGGGGCGCCGCCTCTTTGGCCTTGCCGGGGCTCCGCATTCTTGGCCTTGCCGGGGCGCCGCCTCTTTGGCCTTGCCGGGGCTCCGCATTCTTGGCCTTGCCGGGGCTCCGCCTCCTTCGTCTTGCCGGGGCTCCGCATCCTTGGCCTTGCCTGGGCTCCGCCCCGGACCCCGCTCCTGCGGGAGACTGGGCGGATGAGACTCTTCGCCGCCGTGTTGCCGCCGGAGGCGGCCGTCGCCGAGTTGGCCGCGCGGGTCAAGGCGCTCCGGGCGCTGCCGGGGGCGGACGGGCTGCGCTGGACCGAGCGGGAGGGCTGGCACTTCACGCTGGCCTTCTTCGGCGAGGTGGCCGAGGACGTACTGCCGGAGCTGCACACCCGGCTGGCCCGCGCCGCCCATCGCCACCGCCCCCACGAGCTGCGGCTCGCGGGCGGCGGGCGGTTCGACGACCGGGTGGTGTGGGTGGGCGTCGACGGCGACAGCGAGGCCCTGCGGCGGCTGGCCGACTCCGCCGAGGCGGGGGGCCGGCGGGCCGGGGTCCCGATGGACCGGCACCGCCCGTACCACCCGCATCTGACCATCGCCCGCGCCCGCTCCTCGCGGCACGGCTCCTCGCGGCACGGCTCCCCGGGCCACACCTCCGCCACCAGCCTCGCGCCGTACGTGGACGGGCTCACGGACTTCGCGGGCCGGGAGTGGACCGTGGGCGAGCTCAGCCTGGTGCGCAGCCATCCACCGGCCCCGGGCGTCCCCGGGCAGCAGCCGCGCTACGAGGTGGTGGCGGCCTGGCCGCTGGGTCACTGAGCGGTCCGGCTAATCTCGAGGTGTGGACCCCAAGACCAGAAACATGATCATGAGCGGCGCGCTGGTGCTGATTCTCGTCGTCGTCGCCGCGGCGGCCGCTCTCGGAGGCTGAGAAGGCCGAGAAGGAGGGGTGTGGGGGGGGGGGGGGGGCCCACCCCCCCCCACCCCCCCCCCCCCCCCCCCCCCAAACCCCCCCCCCCCCAACCCCAAACCCCAGAAAACCCCTTCCCCT
>NZ_JBQTCE010000001.1:0-220579 GCF_052665095.1 Streptomyces sp. NEAU-174 | reverse complement strand
GGTGGCCGCTTGGGGGGGGGGAGAGGGAGGGGGGGGGGGGGGGGGGGCCGCGGCGCGGCCCACACCCCCACAGCTCTCGCCCTCGGCTACCAGGCGAACGCCTCCGGCGACGGCCCCGGACCCGGGAAGATCTCGTCCAGTTCCGTCAGCACCTCCTCGCCCAGCTTCAGCTCCGACGCCCGCACCGCCGACGCCAGCTGCTCGGCCGTGCGTGGACCCACGATCGGACCGGTGACCCCGGGCCGGGTGAGCAGCCAGGCCAGGGCCGCCTCGCCGGGCTCGATGCCGTGCTTGGCCAGCAGGTCCTCGTACCGCTGGATCTGGTCGCGCACCGTCGGGTTCTTCAGCGCGTCGGCGCTGCGCCCGGACGTGCTGCGCGAACCGCCGCCCTCGCGCTCCTTGCGGAGCGCGCCGCCGAGCAGCCCGCCGTGCAGCGGCGACCAGGGGATGACGCCCACGCCGTAGCCCTGCGCGGCCGGAATGACTTCCATCTCGGCGCGGCGCTCGGCCAGGTTGTACAGGCACTGCTCGCTGACCAGCCCGTAGGAACCACGGCGGGCCGCGGCCTCATTGGCCTGGGCGATATGCCAGCCCGCGTGGTTGGAGGAGCCCGCGTAGACGATCTTGCCCTTCTGTACGAGGACGTCGATGGCCTGCCAGATCTCGTCCCACGGGGTGGAGCGGTCCACGTGGTGGAACTGGTAGAGGTCGATGTAGTCCGTGCCGAGCCGCTTGAGGCTGGCGTCCACGGCCCGGCGGATGTTCACGGCCGAGAGCTTGTCGCTGTTGGGCCAGGGCTCGCCCTCGGCGGCCATGTTTCCGTACACCTTGGTCGCGAGGACCGTCTTCTCGCGCCGCCCGCCGCCCTTGGCGAACCAGCTCCCGATGATTTCCTCGGTGCGGCCCTTGTTCTCGCCCCAGCCGTACACATTGGCGGTGTCGAAGAAGTTGATGCCCGCGTCGAGCGCGGCATCCATGATCGCGTGGCTGTCGGTCTCCTCCGTCTGCGGACCGAAGTTCATGGTGCCGAGGACGATACGGCTGACCTTGAGACCTGTGCGTCCGAGCTGCGTGTACTCCATGGGGATCAGCCAAGCCGTTGGAGTGCGCTCTAATCAAGGGGGGGCGGGCCGAGTGCTCGCCATCGGCGGCGGCAGGGCCCCGGCCGAGAATTCCCCGTGGCGGCCGAGAATTCCCCGTGGAAAACCCGAAAGCCCGCTTTTTGGCCCCCCGTGCGGTCAAAAAGCGGGCGTCTTTGGGGTTTTGCGGCTCCGGTCTGAATTCGATCGAGCAGGCTCGCCGGATATGGCCGCTGTATGGGGCCGCCGAATGCGGCCGGTCTTTGGGGATTACCGGGCGGCGCGGGACTTCATAAAGCCGAGAACGCCGAGGGCGAGGGCCATCAGTGCGCCGACCAGGACCATGTAGAGCCCCGGCCCCGCGGTCATGTCGTACAGCTTCGCGGCCTGCTCCGCCGCCTTCTCCGCGACCTGCTGGGACACCCCCTCCTCGTCCTTCAGCTTCTGGACGACGAGCCGCTCGGGGTCCGCCATGTTGATGACCGCGACAATGGCCATGGCCAGCCCCAGAACGCCGCCGACCAGGTAGAGCGCCGCCTTCTTGGTGGCCATGGCGGCGATGAACAGGATCGCCGCGACCAGGGCGATGATCAGCGTGATGATGCCGTCGCCGTCGATGCCCTTGATGCCCCCGGTGGCGCCCTCGGCGTCGGAGATCACCCAGTTCACCATGGAGCCGACCAGCGCGATGACCGAGCCGACGATCGCGAAGATCGCGATCTTCTTGGACGGCGCGGCCGGTGCCGCGCCATGGTTCGGGGCACCGGCGGAATGGGCGGGCGGTGCGGTTTGCGCATAAGAGGACTGGCTGTATTCGCTCATGAGCTCAGACCGTAAGCGGGGCCTTTCCGCATTGCAATGCCGCCGCCCGCTATGCCGTCAATGACCGATAAATTTCTCGTCCAAATAATCCCCGGATGAGATCAAATAATCTCGGGGTTATTTCGGGGTGGCCGCCCGCACAAATAATTGACAGACGTTATCTGCCCGTGATCGCGGAAGTCATGCGCGATCACGGAAGTCGGCTTCGATCATGGGAGTCGGGGTTTGATCACGGGAGTCGGGCTTTGATCAGGGAGGCGGGCTTCGATCACGGGAGTCGGGCATGGGCGGAGGCCATGCGTGGCCGGAGGGGTCCCTCGGCGTGGTCCCGGCGCCGGACGCCCCCGGCGGGATGGCAGGCTTGGGCCCATGCGTCCGCTTCCGTTCGTACTCGGTGCCGCCGCGCTGCTGACCGTGTCCGCAGCCGCCCCGGCCGCCGCCGGCGACTCGTCGTCGCCGTCCCCCTTCACGATCCAGGATTCACGGATCACCGAGTCCAGCGGCCTCGCCGCGAGCCGTCTCCACCCCGGTGTCTACTGGACGCACAACGACAGCTCGGACGGCCCGTACGTCTACGCCGTGGACGGCAGGACCGGGAAGACGGTCGCGCGCGTCACCCTGCGCGGGATAGGGGATCCCCGCGATGTGGAAGCGATCTCGATAGGGCCGGACGGCAATGTCTACGTCGGCGATATCGGCGACAACCTGGGCGGTCAGTGGTCCCATGTGTGGATCTACCGCTTCCCGGAGCCCAAGCAGCTGAAGGACACCACCGTCACCGCGACCCAGTTCACCGTCAAGTACCAGGGCGGGCCGCGCGACGCCGAGGCACTGATGGTCCATCCCAAGACGGGCCGCGTCTACATCGCCGGCAAGAGCGACGAGGACGCCGGGCTGTACGCCGGACCGACCACGCTGAGCCCCTCCGGGGTGAATGTCTTCCAGCGGGTCTCCGACCTCGACCTGGAGGTCACGGACGGGGCGTTCTCCCCGGACGGCACCCGGCTGGTGCTCCGCGGCTACTTCTCGGCCGCCGAGTACCGCTGGCGGAACGGAAAGCCGACGCGGCTGAAGGAGGAGCCGGGGCTGCCGCTCCAGCGGCAGGGCGAGTCGGTCACCTTCACCCCGGACGGCGGCACGCTGATGTACGGCACCGAGGGCGCGGGCTCCAAGGTGACGCCGGTGGACCTCGGCGGGGAGCTGCTGCCGGACGCCACCGCGAAGGAGCAGAAGAAGACCGGGGAGTACTCCGACCGCGTCGACGGCAAGCTCACCGACGAGGACAAGAACGGCAACCTGGTCAAGGCCGGGCTCACGTTCGTCGGCGCGCTGGTGGTCTTCCTCGGCCTGCGCAAGCTCTTCCGCCGGAGCTGATTCTGGAGCTGAGCGTCGACGTATGCGAAGGGGCCCGCGGCCGGTGATCGGCCGCGGGCCCCTTGCGCTCGGAGTGAGCCCTCAGAGGTGCTCGATGACGTAGTCCACGCACGCCGTCAGCGCCTCGACGTCCGCCGGGTCCACGGCCGGGAACATCGCCACCCGCAGCTGGTTGCGGCCCAGCTTGCGGTACGGCTCGGTGTCCACGATGCCGTTGGCCCGCAGCGCCTTGGCGACCGCCGCGGCGTCGATCTCCTCGTTGAAGTCGATCGTGCCCACGACCTGCGACCGCTTGGCCGGGTCGGTCACGAACGGGGTCGCGAACTTGGACTCCTCGGCCCAGCCGTACAGCGTGCGCGAGGAGGTCGCGGTGCGGCGGACCGCCCAGTCCAGACCACCCTGCCCGTTGATCCACTTCAGCTGGTCGTCGAGCAGGAAGAGCGTCGCCAGCGCCGGGGTGTTGTACGTCTGGTTCTTCAGCGAGTTGTCGATCGCGGTCGGCAGCGAGAAGAACTCGGGTACGTGCCGGCCGGAGGCGTGGATCCGGGCGGCGCGCTCCAGCGCGGCGGGCGAGAAGACGCCGATCCACAGTCCGCCGTCGGCCGCGAAGGACTTCTGCGGCGCGAAGTAGTAGACGTCCGTCTCGGCGATGTCGATCGGCAGACCGCCCGCCCCGGAGGTGGCGTCCACCAGTACCAGCGCGCCCTCATCGGCACCGGCCACCCGCTGGATGGGCATGGCGACACCGGTGGAGGTCTCGTTGTGGGTGAAGGCGTAGACGTCGGTGCCGCTCTCGGCGCGCGGCTCCGGGTGGGTGCCGGGGTCGGAGGTGATCACCGTGGGCTCCTCGAGCCACGGCGCCAGCTTCGCCGCCTTGGCGAACTTCGAGGAGAACTCGCCGAAGGACAGGTGCTGCGACTTGGAGTCGATCAGCCCGTGGGTCGCGATGTCCCAGAAGGCGGTGGAGCCGCCGTTGCCCAGGATGACCTCGTACCCCTCCGGGAGTTGGAAGAGCTCGCGCACCCCTTCGCGTACGGCGCCGACCAGGTTCTTGACCGGGGCCTGGCGGTGGGAGGTGCCCAGCAGGGAGCTTCCGGTCGCGGCCAGGGCGCTCAGCGCCTCGGTGCGCACCTTGGAGGGGCCCGAGCCGAAGCGTCCGTCGGCGGGCTTGATGTCATCGGGAATCCGGATCTCAGCCACGACCCGAAGCCTAATCCGTCGGCCGCCGCGCTCCGACCGCGCGTCCAGCGGCTGAGACGGTATGTCCACATCCGGTTGACGCGCGAGGACGTGCCGGTATAAGGGCCGAACCGGCCGAACGCGGAGCACGGCGGCCGTAAGGCGGCCATGCGGGCCATGCGGGCCACGCGGGCCACGCGGGTCATGCGGCCCATGCATGGCGGCCATGAAGGGGCCATGAATCGGAATTGGACATTCTCAAGGGCCGCCTCGCCATGGACCATGGGGGCATGGCTGATCACCAGGCAGACGAGCTGGAGCAGGCGCTGCGACGAGCCGTTCGCGGGGACGTCTCCTTCGATACGGCGAGCCGGGCCCTGATGACCATGGACGCGTCGAACTACCGGCGGGTCCCCGCCGGGGTGGTCGCGCCCCGCGACGCCGACGATGTGGCGGCGGTGCTGGCCGTGTGCCGGGAACGAGGGGTGCCGGTGGTCGCGCGCGGCGGCGGGACCTCGATCGCGGGCCAGGCCACCGGGCTCGGCGTCGTCCTGGACTTCACCCGCCATATGCGCGGCATCCGCTCGCTCGACCCCGAGCGGCGCACCGCCGTCGTCCAGCCGGGCGTGATCTGCGACGACCTCCGTACGGCGGCCGGCGCCCATGGGCTGACGTTCGGCCCCGACCCGTCCACCCACAGCCGCTGCACCCTCGGCGGCATGATCGGCAACAACTCCTGCGGCTCCCACTCCGTGGCCTGGGGCACCACCGCCGACAACGTCCACGAGCTGGACGTCCTCACCTACGGCGGGGAGCGGGTGCGCGCCGCCCAGGGCCTCCACGACCTGCCCGCCCGGCTCCGCGACGGCATACGGTCCCTGGCCGGCCAGCATCTGGCCCTGCTGCGCACCGGCTTCCCCGAGCTGCCCCGCCGGATCTCCGGCTACGCCCTGGACGAGCTGCTGCCCGAGAAGAACGCCGACCTCGCCCGCGCCCTCACCGGCAGCGAGGGCACCCTCGGCGTGGTGACCGAGGCGACCGTAAGGCTGGTGGAGGCGCCCGGCGCCCGCGCCCTGGCCGTGCTCGGCTACCCCGACGAGAGCGCGGCGGCCGAGGCCGCGCACACCCTGCTGCCGTACGGCCCGCTGACCGTCGAGGGCATGGCCGCCGACCTGGTCGCCGGGGCGACCGGGCTGCCCAAGGGCGGCGCCTGGCTGTTCGTGGAGGTCGGCGGCGCCACCCGCGAGGAGGCGCTCTCCCGCGCGCAGGAGGTGGCCCGCGCCGCCGCCGAGGCCACCACGGACCACACCGTGGTCGCCGACCCGGCCGGGCAGCGGGCCCTGTGGCGGGTGCGCGAGGACGCCTCAGGCACCGCCACCCGGACGCCCGACGGCAGCGAGGCCTGGCCCGGCTGGGAGGACTGCGCGGTGCCGCCGCCCCGGCTCGGCGCGTATCTGCGCGACTTCCGCGCCCTGATGGCCCAGCACGGGCTGCGCGGCACGCCGTACGGGCACTTCGGGGACGGCTGCATCCACGTCCGTATCGACTTCGACCTGCTGACCGAGCCCGGCATCCGGGTCTTCCGCGCCTTCTCCGCCGACCTCGCCGATCTCGTCGTCGCCCACGGCGGCTCGCTCTCCGGCGAACACGGCGACGGCCTGGCCCGCGCCGAGCTGCTGCCGCGCATGTACGGGACGGAGATGGTCGGCCTCTTCTCCCGCTTCAAGGACCTGTGGGACCCGGAGGGCGGCCTCAACCCCGGCGTCCTGGCCCGCCCGCAGCGCCTGGACCAGAACCTGCGCTTCGATCCGCTGCCGAGGCGCCCGGTGGACGTCGAGTTCGGCTATCCGCACGACAAGGGCGACTTCTCGGCGGCGGTCCGGCGCTGTGTGGGCGTCGCCAAGTGCCGTAACGAGTCGGTGTCCGGCGACGGCGTGATGTGCCCGTCGTACCGCGCCACCGGCGAGGAGAAGCACTCCACCCGCGGCCGCGCCCGGCTGCTGCACGAGATGCTCGCGGGCGAGGTCGTCCAGGACGGCTGGCGCTCGGAGGAGGTACGGGACGCGCTCGACCTGTGCCTGTCCTGCAAGGGCTGCCGCAGCGACTGCCCGGTGGAGGTCGACATGGCCACCTACAAGGCGGAGTTCCTGCACCACCACTACGAGGGCCGAATGCGCCCCGCCGCCCACTACTCGATGGGCTGGCTCCCGGTGTGGCTGCGCGCGGCGTCCCTCCTGCGGGCGGCCCCGGCGGCCAACGCGCTGGCCGGGGTGAGCCCACTCGCCGCCCTGGCCAAACGCCTGGGCGGCATCGCCCCCGAACGCGACATCCCGGAACTCGCCCACGAGCCCTTCACCAGGTGGTGGCGGAACCGGGTCCGCGAGGCGGCGCGCGGGACGGGGACCGGACCGGGCCCGGGATCGGCGCGGCCCGACCACGGACGGACCGTCGTCCTCTGGCCGGACACCTTCACCAACCACCTCTCCCCGTCCGTCGGCCGCTCGGCGGTCGCCGTGCTGGAGGCGGCCGGGCTGCGGGTGGTCGTCCCGCCGAAGCCCGTGTGCTGCGGGCTGACCTGGGTCTCCACCGGCCAGCTCGACCGCGCCCGCACGGTCATGCGGCGCACCCTGGACGTCATGGCCCCGGCCCTGGACGCCGGGCTCCCGGTGGTCGGCCTCGAACCCAGCTGCACCGCCGCCCTCCGCACCGACCTCCCCGAACTCCTCACCACCGACCCGCGCGCCACGCGCCTCGCCGAGTCCGTCTCGACGTTCGCCCAGGCGCTGGAGCGCTACGCCCCCGACTGGCGGCCCCCGAGGATCGACCGCCCCGTCGTCGGCCAGACCCACTGCCACCAGCACGCCGTCCTGGGCGACGCCGCCGAACGCCGCCTCCGCGAACGCGCCGGCCTTACGGGCACCTTGAGCGGCGGCTGCTGCGGCCTGGCGGGCAACTTCGGCTTCGAGAACGGCCACTACGAGGTCTCGACGGCCTGCGCCGAGGAGCAACTGCTGCCATCCGTAAGGGCCGCGGAACCCGGCACCGAAGTCCTGGCGGACGGCTACTCCTGCCGCACCCAACTCACCCAGCTGGCGGGCCGGAAGGGCCGCCACCTGGCAGAGGTCCTGGCGGAACGGCTGCCGTAAGACGAGCAGGTCGCGATTGCCGGGGCCGGCCGAGCCACACCTCATCGGGCCGGCCGGCCCCACTGTCGGCGTGCCCTGACGGGCCGTCCCAACCGGCTGAATCATGCAAGCGTGCTTGATTGTTTCTCGTCGCGCTGCCACCCTCGCTCGTCGAGAGCACTCGACGCACTCGACGCACTCGACGAGGGCGGGAGAAGGCCGACACACGACAGACCCGACGACGGGAGCGAGGCGTGTCCGAGACGGAGGCTCTGCTCGGCGATCTGCGGGCGGAGGGGGACGAGTTGGACGGCCTGGTGGCCGGGCTCGGGGGTGCGGAGTGGCGGTTGGCGACGCCCGCGCCCGGGTGGACCATCGCTCACCAGATCGCCCATCTCGCGTGGACCGACGAGCGGGCCGTACAAGCCGCCGAGGACGCCCAGGGGTTCGCGGACGAGGTGCGCCGGGCGTGGGCCGCGCCGGACGCGTTCGTGGACGAGGGCGCCGAGCGCGGCGCGGCCGTGCCGCCCGAGGTGCTGCTGGGCCGCTGGCGGGAGGGGCGGGAGCGGTTGCTCCGGACGCTGGCCGCGCAGCCGCCGCGTGCCCGGCTGCCGTGGTACGGGCCGCCGATGAGCGTGATGTCGATGGCGACCGCCCGGCTGATGGAGACCTGGGCGCACGGCCAGGACGTCGCCGACACCCTGGGCGTGCGCCGGGCCCCCACCGCCCGGCTGCGCCATGTGGCCCGGATCGGGGTCCGGGCGCGGGGCTACGCGTACGCGGCGCGGGGGATGGAGCCGCCGGCCGAGGAGTTCCGGGTCGAACTCACCGCTCCGGACGGTGAGCTGTGGACGTACGGGCCGGAGGACGCCGGGCAGCGGGTCACCGGGCCCGCGCTGGACTTCTGTCTGCTGGTGACCCAGCGGGCCCACCGCGACGATCTGGCCGTACGCGCCGAAGGGCCGGACGCGGACCGCTGGCTGGACATCGCCCAGGCGTTCGCGGGCCCGCCCGGCAAGGGCCGCGCTCCGGGGCAGCGGGCGGAGCACGACGGTGGTGATGCCCCTGGTGACGCCGTAAGCCCCGCCCCGCAGGGCGACGTGCCCGGGCACCGGCCCGGAGGCGCCCCGTGACCCCTCCGCCCCGCCCCCTCCGTATCGGCAACGCCTCCGGCTTCTACGGCGACCGTTTCGACGCGCTGTGCGAGATGCTCACCGGCGGGCCCCTGGACGTGCTGACCGGTGACTACCTCGCCGAGCTGACCATGCTCATCCTGGGCCGGGACCGCGCCAAGGACCCCGCGCGGGGCTATGCCACGACCTTTCTGCGCCAGCTCGAGGACACCCTGGGGCTCGCCATGGAGCGCGGCGTACGGCTCGTCACCAACGCGGGCGGGCTCAACCCGGCCGGGCTGGCGGACGCGATCCGCGAGCTGGCCGAGCGGCTCGGGATTGCGTGCCAGGTGGCCCATGTGGAGGGCGACGACCTCCTGGGGGCCCGCGAGTGGGGGCCGGGCGTCGTCACCGCCAACGCCTATCTCGGCGGGGCCGGGATCACGGCCTGTCTGCGCGGTGGCGCTGATGTGGTGGTCACCGGGCGGGTGACGGACGCCGCGCTGGTGACGGGCCCGGCCGCCGCGCACTTCGGATGGGCCGCCGACGACTGGGACGCGCTCGCCGGAGCCGTGGTCGCCGGGCACATCCTGGAGTGCGGTACCCAGGCGACCGGCGGCAACTACTCCTTCTTCGCCGAGCACGACGTCCGCCGCCCCGGCTTCCCGCTCGCCGAGATCCACCCCGACGGCTCCAGTGTGATCACCAAGCATCCGCACACCGGCGGCGCCGTCACGGTCGGCACCGTCACCGCCCAGCTTCTCTACGAGACGGCGGGCGCCCGCTATCCGGGCCCGGACGTCACCGCCCGGCTGGACTCGGTGCGGCTGGTCCAGGACGGCCCGGACCGGGTGCGCGTCCACGGCGTACGGGGCGAGGCGCCGCCCCGCACCCTCAAGACCGGGCTGACCCGGCTCGGCGGCCACCGCAACGAGGTGGTGTTCGTGCTCACCGGCCTGGACATCGAGGCCAAGGCGGCGCTCGTACGGGACCAGATGGAGGGGGCGATGAGCAAACGCCGCCCCGCCGAGGTCCGCTGGACCCTCTCCCGTACCGACCACCCCGACGCGGCCGTCCAGGAGGAGGCGAGCGCGCTGCTGCGGCTGGTGGTGCGCGACCGGGACCCGGCGGCGGTGGGGCGGGTGATCAGCGGCGCGGCCGTCGAACTGGCCCTCGCCAGCTATCCCGGCTTCCATGTCACCGCCCCGCCCGGAAAGGGCTCGCCTTACGGCGTCTTCGAGGCCGTGGAGACCCCGGCCGACACCGTGCCGCACACCGCCGTACTGCCGGACGGCTCCCGGCTGTCCGTTCCCCCGGCGCCCACCACGCCCGCCGCCGGAGGCCCGGTGGACGAGCCTCCGCCGCCGCCTCCGCTGCCGCCGGGCCCGACCCGCCGTGCCCCGCTCGGCGCCGTCGCCGGGGCCCGCAGCGGCGACAAGGGCGGCAGCGCCAACATCGGCGTCTGGGCGCGCGGTGAGGACGCCTGGCGCTGGCTGGCCCACACCCTCACCACCGACCGGCTGCGGGAGCTGCTCCCGGAGACGGCCGAACTGAACGTCACCCGCCATCCGCTGCCCCGGCTGCGGGCCCTGAACTTCGTCGTGGACGGGCTGCTCGGCGAGGGCGTCGCCGCGCAGGCCCGCTTCGACCCCCAGGCCAAGGCCGTCGGCGAATGGCTGCGCTCCCGCCACCTCGACATACCGGAGGTACTGCTTTGACCCCCCGTTCCGGCCTCTGGGCCGCGGCCGTTGGCGATCTCCGGGCCACGGACGTTGGCGATGGGTCGCTCTCTCGTCGCCTGGACATACCGGAGGTGTCGCTGTGACAGTGCTCGCGTCCGCGCTCGATCCCGCGGGCGCCGACTACACGGCCCACCGCGAGGCGATGCTCGCCAAGCTCGATGAGCTGGCGGCCGAACACGCCAAGGCGCTGGCGGGCGGCGGCGAGAAGTACGTCGAGCGGCACCGCAAGCGCGGGAAGCTGCTCGTCCGGGAGCGGATCGAACTGCTCCTGGACCCCGATACGCCCTTTCTGGAGCTGTCCCCGCTGGCCGCGTGGGGCAGCGACTACCCGGTCGGGGCGTCCGTCGTCACCGGTATCGGGGTGATCTCCGGTGTCGAGTGCCTGATCAGTGCCAACGACCCCACCGTGCGAGGTGGTGCGAGCAATCCGTGGACGCTGAAGAAGTCGCTGCGCGCGCATGAGATCGCCCGGGTGAACCGCCTCCCGGTCGTCAGCCTCGTCGAGTCCGGCGGCGCCGATCTCCCCTCCCAGAAGGAGATCTTCATCCCCGGCGGGGCGATGTTCCGGGATCTCACCCGGCTGTCCGCGGAAGGCATTCCCACGATCGCCGTGGTCTTCGGCAACTCCACCGCCGGAGGCGCGTACATCCCCGGGATGTCCGACCACGTGATCATGGTCAAGGAGCGCTCCAAGGTCTTCCTGGGCGGTCCGCCGCTGGTGAAGATGGCCACCGGCGAGGAGAGCGACGACGAGTCGCTGGGCGGAGCCGAGATGCACGCCCGCACCTCCGGGCTGGCCGACTACTTCGCCACCGACGAGCCGGACGCGCTGCGCCAGGCCCGCCGGGTGGTGGCCCGCCTCAACTGGCGCAAGGCGCACGCCGATCCGGGGCCCGCCGAGCCGCCGAAGTACGACGCCGAGGAGCTGCTCGGGATCGTGCCGAGCGATCTGAAGGTCCCCTTCGACCCGCGCGAGGTGATCGCCCGGATCGTCGACGGCTCGGACTTCGACGAGTTCAAGCCGCTGTACGGGCGCAGCCTGGCCACCGGCTGGGCCGCGCTGCACGGCTATCCGGTCGGGGTCCTGGCCAACGCCCAGGGGGTGCTGTTCAGCGAGGAGTCGCAGAAGGCCGCGCAGTTCATCCAGCTCGCCAACCAGCGCGACATCCCGCTGCTCTTCCTGCACAACACCACGGGTTACATGGTCGGCCGCGACTACGAGCAGGGCGGGATCATCAAGCACGGCGCCATGATGATCAACGCCGTCTCCAACTCCCGCGTACCGCATCTGTCGGTGCTCATCGGCGCCTCGTACGGCGCCGGTCACTACGGGATGTGCGGCCGGGCGTACGACCCCCGCTTCCTCTTCGCCTGGCCCAGCGCCAAGTCCGCCGTGATGGGGCCGCAGCAGCTCGCCGGGGTGATGTCGATCGTCGCCCGGCAGTCCGCCGCCGCCAAGGGGCAGCCGTACGACGACGAGGCCGACGCCGCGCTGCGCACCATGGTGGAGCAGCAGATCGAGTCCGAGTCGCTGCCGCTCTTCCTCTCCGGGCGGCTCTACGACGACGGCGTCATCGACCCGCGCGACACCCGCACCGTGCTCGGCCTGTGTCTGTCCGCCCTGCACACCGCGCCGGTCGAGGGCGCGCGCGGTGGCTTCGGCGTCTTCCGGATGTGAGTGAGGAACCCGTGAGCCGTGCCCGTTTGTCCGCCCGTTCGCTCGCTTCGTCCGCCTCGCACGCCGCGTTGGTGCCGGGCGCGCGTCGTGGTCTCGCTTCGGCGTCTTACGTCATGTGGGTGAGGAATCCGTGATTCGTTCCCTCCTGGTCGCCAACCGCGCCGAGATAGCGCGGCGCATCGTCCGCACCTGCCGTGATCTCGGCATCGCCACCGTCGCGGTGCACTCCGACGCGGACACCGGCGCGCCCCACGCGCGCGAGGCCGACGCCGCCGTAAGGCTGCCGGGCGACGCCCCGGCCGACACCTATCTGCGGGGCGATCTCCTGGTGGAGGCCGCCCTGGCCGCCGGGGCCGACGCCGTCCACCCCGGCTATGGCTTCCTCTCCGAGCACGCCGACTTCGCGCGCGCCGTAAGGGCGGCGGG
Source organism: Streptomyces sp. NEAU-174 (assembly GCF_052665095.1). NCBI lineage: Bacteria > Bacillati > Actinomycetota > Actinomycetes > Kitasatosporales > Streptomycetaceae > Streptomyces > Streptomyces sp. NEAU-174. The sequence goes on along the minus strand of NZ_JBQTCE010000001.1, from coordinate 208,042 downwards.
GCTGGTGTGGGTGGGGCCGCCGCCCGAGGCGATGGAGGCCATGGCCTCCAAGACCCGGGCCAAGGAGATCATGCGCAAGGCGGGCGTGCCGCTGCTCGATCCGCTCGACCCGGCCGAGGTCACCACCGGCGATCTGCCCGTGCTGGTCAAGGCGGCGGCGGGCGGCGGCGGCCGGGGCATGCGGGTGGTGCGCGAACTCGACGCGCTCCCAGCCGCACTCGACTCCGCCCGCGCCGAGGCGGCCTCCGCCTTCGGCGACGGCGAGATCTTCGTGGAGCCCTATATGGAGGGCGCCCGCCATGTCGAGGTCCAGGTGCTCACCGACACCCACGGCACCGTATGGACCCTCGGCACCCGCGACTGCTCCCTCCAACGCCGCCACCAGAAGGTCATCGAGGAGGCCCCGGCCCCCGGTCTTGACGAGGAACTACGGCGCACCCTGGCCGAATCGGCGGCGAACGCGGCGCGCGCGATCGGCTACGAGGGCGCGGGCACGGTGGAGTTCCTGGTCTCGCCCTCGGGGCGGGCGTACTTCCTGGAGATGAACACCCGCCTCCAGGTCGAGCACCCGGTCACCGAGGAGATCCACGGCCTCGACCTGGTGGCGCTCCAGCTGCGGATCGCGGAGGGGGAGCGGCTCGACGCCGAGCCTCCGGCGCCCCGGGGGCACGCGATCGAGGCGCGGCTGTACGCCGAGGACCCGGCGCGCGACTGGCGGCCGCAGACGGGGATCCTGCACCGGCTGGACATCCCCGGGCTGCGGGTGGACTCCGGGCCGGACGGCGGGGACACGATCGGCGTCCACTACGACCCGATGCTGGCCAAGGTCATCGCCGTGGCCCCCACCCGGGCCGAGGCGGTGCGGCGGCTGGCCCACGGGCTGGAGCGGGCCCGGATCCACGGCCCGGTGACCAACCGCGAGCTGCTCGTACGGGTCCTGCGCCACCCGGAGTTCGCGGCGGGCCGTATGGACACCGGGTTCCTCGAACGCCGTCTGCCCGAGCTGACCGCCGCCTCGGACGACGACGAGTCGGGCCCGCTCGCCGCCCTCGCCGCCGCCCTCGCCGACGCGGCGCGGCGGCCGGCGACCGTGGCCGGGCGGTTGGGCGGCTGGCGCAATGTGCCGTCCCAGCCGCAGCTGAGGAGCTACCGCGCGGAACCGGACGGCACCGAGCACGAGGTGCGCTACCGCCTCACCCGCGACGGGCTGCTCGCGGAGGGCTTCTCCGACGTCCGGCTGCTGGGCGTCGAGCCGGGGCGGGGCGACGATGCCGGGCGGGACGCCGAGCGGGGGCGGGGCGCCGAGTCGGGGCGCGAGGCCGAGCCGACGCGGGTCGTCCTGGTCGTGGCCGGGGTCCGGCGGACGTTCGAGGTGACGGCCTATGGGGACCGCCGCTATGTCGACACGCCCCAGGGCGGCCATGCGTTCACCGCGCTGCCCCGCTTCCCCGACCCCACCGCCCGCACCGAGCCCGGCTCGCTGCTGGCGCCCATGCCGGGCACGGTGGTGCGGGTCGCCGAGGTGGCCGTCGGGGACCGGGTCGAGGCCGGACAGCCCCTGCTGTGGCTGGAGGCCATGAAGATGGAGCACCGCGTGACCGCGCCCGCCGCCGGGGTGCTCACCGCCCTGCACGCCGCCCCCGGCCGCCAGGTCGAGGTCGGAGCCCTGCTCGCCGTCGTGGCGGCGGGAGAGTGACCCGGCCCCGCACACGGTGTGGCCCGTACGGCCCACGCGGGCCACACCGTCCGTACGGGCCACATCGTCCGTACGGGCCACATCGTCCGTACGGGCCACATCGTCCGTGCGGGCCACATCGTCCGTACGGGCCACACAGCTCGTACGAGCCGCACAGCCGGACCGCGCAACGCACCGCAAGGGGCCCGCACCGCACAGCGCATGTGGCCCGTACAACGCACGCACGTGGGAGGAGCCGTCCATGACCAGCTCGCACACGCCCGTGGACACCCCGGAGCGCGTGGCGCTCCGCGCCGCGGTGTCGTCCTTCGCCAAGGGACACGCCCCGGGCGGCCCCCAGGAGGGCGACGGGGCCGCCGAACTGTGGGCCGAAGCAGGAAAGCTGGGCTATCTCGGGGTCAACCTCCCCGAGGAGTACGGCGGCGGGGGCGGCGGCATCACCGAGCTGTCCATCGTCCTGGAGGAGCTGGGGGCGGCGGGCTGCCCGCTGCTCATGCTCGTCGTCTCGCCCGCCATCTGCGGCACCGTCATCGCCCGGTTCGGCACCGCCGAGCAGAAGGAGCGCTGGCTGCCGGGCCTGGCCGACGGCAGGATCACCATGGCCTTCGGCATCACCGAGCCCGACGCCGGATCCAACTCGCACCGCATCACCACCACCGCCCGCCGGAACGAGGGCGGCGGCTGGGTACTCAACGGCCGTAAGGTCTTCATCACCGGTGTGGACAACGCCGACGCGGTTCTCATCGTCGGCCGCACCGAGGACGCCAGGACCGGAAAGCTCAAGCCCTGTCTGTTCATCGTCCCGCGCGAGACCCATGGCTTCTCCCACCACCACATCCCCATGGAGCTGGCCGCCGCGGAGAAGCAGTTCGAGCTGGTGCTGGACGACGTGACGCTGCCCGCCGACGCGCTGGTGGGCGACGAGGACGCCGGGCTGCTCCAGCTGTTCGCGGGGCTCAACCCGGAGCGCATCATGACGGCGGCGTTCGCGCTGGGGATGGGCCGCTACGCGCTCGACAAGGCCGTGGACTACGCCCGCACCCGCCAGGTGTGGAAGGAGCCCATAGGCGCCCACCAGGCGATCGCCCACCCCCTCGCCCAGGCCCATATCGAGCTGGAGCTGGCCCGGCTGATGATGGCGAAGGCGGCGTACCTGTACGACGAGGGCGATGACGCGGGCGCGGGCGAGGCCGCCAACATGGCCAAGTACGCGGCCGGGGAGGCCGCGGTGAAGGCGGTGGACCAGGCCGTGCACACTCTCGGCGGCAACGGCCTGACCGCCGAGTACGGGCTGGCGCGGCTGATCACGGCCGCCCGGGTGGCCCGGATCGCCCCCGTCAGCCGCGAGATGATCCTCAACTACGTCTCCCACCAGACCCTGGGCCTGCCCAAGTCGTACTGAGCGGGCTTCAAGCCGTACGCGGGTAGGGCAGAACGGACAGGTAGGTCCATCAGAGCTGAGGGGAGCGGCCATGGTGCTGCGCAGCGAGTATCCCGATGTACCGCCCGTCGATCTGCCCATCCACGACGCCGTACTGGGCCGCGCGGCCGAGGAGTTCGGCGACCTGACCGCGCTGGTGGACGGCGTGACCGGGGCGGCCCTGAGCTATGCCGCGCTGGATCGCGCGTCCCGCCGGATCGGGGCCGCGCTGGCCGAGGCGGGGGTGCGCAAGGGCGATGTGGTGGCCCTGCACAGCCCCAACTCGATCATGTACCCACCGGCGTTCTACGGCGCCACCCGCACCGGGGCCGCGGTCACCACGGTGCATCCACTGGCGACGCCGGAGGAGTTCGCCAAGCAGCTGCGGGACGCTGCCGCGTCGTGGATCATCACCGTCTCGGCGCAGCTGGGCGTGGCGCGGCAGGCCGCCGAACGGGCGGGCGGGATACGGGAGATCTTCGTCTGTGACGAGGCGAGCGGTCATCGTTCACTGCGCTCCATGCTGAGCAGCACCGCGCCCGAACCGGTGGTGGAGATCGACCCGGTCGAGGACATCGCCGTCCTGCCGTACTCCTCCGGCACCACCGGCACCCCCAAGGGCGTGATGCTCACCCACCGCAACGTCGCCACCAACCTCGCGCAGGTGGAGACGCTGGTGCCCAACCGGCCGGGGGAGCGGGTGCTGGCCGTCCTGCCGTTCTTCCACAGCTACGGCCTTACGGCGCTCATGAACGCACCGCTCCGCAACGGCGGCACGGTGATCGTGCTGCCCCGCTTCGAACTCGACACCTTCCTCGCGGCGATCGAGAAGCACCGCGCCCAGGCGCTCTATGTGGCCCCGCCGATCGTGCTCGCGCTCGCCAAGCACCCGGCCGTGGACGGCCATGACCTGTCGTCGGTGCGGTATGTGCTGAGCGCGGCGGCCCCGCTGGACGCCCGGCTCGCCGAGGCGTGCGCCCAGCGGCTCGGCGTACCGCCGCTGCTTCAGGCGTTCGGGATGACGGAGCTGTCCCCGGGCTCCCATCTGGTGCCGCGCGACGCGAAGAACGCCCCGCCCGGGACCGTCGGAAAGCTGCTCCCGAGCACCGAGATGCGCATCGTGGACCCGGACGGCGGCACGGACGTGGCCGTGGGCGAGGACGGCGAGATCGTCATCCGCGGACCGCAGGTGATGAAGGGCTATCTGGGCCGTCCCGAGGACACCGACGCGATGATCGACCCCGAGGGCTGGCTGCACACCGGTGACGTCGGGCATGTGGACGCGGACGGCTGGCTGTATGTGGTGGACCGGGTGAAGGAGCTGATCAAGTACAAGGGCTACCAGGTCGCCCCGGCCGACCTGGAGGCCGTGCTGCTCGCCCATGAGGCCGTCGTCGACGCCGCCGTGATCGGGGTGACGGACGGGGCGGGCAACGAGATCCCCAAGGCGTATGTGGTGCCCAGGCCCGGGACCCGGATCTCGGAGGACGACCTGATGGCGTACGTTGCCGGACAGGTGGCCCCGTACAAGAAGGTGCGGCGTGTGGAGTTCACGGACGCCGTGCCGCGCTCGGCCACCGGCAAGATCCTCAGGCGTGAACTGCGCGCCAGGGAAAGGAGCACGACCGCCCCATGACCGACGGCCCCACGACTGGCCCCACGACCGGCCGCCCGCTGGACGACGGCCTTACGGCCGACGGCTCCACGAGCGACGGCCTTACGGCCGATGCGCCGAAGTCCTTCGTACGGGCCGCCTTCGCGCGCGGGATCACCACCCTCACCCTGGACTCGCCGCACAACCGCAACGCCCTCTCCTCGCGTCTGGTCGCCGAGTTGCGCGAGGCGCTGGCGGCGGCCGGGCGGGATGACCGTGTGCGGGCGGTGCTGCTCACCCACACCGGCACCACCTTCTGCGCGGGCGCGGATCTGAGCGAACCGCCCTCGGCGTCCGGGGCGTCCGGTCTCGTGGACCTGCTGCGGTCGATCGTGGAGCTGCCCAAGCCGGTGGTCGCCCGCGTCACCGGGCACGTACGGGCCGGTGGGCTCGGGCTGCTCGGGGCCTGCGACATCTCGGCGGCCGGGCGCGGCGCCAGCTTCGCCTTCACCGAGGCCCGGCTCGGCCTCGCCCCGGCCGTCATCTCGATGCCGTTGCTGCCCCGGCTGGACCGGCGCGCGGCGGCCCGCTACTACCTCACGGGTGAGCGGTTCGACGCCGCCGAGGCGGCCCGGATCGGGCTGGTCACGCTCGCGGACCCGGAGGGGGACGCGGACGAGGCGCTGGCGCCGGTCCTCGACGGGCTGCGCCGGGGCTCCCCGCAGGGCCTGGCCGAGTCCAAGCGGCTGGTGACCGCCGATGTGCTGCGCGCCTTCGACCGGGACGGCGAGGCGCTGGCCGCGCTGTCGGCCCGCCTCTTCGCCTCCGAGGAGGCGCGCGAGGGCATGACGTCGTTCCTGGAGCGGCGCGATCCGGCGTGGGTGCGGCAGACGGCGTCCGACGCGGAGGCGGTACGGGACACGGAGGCGGCACCGGACACGGAGGCGATACCGGACGCGGGGGACAAGGGGGCCGCAGGGAGCACGGGCCCCGCCGGGGCGCCCCGATGACCCCCCGTACGGCATTGCGCGACCCCAAGCAGGACCGCAGCCGCGCCACCCGCAGGCGGCTGCTGGAGGCCGCCGTGGCCTGCCTCGCCGAGCGCGGCTGGGCCGGTTCCACGGTCGCGGTGGTCGCCGAGCGGGCCGGGGTGTCGAGGGGCGCGGCCCAGCACCACTTCCCGACCCGCGAGGACCTCTTCACGGCCGCCGTCGAGCATGTCGCCGAGGAGCGCTCGGCGGAGCTGCGCGCCCTCCCGGCCCCGCACGGGGAGGGCCGCGTCCCCGCGGTGGTCGAGGCGCTGATCACCCTCTACACCGGCCCGCTCTTCCGGGCCGCCCTCCAGCTGTGGGTGGCGGCCTCGTACGAGGAGCAGCTGGGCGCCCGGGTGAGCGCGCTGGAGGCGAAGATCGGCCGGGAGACGCATCGGATCGCGGTGGAGCTGCTGGGCGCCGACGAGTCGGTGCCGGGCGTCCGGGAGGCCGTCCAGGGCCTGCTCGACATGGGGCGGGGCCTGGGCCTTGCCAACCTGCTGACGGACGACCGGCACCGCCGGGAGCGGGTGGTGGCCCAGTGGTCGCGGATCCTGGAGGGGATCCTGACCTCGAAGGACCCGGACGGCCACCCGGCCCACGACCACCCCGCCCCGGCCGCCTCCTGACCTACCGCGCGCGGCCCTATCGCGCGCGGCCCTACCGCGAGGCGGTGTCCCCGTAGCCGTCGACCTCGTGCGGGCTGCGCGTGCCGGGGCCGACGTACCGCGCCGACGGCCGCACCAGACGGCCGGTCCGCTTCTGCTCCAGGATGTGCGCGCTCCAGCCCGCCGTACGGGCGCAGGTGAACATCGAGGTGAACATGGGCGCCGGGACCTCCGCGAAGTCCAGCACGATGGCCGCCCAGAACTCCACGTTCGTCGCCAGCACCCGGTCCGGCCTGCGGCTGTGCAGCTCGTCCAGGGCGGCACGCTCCAGCGCCTCGGCGACCTCGAAGCGCGGTGCGCCCAGCTCCTTGGCGGTGCGCCGCAGCACCCGCGCCCGCGGGTCCTCGGCGCGGTAGACCCGGTGGCCGAAGCCCATCAGCCGTTCGCCCCGGTCGAGCGCCTGCTTGACGTAGCGGGTGGCGTCCCCGGTGCGCTCGATCTCCTCGATCATGCCGAGCACCCGGGAGGGCGCGCCGCCGTGCAGCGGCCCCGACATGGCGCCCACCGCGCCGGAGAGCGCGGCAGCGACATCGGCGCCGGTGGAGGCGATGACGCGGGCGGTGAAGGTGGAGGCGTTCATGCCGTGCTCGGCCGCCGAGGTCCAGTACGCGTCGACGGCGGCCACGTGCTTGGGGTCCGGCTCACCGCGCCAGCGCCGCATGAAGCGCTCCACGATGGTTCCGGCCTTGTCGATCTCCCGCTGCGGCACCATCGGCTTCCCCTGGCCGCGGGCCGACTGGGCCACGTAGGACAGGGCCATCACCGCCGCGCGCGCCAGGTCCTCACGGGCCTGCTCCTCGTCGATGTCCAGCAGCGGTTTGAGGCCCCAGACGGGCGCGAGCATGGCCAGCGCGGACTGCACATCGACCCGGACGTCCCCGGAGTGGACCGGGATGGGGAACGGCTCGGCGGCCGGCAGCCCCGGGTTGAAGGCGCCGTCGACCAGCAGCCCCCAGACGTTCCCGAAGGAGACATGGCCCACCAGGTCTTCGATGTCCACGCCTCGGTAGCGGAGCGCGCCGCCTTCCTTGTCGGGTTCGGCGATCTCCGTCTCGAACGCGACGACTCCTTCGAGTCCGGGTACGAAGTCGGACATCAGGCGGCTCCTCATGATGCGGGACGACGGTCGGCGGCGGATGGCGCCGGAACGGTTACGCGGCCGCCTGACACGGCTCGCGGTCCGTACCGGTCACTCCGTGATGTGCCCCGTGCGGGTGGTGGTCACCCAACCGTGACGGGGAGTGACCTCCGGGACACGGGGGGTGGTGCCTGTCCAGGCGCCGAACGGGCGGCGCGTGGTCCGCTCAGTCTGGTGCGTGCGCTGCCCATGGGGAAGCGTGAGAAGTGGCACATCCGCTCCGGATCGCGGGAGGGTTACGGGGCCCCGGGGCGGGGGAGGGAGAGCGCTCTTCCGGGGCCGCCCGTGCGACGGACCGATGATGTTGCAAGATATGCCCGTGCCTCACGTTGACTCGGAGCCCTCGGCTTCCTCCGCGCGTACGTACGACCCGGCCGCCATGCGCGAGCACTACCGCGCGGCCGGCTTCGACGAGGCGGATCTGGCGGATGATCCGTTCGGGCAGTTCACCCGGTGGTTCGAGGATGCCGTCGGCAGCGGGCTGTTCGAGCCGAACGCCATGGTCGTCTCGACGGCCGACGCGCAGGGCCGCCCCAGCTCCCGCACGGTCCTGATGAAGAGCTTCGACGAACGCGGCTTCGTCTTCTACACCAACTACGGCTCCCGCAAGGGCCGTGAGCTGGGCGAGAACCCGCATGTCGGCCTGCTCTTCCCCTGGCACCCCATCGCCCGGCAGGTCATCGTGACGGGCACCGCGCGGCGCACCGGGCGCGATGAGACGGCCGCGTACTTCCGCACCCGGCCGCACGGCTCGCAGCTGGGGGCGTGGGCGAGCTCGCAGTCCACGGTGGTGGGCTCGCGGGAGGAGCTGGACCGCTCGTACGAGGAGCTGGCGGACCGCTATCCCCCGGGCGAGCAGGTGCCGGTGCCGCCGGAGTGGGGCGGGTTCCGGGTGGTGCCGGAGACGGTGGAGTTCTGGCAGGGCCGGGAGAACCGGCTGCACGACCGGCTGCGGTATGTCCGGCTGCCCGAGGAGGAGGGCGGCGGCTGGCGGGTCGAGCGGCTGTACCCGTGAACGCACTGGGGCTGTACCCGTAGGACGCACCGAGAACGTAGAACGCGCTGAGGGCGTAGAACGCACTGAGCACGTAGAACGCCCTGAGCACGTAGAGCGCGCTGAGCACGTAGAACGCCCTCAGAACGCGGACAACCCGCGGGTCTTTCCCCTGACGCCCTGAGGCGGAAGGGGGCCGGTCGGACGTACCGGCGACCCGCGGGTCGGGTGACTGCTTGGGATTGGCCGGCCGCGCACCTCTGGTGCGCCAGTCCGGCGAATGCGCTGAGCGCGACGACGGACTGCTAGCCCGCAGTCACCTCACGCGTCCGGATTTCATACATCTGCCGAACCACCTCCCTTCTCGTGTACCGCCACACTAAGAACCCCCTCCTGCCACACACAAGCGAATTTCCGTGAGGCAACGATTTCGACGAATGCGGTGTGGCGCGCGTCACGTTCGAGTTCAATGTCCGACGTGCCCCACCACAGACAGCCACGTCCAGCAAGGGGTGTCAGGTGAGCGCTTCACAACGTTCCGAACCCGCACGTCCAGCGCGTTCCGCCCGGTCCTCGCGGGGGGTCCCGGGACAGCCGGGCGCGGCCCCGTCGGCGTCCGGCCGCCCCGACTGCCCGGACGGCCCCGAGCGGTCCGACTCCGAACTGCTCGCCGCGCTGCTCGACGGGATGGACGCCGCCCTGTGCGCGTTCGACGCCGACGGCACGGTGACCCACTGGAACCACGAGGCCGAGCGCATCCTCGGGTGGACGGCGGCGGAGGCGGTCGGCCGCAAGGGGCTGGGCGGCTGGGCGGCCCGCCCGGGGGACGCCCGAGACGTCGAGGCGCGCCTTACGGAGGCCATGGGCGCCACGGGGCGCCGGGTGCACGAGTTCGCGCTGCTGACCAAGGACGGCGGCCGGGTCCTGGTCCGTACCCAGTCCTCGGGGGTGCCGGGCGCGGACGGCCGCCCGGCCGGGGTGTACTGCGCCTTCAGCGAGGCGCACGCCCAGGTCGACCTGGAGCGGTCGATCGCGCTGAGCGAGGCGCTGCTGGACGACGCGTCGTGGAACGTGGTCCTGGTCGACGCGGATCTGCGGGTGGCCGTCGTCAACGCCAACGCGGCGGGCGCGCTGCGCACCACCCGTAAGGCCGCGCCCGGACGGCCGCTGGGCGACTTCCTGGACCAGGGCGTGGAGGAGGCGGAGGCCGCGCTCCAGCACGTCCTGGCGGAGGGCGCGCCCCCGGCCCCCACCGAGCTGTGGGTGACGCTGCGGGACGCCGACGCCGACGCGGTGGACGGCCTCGAGGGCGCGGAGGGCGTGCGCTACGAACTGCTCGACGACGACGAGGCCGTGCGCGGCGAGGGCACCGACCGCGGCGAGACCGGGGCGGCGGCGCGCCGCCGCTGCTGGCGCAGCGGCTTCCTCCGGCTGGCCTCACCGCTCACCGAGGAGCCGGCGCCGCTCGGGGTGGCCTGGATCTTCCAGGACGTGACGGAGGTGAAGGGCCAGGAGCAGGAGAGCGCCCGGATGCGCTTCCGGGGCAACCAACTGCACCGGGCGGCGCGGGCGGCGGCCGAATGCGAGGACCCGATGGAGGCCGCCTCGGTCCACCTGGACTTCGCGCTGGCGGGCTTCGCCGACCACGCCCTGATCGACCTGGTCCTGGACCCGCCGCCGGGCGCCCCGGCCGACCGGGTCCGGCTGGTCCGGGCGGCGGCCACGCCCACCGGCGCCCCCGGCCCCTGCCCGCCCGTCGTCCCGGGCGGCATCCCGCTGGCCTACCCGGAGGGCCACCCGGCGCTCCAGTCGGTCGAGCGCTGCGGTTCGGTACGGGCGAGCGCGAGGCGCTCGGACGAGTCGGGGGCGGTCCAGTGGGCGGCGACCCGCAAATGGCCGGAGGGCGCGGTGCACGGCCTGTGCGCGGTGCTGCGCAGCCGCGGCCGCACCCTCGGCGTGGTCACCTTCCTGCGCACCTCCAGCCGCCGGGGCTTCGACCGGACGGACGCGACGTACGCGGAGGACGTCGCGGCCCGGGTCGCCGCCTCGGTGGACCTGGCCGTACGCAGGCGCTGACGCGGTGCCGGACGGCGTTGACGCGGTGCCGGGCGGTGCTGATGCCTTGCCGGGCGGCGCTGACGCGGCACCCGGAACCGGCGCGCGCCCGGCGCCCACGGCGGGCACCGGGCGGTGGAGCACCGGCGGCGGACCGTCACCGCCGGTAGAAGATCCGGTCCCCGTATTCGGCCATCACCTTACGGTTCCACTCGTGCCCGCCGTCCACGTTCCCCGACCTCAGCATGGGCGGCTCGATCCCGCGCTCGGCCAGCTCCCCGATCCCGGCCGCCACCATGGACTGCATGATCGCGCTCGTCACGACGGTGGACGCGGGCGCGAAGGGCGCGCCGACGCCGTCCGCCGTGAGCTCCGCGTCCCCGACCGCGATCTTGTTGTCGACGACCAGGTCGCAGTGGTCCTTGAGGAAGCCACCGGAAGGGTTGCGCGAGGTCGTGCCGGTCGCGTAGCCGACCGAGGTCAACCCGATCACCTTGATGCCGCGCTCCCGCGCGCTGATGGCCATCTCCACGGGCAGGGCGTTGCGCCCGGACAGCGAGATCACGATCAGCAGGTCCCCGGCCCGGAGCGGGCTGCTGTCGAGGACGGTCGTGGCGAGCCCGTCGACGCGTTCGAGCGCGCTGCCCAGGGTGGCGGGGACGACGTCCACGCCCACCGCGCCCGGCACCGGCAGCAGGTTCATCAGCGCGAGCCCGCCCGCGCGGTAGACGACGTCCTGCGCGGGCAGGGAGGAGTGGCCGGCGCCGAACGTGAAGAGGCGGCCGCCCGCGGCGACGGTATCGGCGATCAGGGTGCCCGCCGCGGCGATATGCTCGCCCTCCTCGTCCCGCACCTGCCGCAGCAGGCCGATGGCCGCGTCGAAGAATTGCCCGGCCGGTTTGGACTCGCTCATCAACGCGTCGCCTTCCCTGTGGGGGGTTTCGATCATGACGCTGTGAATAGCAGCCCGGTCCCTCGCGGCGGAAGGGGCCGACTCGGCCCCGTTGTCGGTGGGATGCGTCAGAATTGGTTGAGGGCCACCGCACGACACTTCGAGGGGCACGCATGTCCGGACTGATCGACACCACGGAGATGTATCTCCGAACCATCCTCGAGCTCGAGGAGGAGGGCGTGGTCCCCATGCGCGCCCGGATCGCGGAGCGGCTCGAGCAGAGCGGTCCGACGGTCAGCCAGACAGTGGCGCGGATGGAGCGCGATGGGCTGGTCACGGTCGCGGGCGACCGTCATCTGGAGCTGACCGAGGAGGGCCGCCGGCTGGCCACCCGCGTGATGCGCAAGCACCGGCTCGCGGAGTGCCTGCTCGTCGATGTGATCGGGCTGGAGTGGGAGCAGGTCCACGCCGAGGCGTGCCGCTGGGAGCATGTGATGAGCGAGGCGGTGGAGCGGCGGGTGCTGGAGCTGCTCCGCCATCCGACCGAGTCGCCGTACGGAAACCCGATTCCGGGCCTGGAGGAGCTGGGCGAGAAGGCCGAGGCCGATCCGTTCCTGGACGAGTCCATGGTGAGCCTGCGTGAGCTGGAGCCGGGTTCGGAGGGCAAGACGGTGGTGGTGCGCCGCATCGGCGAGCCCATCCAGGCCGACGCCCAGGTGATGTACACCCTGCGGCGGGCCGGGGTGCAGCCGGGCTCCGTGGTGAGCGTCACCGAGTCGGCGGGCGGGGTGCTGGTCGGCAGCAGCGGTGAGGCGGCGGAGCTGGAGGCGGAGATCGCCTCGCATGTCTTCGTGGCCAAGCGCTGACGCTCCCTGACCTCGCTTCCCGGCCTCGCTTCCAGCTTCCCAACACGCGCTGACCTCGCCTCCAGCACCGCGCTGAGCTCGCTTCCAGCAGCGCGCCGACCTCGCCCCCGACACTGCGCGGAGCTCGCTTCCGACACTGCGCTGACCTTCCTCCCCAACGCCGCGCGAACACACCCCCGCACAACCTCCCTCGCCTCGACACGCTGACCGATACACCCGGTTCAAGCCATTCGGCCGTCACGACCTGCGACGACGGATTTTCCCGATACCGGAGTCGACAGAAACCGAGCGGGCCGGGCCGCCGCGTGCGACGCTGTCGCTGACGCTCGGATCGTCAGGGGAGGGGGTCCGGTGGGCCCGATGGGCTGTGCCGCCGCGGGGGTGTTCTCGAGCAAGGGCCCCGGTGCCGTCAGGTGCCGGGGCCCCGCTTCCCCATGTCCCCCCGCTGGGCCCCGGTGCGCACGGACCGCGCGGACGCGGCCCGTGCGACCCGGGGCCCTGGTGACCCGGAGCCCCGAGCTCCCAGGGTCGTCCCCCGCGGACTCCCTTCCCCGAGCAGTCCGCCTCCCGCTAGCTGTCTCCCCAGGGCGCAGACGATCAATCCCCGAGCACGGTCACTCGAACGAGGGGTGTTGAACGGCAATCCCCCGTGTTCGAATATGAGTTCGATACTGTGAGGGTGTTCGAGAGAGGGTTGGAGGTGCCAGACCACATGGTGCGACGTAGCGAGGTGAGCGGGGCCGGCGGCGTGCGGCTCGCCGCCTGGGAGTTCACCGATCCGCCCAAGGGAGGCGCTGGCCGCGAGGGCGCGCGGGGCCCCGGAGTGCTGTTGCTCCATGGGCTGCTGGGCCGCGCCGCCCACTGGGCGGAGACGGCCCGCTGGCTCTCCACCCGCTATCGGGCGGTCGCCCTCGATCAGCGCGGCCACGGCCGCAGCCAGAAGCCGGCCGAGGGGCCGTTCGGCCGCTCCACCTATGTGGACGACGCCGAGGCGGCCGTGGAGCAGCTCGGCCTCGCCCCCGTCACCCTGATCGGCCATGCCATGGGCGCCCTCACCGCCTGGCAGCTCGCCGCCCGCCGCCCCGATCTGGTCCGGGCGCTGGTCATCAGCGATATGCGGGCCTCGGCCCTCGGCGCCGCCTCGCAGCGCGAGTGGGCCGAGTGGTTCCGCTCCTGGCCGGTGCCGTTCGCCACGCTCGCCGATGTGCGCAAGTGGTTCGGTGAGGACGATCCGACGCTGGAGCGCCCGAATCCGCCCCGGGGCGACTTCTTCGCGGAGGTCATGGCCGAGCGTTCGGACGGCTGGCGCCCGGCGTTCTCCTGCCGTCAGATGCTGAAGGTCCGTGACAGCTGGGTCCATGACGCCCATTGGGAGGAGCTCGCGCTGGTCGAGTGCCCCACCCTGGTCGTGCGCGGGCTGGACGGTGAGCTGGGCCGAGCGGAGGCGCAGGAGATGGTCCGGGTGCTGCCCCGGGGGCAGTATGCGGAGGTGGTGGACGCGGGCCATCTCGTCCACTACGACCAGCCGGACGGCTGGCGCCGCGCCGTGGAGCCCTTCCTGGCCTCCGTCCTGCCGGTTTGACGGCCCCAAGCCCGGTGCCGCGGCCGCGCCCGGTTCAGAACGTCCAGACGAACGGCTTGCCGCCGATCTCCGTCCACATGACCTTGACCGACCTCGCCCGCGCGGGGATCAGGAAGGTGTTGCAGAGCAGATAGCTCTGCCCGTTCCTCCAGTTCTTGATCTCATCCGAGTCCGCGCATCCCTTGGGCCGTCCGGCAGTGCCGATGACCTTCGCTCCCCGCCGCCCGTCCGCGTACACCTCCGCGTAGTCCCCGACCCGCGGATACTCCGTCACCGTGGCCCCGCGCACATGGGTGTACTTCACATAGGCCACCGCGGGTACCTTGCCCTCGGCGTCCGCGGGGTTCGACACCAGCGCCTTCGCCTCGGCCGCCGTGCCGATGTCGACCTTCTGGGCCGCGATCCGATAGGTGGGCTCGACCCCGGTGTCCTCCTTGAACGCACGCGTACCGGTCTGGCCCGGCCGGAGCGGCAGCTCACCGTCCGATCGCATACCGACCTTCTGCGCACCGCTCCGGTGACCATCGGTGACACCCGAGCGGGAAGTGTGTCGTGCGTTCTCGGATGTATCGCCCTTTTCGCCGAATGGTCCGCACGCGGTCAGGGCGAGAGCCAGTACGGCAACGGGCGCGCCGGCGCGCAGCGGCCACGTTGTCTTGGTCAACGGCAAGTGGAACTCCAATGCGGGAACGTGGCCTCATCGCGCTCCGGTGTGATCTCTTGAACGCGATCGACGGTTCGTCGATCCTACGAGTCCTCTACTCCCTTACAGCAATGGGAAATTGACCAGTAATGGACAGGCGAAGGGAAGCACATGATCGGTGGCGACAGCACCGAACCGGAACCCGGCAAGGACTGGGCGGCATTTCAGTACGAGATCTATCTGAACGGGATGACCGGCGCCGTTCCCCGGCTTCCCGCCGATCTCACCCGGCTCGAGGAGCTGGCCGAGGCGCGCCTGGGGCCGGGGCCGGTGGGCTATGTGGCGGGCAGCGCGGGCGGCGGCAGCACCGAGCGGGCCAACCGGGCGGCGCTGGACCGGCATCGGATCGTGCCCCGGATGCTCCGTGACGTACGGCGGCGGAATCTCTCGGTCGAGCTGTTCGGCACCCGGCTGCCCGCGCCGCTCGCGCTCGCGCCGATCGGGGTGCTGTCGATCACGCACCCGGACGCCGAGTGCGGGGCGGCGCGTGCCGCCGCGGCGCAGGGCGTGCCGTTCATCCTCTCCTCCGCGTCCAGTACGCCGATGGAGCGGGTGGCGGAGGCGATGGGCGACGGTGAGCGGTGGTTCCAGCTCTACTGGGGCAAGGACCGCGAGGTCACCAAGAGCTTTCTGAGCCGCGCCAAGTCCTGTGGTTTCACGGCCCTGGTGGTCACCCTCGACACTCCGCTGCTGGCCTGGCGGCCGCGCGATCTCGACCAGGCGTATCTGCCGTTCCTGCACGGTGTGGGCACCGCCAACTACTTCACCGATCCGGCGTTCCAGGCCGGGCTCGCCAAGCCGGTCCACGAGGACCGGGACGCCGCGGTGCTGCACTTTGTGCAGCTGTTCGGGGACCCCGGGAAGACCTGGGAGGACCTGGTGTTCCTGCGCGAGCACTGGGACGGCCCGATCGTGCTGAAGGGGGTGCTGCACCCCGACGACGCCCGGCGCGCGGCGGCCGCGGGGATGGACGGCGTCGTCGTGTCCAACCACGGCGGCCGCCAGGTGGGCGGCTCGATCGGGGCGGCCGACGCACTGCCGGGCGTGGTGGAGGCGGTCGGCGACCGGCTGGCGGTGCTCTTCGACAGCGGAGTGCGCACCGGTGACGATGTGTTCAAGGCGCTCGCCCTCGGCGCTCGCGCGGTGCTGCTGGGGCGGCCGTACGCCTATGGGCTCGGGCTGGACGGGCAGCCGGGGGTGGAGCATGTGATCCGAGCGCTGCTGGCCGAGTTCGAGCTGACGCTGGCGCTTTCGGGCCATGCCGATGCCGCGGGGCTGACCCCGGAGGCGCTCGGCTGACAATTCCCTTCGGCCTTCAACTTGTCAGCGGCACCCGGTCTTCAACGTGTCGGCCGCACCGGTCCTTCGGCGACTCGCCGAGCGGCCGTTGGGGTTTTACCGGGTCCTCAGCTTCCGGATTGACGGGTGCTACGCTCCTTGACGCGCAATGAATTTACTGATCATGGGGGGTGGTTGCGTGAAGATCAAACGTAAAGCCTCGATGGTCGTGCTCTCGGCGGCGCTGATGCTGGGCGGTTCCATCGCCCTGGCGCCAACGGCGTCGGCGGTGGGGTCATCGGCGTGCCAGTTCAATTCCCCGGATGTCAATTTCAAGGTCTCGACCAGTGGCGCCAGATTCCGCACCGGTCCGGGAAAGCGGTACCGCGCTATAGGGACGCTTTACCGAGGGGATTCCTTCCGGTACTTCTGCCGCACCCGGGGCTTTGAGAACAGCTGGTCCTACGGAAAGATCCTCAAGCGGACCACGACCGGAATTCATGCCGGGACCAGGGGCTGGGTCTACAGCAAGTACCTCGACTAGCCGGAACGTTACGGCAGTTGGGCACGCGGCGATCGGGCGCGCGGCAGCCGGGCCCGGAGGGTTCGTACGACGGCACGCGGCGGGGCCGGGGACTTGCCCCCGGCCCCGCCGCCCGCGCTCGCGCCCGCGTCGTCACCCCTTGCTGACGGCCGCCAGGATCTCCGGCAGCCGCGCCGCGACCCGTGGCGCCGCCACCCGCAGTCCGGCCTCCGCGATCGCCGCGCCGTACACCGCGCCCAGCGGGAACACCACCCACAGCAATCCGTGCGTCCCGGAGACATGCAGCCAGATCGTCAGGCCCAGCACCGGCGCGCACAGCACGGAACCCGCGATCATCCCGCCGAGGATGCTGAGCCAGGCGATCCCCGCCTGCGCCGGGACGACGTTCTTGTAGCCGCTGTCCTGCGGAATCGAGTACGGGGCCAGCACCGAGGTCAGGGCGCCGGTCGCCAGCATCGAGCCGAGCAGCGCCAGGGCGATCCCGAGCGCCTCGGGGGCGGCCGACCAGTCCTTCAGGACGGCGGCGCAGCCGAGCACCGCCACCGCCACATAGGGCACCGCGACCAGGAGCAGCGCCATCGCACGGCCCCGCAGCTCCAGATAGGCGTCACGGGGTGCGGAGATCGTCTGCGCGACCATCCAGAAGGCGGAGGTGTCCTGGCCGAACTGGTTGTACATCAGCATGCCGAGCATCCCCGACGCCCAGCACGCCCAGTAGATCGAGCCGTTGCCCTGGGCCGCGGTGATGAAGGGCAGCAGCAGGCCGACGCCCAGCGAGGTGACCCACGCCGACTTGGTCTTCGGGTCCCGTACGGCGTAGCGCAGCGTCCGCAGCAGCACCGTGCCGGTGCGGCCGGAGGGCAGCAGCCGGGCGAACGGGCCCGAGGCGTCCGGGGTGTCGGCCGCGCCGGAGGACCGGCGCTCGCGCGGCGCCGCCGCCTGGATCGTGGAGGAGTCCGGCGTGGTCATCAGGTGGGTGAGGGTGGAGCGCCACCACCACATCAGCAGCGCCAACGCGGCGAGGGTGAGCGCGAACTGGGCCGCGGCCACCCCGTAGGCGCCGTCGCTCACGCCCTGGACGGCGTCCACCGCCGCCGCGGGCGGCACCCAGCGCAGCACCGCGGACGCCGGTTCCAGCACGGACAGGCCGTTCTTGCCGCCGAGCTGCTGGGCCCCGAGGTTCACGAACTGCGCGCCGATAGCCACGAACAGACCGCTGAGCACCGCCATATCGCGGCCCTTACGGCTGGTGAGGAGGCGGGTGTTGGCCGTGGCGACGGCGCGGGCCAGCGCCACGCACACCAGCACCGTCAGCACCACGGCCAGGACCGCCGTCACCGCGGCCGCCGCCCCGTGCGCGACGGCGATCGCCGAACCGGCCGCCAGGGTCAGGGTGAACAGCGGGCCGATGCCGATCAGCGAGGAGACCAGCAGCGCGGTGATCAGCGAGCGCGGCCGCAGCGGCAGCATCACCAGCCGGGTCGGGTCGAGGGTCTCGTCGCCGCCGGGGAAGAACAGCGGCATCACCGCCCAGCCGAGCGCGAGCACCGCCGTCAACAGCGTGACCAGCGCGTCGACGTGGTTCGTACCGCGCAGCAGCACCAGGCCGAGCAGCTGCAACACGGCGAACACCATGGCCATCACCAGCGAGGTGAGGTACGCGGCCCGCCGGCCGCTGGACTGGCGCAGCCCGTTGCGCAGCAGCGCCAGCTTCAGGGAGACGAAGACGGGGGTGGGGGAGCCGGTGGGGACGGCGGGCGGCGCGGGCGCCGCGGTGCCGAGCGGGTCCTTGGCGTCGAGCGGGTCGGTGAGCGTCATCGGGCGCCGCCGCCCAGCCAGTCGAGGCTCTGGCCCGCCTGGCGCCGGTTGGCGCCGACCAGTTCCAGGAAGGCGTCCTGGAGGGAGGGCGCGTCGCCCCGCACCTCGGCCAGCGGGCCATGGGCCCGGATCCGCCCGCCCGCGATCACCGCCACCCAGTCGCACAGCGACTCCACCAGCTCCATGACATGGCTGGAGAAGACGACGGTCGCGCCGGAGCGGGTGTAGCGCTCCAGGACGCCGCGGATGGTCTGGGCGGAGACCGGGTCGACGCCCTCGAAGGGCTCGTCGAGGAAGAGGACTTCGGGGTTGTGGAGCAGCGCGGCGGCCAGCCCGATCTTCTTCCGCATACCGGTGGAGTAGTCGATGACCAGCTTGCTCTGGGCGCCCGCGAGATCGAGGACGTCCAGCAGCTGGGTGGCGCGCCGGTCGACCTCCGCACCGGGCAGCCCGCGCAGCCGCCCGGTGTAGGTGAGCAGCTCCCGGCCGGAGAGCCGCTCGAACATCCGCAGTCCCTCGGGCAGCACCCCGATCCGCGCCTTGACCTCGACCGGATCCCGCCAGACGTCATGGCCGCCGATCTCCACGGTCCCCTTGTCGGGGCGCAGCAGCCCGGTGATCATCGAAAGCGTGGTGGTCTTACCGGCGCCATTGGGGCCGACGAGCCCGATGAACTGCCCGGCGGGCAGCTCCAGATCGATCCCGGCGACCGCGATCTGCTCCCCGTAGCTCTTCCACAGGCCGCTCACCCGCACGGCGGCGGCCCGGGACGACTGTGGCTGTGTGCTGTCTGCTGCTTGCTCCTGCGGCACCGGCTCACCCCGTTTTCCCGTGGGACGTGTCCCACTGACGTATCACGCGGGGGCCGGTCATGACGCCCCGCCGTCGCTCCACGATAGGGGCCGTCCCGGGGAGCCCTGCGGAGTGTCAGCGGCGCTCGCGGCCGCAGGCGTAGGCCAGGGCGCTCACCAGCTCTTCCGCGTCGGGCAGCCAGCGGTTGGCGGCGGTGGGCCGCCGGGCCCACTGGATCGGGCCGCGCACGCCCACCCGGGTCGGCGGCGCGACCACGTAGTCGCCCTCGCCGCGGGCGGTCAGGTCGATCGCGTTCGGCGGCCAGCCCAGGTTCCGCACCAGGTCGGGGACCTTGGCGGCGGCGCCCGGCAGGACGAAGAAGAGCATCCGGCGCCCGGGGGTGCAGGTGACCGGGCCCAACTCGACCTGGCGGCGCTCCATACGGGCGAGCGCCAGACAGCCCGCGGACTCCGGGACGTCGAGCGCGTCGAAGGTGCGGCCGGTGGGCAGCAGGATGGCGGCGCGCGGCGTCCTGGCCCACATGCGGCGGACCACGACCGCGCTGCCGGTTGCCTGGTTCACCCAGTCCCGGCCGGTCGGATGGGCGCCGGGGGCCGGGCAGTCGGCGGTTCCGCAGGAGCAGCGCTCCACTCCGTCCACGGCCTCGAGCCAGGCGCCGGAGAGCACGTCCCAGTGCCGCTCCTCGGCGTACCGCACCGCCGCGTCGCGCAGCCGCTCCCCGCGCTGCTGAGGGATCTGCGAGGTTCCCGCGGGGAACCGCGTTGGTCCTGTCACGTCCATGGTCTCTTCCACGCACAGGACAACTTCCGCCGTCAACGAGGGTTACGGCCGGGCCCCCGCACGGGCGGTGCCGTCGGGGGCCCGGGGTGCGCGGTGACGGCACGGCGGGGCGCATGGGTGCACGGGCGGGGGCGCGTATGGGGTTGCGGCTCCGTGAGCGGGTAGCCACCATGCGTGACGGGCGTGCGAGTGTCCGGTGGCCATGCCGCGGCGCCAGGGGGAGGGCGGTCCCGGACTCGGATCGGCGCCGTACGCGAACGGTACGGAGCATGCGGTCAATACGGGCAAGTTCCGCATTCGCCGTATACCTGCGATATCTGCGGGGCATCACTCAGCAACAGGGACGGATACGCCGAGAACGCAAGCAGTCACTGGGGGTAATGTCATGGCCGCTAGGCCGCTTGTGGCGCGGCAGCCGAACGAACGGTTGCAGGCGCTCATCCAGGAAGCCGGCTGCTCCAACGCCGGGTTGGCGCGCAGGGTCAATATGTGCGGCGCCGAGCACGGTCTCGATCTGCGGTACGACAAGACGTCCGTGGCCCGTTGGCTGCGCGGTCAGCAGCCACGGGGCCGGGCGCCGGGCATCATCGCCGAGGCGCTCGGCCGCAAGCTCGGCCGTACGGTCACGATCGACGAGATCGGCATGGCCAACGGCAAGAACCTCGCCTCCGGGGTCGGCCTCCAGTTCTCGCCCACCGTCCTCGGCGCGATAGAGCAGGTCTGCGAGTTGTGGCGCAGCGATGTGGGGCGCCGCGACTTCCTCAGCGGCTCGACGGTCGCCGCCTCCGCGCTGGTCGAGCCCAGCCGCGACTGGCTGATCACCGGTGCCGACGCTCAGGTGGCGCGCACCGCGGGCGCCCGGGTGGGGCGGTCCGATGTCGCGGCGGTGCGGGCCACCACGGACGCGCTCGTCGACCTGGACCACCGCTACGGCAGCGGCCATGTGCGCCCCGTCGTCGTCCACTATCTGAACAGCGTGGTCTCCGGCCTGCTGGCCGGCTCGTACACCGAGGCGGTCGGGCGCGAACTGTTCGCGGCCGTCGCGCGGTTGACGGAGCTGGCGGGCTATATGGCGGTCGACACCGGTCAGTCCGGTCTCGCCCAGCGCTACTACATCCAGGCGCTGCGGCTCGCCCAGGCCGCCGGGGACCGGGGTTACGGCGGCTATGTGCTCGCCGCGAGCATGAGCCATCTCGCCGCCCAGCTGGGCAATCCCCGGGAGATCGCCCAACTGGCGAAGGCCGCGCAGGAGGGCGCGCGGGGCCAGGTGCCGCCGCGTGCCGAATCGATGTTCCTGGCGGCCGAGGCGCGCGGCCACGCCCTGATGGGGGACGCGCGGGCCTGCCAGTCCGCGTCCGGGCGGGCGCTGGACGCCATGGAGCGGGCGGTGGGCAGCGGTTCGGGCTCGGTCACGGGTGACGAACCCGACTGGATCCGCCACTTCGGCCATGCCTATCTCGCCGATGAGCTGGCCCACTGTCACCGCGACCTGGGCCAGGCCGAGCAGGCCAGGCGGCGCGCCGAGGAGGCCCTGGAGGGCCTTCCGGAGGGGCGGGTGCGGCGGCGGGCGATCGGGCTGCTGCTGCTGGCCACCGCGCATGTGCAGCAGCGCGAGGTGGAGCAGGCGTGCCATGTGGGCACCCAGGCGGTGGATCTGCTGGGCGCGCTGCGGTCCAACCGGGGCGCGGAGTATCTGGACGACTTCCAGCAGCGCCTGGAGCCGTACCGGGACGAGCCGGTGGTGCGGGAGTTCGGGGCGCGGCTCCAGGTGCAGGTGGCCTGATGCCCGGGTGTGGCCTGATGCCCGTGTGGTGAGACATGGGTGTTGTGGAGTGTGTTGTGTTGTGTTTACCCCGGGTACGGACGGGGTTCATATCGCCCCCGATCGTGGTGATGTGCCCCATGTCGCGGTGACCAGTCTCTCTCCGTCCCGATGGGCTCATGGGCACCGCGCCCTCTGGGGAACCGGTAGCGTGACCCGACGATTCCGTCGTTCCGTATAACCAAGGAGTCCCGGTGACGCAGAGCGGTCAGGGGAATGAGCCGCGGCTTCCCGCGGTCCCGCCCGCGCAGCCTGTGCGCGAGGGGGTTGTGCTCCCTGCCCAGGGTGACCACAGGCCCTCGGACGCCCCGCAGGGGGCCCCGGCCGGGGGGCAGGCGTGGGGGCAGCCTTGGGGGCCGCAGAGCGCTCCGGAACCGCCGCAGCAGGGCGAGCTGCCGCCGCCGGGTGAGTTCGGCGCGCCGCCGCCGCAGGGGGAGCTGCCCCCGCGGGCCGAGTTCGGCGCCCCGCCGCTGCCCGAGGCGCAGCCGTACGGCCAGCAGCAGGGCTGGACGCCTCCGGAGAGACCGGCCCAGCCGCCGCACGGCGCTCAGCCGCCGCACAACGTCCCGTCGCCGTACCAGCCCCAGCCGCTGCCGTACCAGGACGCCGACGAGACCCAGGTGATGCCGCCGCAGCCCGCCGGGGACGCGGACGCGACCCAGGTCATACCCCCGGTCCCGGGTGAGGCCCCGCCGCCGCTGGACACCCCCACCACCACGCTCGCCCCGGTCAAGAGCGCGCCGCTGCCGCCCGAGAACCGGCCCGAGTCACCGGCCGAGTCCACCACCCAGCTGCGCGCCGTCCGCCCCGGCCGCCGGGGCGCCCACCGCCAGCAGCCCCCCGCGGCAGCGGCCGCGGAGGAGACCGCGGTGCTCCCGCCCACGCCCGCCGCGCCCGCCGCACCCGCGCCGATTCCGCAGCGGCCCGGCAGCGCCCCGTACGCGATCCGTCCCGGCCTTCCCGGGGACCGGCCGCCGCCCTCGGAGTTCGACGGTCTGTTCCGCGACGCCGGCGGCGCCGGTGGTGGCGCCGATGAGACGCAGCAGCTTCCGCAGTTCGGCCCGGACGTTCCGCAACCGCCGTCCGGCGGCCGTGGTGACGGCGGTCATGGCGGTCATGGCGGCGGTGGCCGGCGCCGGATGTCGCGGGGCATGATCATCGGCGTCGTGGTGGTGGCGAGCTGCGCCGTCGCCGGGCTCGCCGCGGGAGCCGTGCTCAGTATGGGCGGTGACGACGACGGTAAGGACAACTCGACGCTGAGCAGCGCCTCACCGAGCGCCGCGGAGTCCTCCAAGGCCCCCGACCCCGTCGAGACGCAGGCGAAGGCGCTGGACGCGCTGCTCGCCGACAGCAACAACAGCCGGTCCTCGGTGATCAAGGCCGTGGACAACATCAAGTCCTGCAAGGACCTGACCACGGCGGCATCCGATCTGCGGACCGCCGCGGGCCAGCGCAATGACCTGGTGACCCGGCTGGGCAAGCTGTCGGTGGACAAGCTGCCCGACCACGCGCGGCTGACCGCGTCGCTCACCAGGGCGTGGAAGTCCTCGGCCAGGGCCGACAACGAGTACGCGGCCTGGGCCGACCAGGTCGGCGGCAAGAAGGGCTGCCCCAAGGGCAAGGCCCGCCGCTCGCCCCGGGTCGGGGCGGCCGAGCGGGCCAGTGGCGAGGCGACCCAGGCCAAGAAGACGGCCTCGGGTCTGTGGAACCCGATCGCCTCCCAGTACGGCCTCACCTCGCGCCAGGCCACCGACCTGTGACCGGGGGGCCGGGGACGGCGCTGCCGTCGTCCCCGGCCCAACCCGTGGCTCGTCCCCGGCCCGGCCCCTGGCTCAGTCCGCCGGGTGGTAGCGCTCCAGGATCTTGGACACGTTGACGAAGCCCTTGCGCACCGCCACCAGCCGGCCGTCGCGCACCATCTGGTAGGTGACGTCCGCGTTGACGATCCGCGAGTAGTTGGGCACGTGCAGCGTGTCGTCGTAGCCCCAGCGCAGCGTGGGCGTCAGCCCGCCGGTGTTGACCGCGTGGCCGTTATCCAGCGCGTTGCGCACGGTGCGGGCGCTGATGTCGTCGGCGTGCAGGGACATCAGCACCGAGCGCAGCACCGTGTAGCCGATCCAGGTGGTCTGCGTCCCGGGGTCGTCCGGGTCGATGCGGTTGTCGTCGAAGGCGTACTTGTTGATGACCTTCTTCATGGGGTTCCAGCGCGGATCGTCCCCGGCCGGGTACCAGCCGGTGGCGTAGGTGCCCTCCAGGGGGCTGGAGGTGCCGCCGGTGGAGTCGATCAGGGACTGCCGGACGCCGCCGAGGATGGAGGCTATCCGCACCTTGGGATGGTTCTCCTGGACCCGGCGGAAGGAGTCGAAGAAGGTGCCGGTGCGGTTGCCGAGCGCCGCGGTGACGCACGAGCTGTCCAGGGCCGCGCCCTGGTCGGCGCCGCCGAGGGAGCTGTCGGCGCCGACGCCCTCCAGGGCCGTGGTGGCCTGCTTGCTGTAGTCGCCCGCGCCCTCGGGGGCGCGGACGTCATGGGCGTCGGCGCGATTGCCCGCCCTGAGGCCGGTGTTGAGGAGCTGGGGGAGTTCGTCGCCCGCGATGGTGTCGGGGCGCACCAGCGCGGTGCGCTCGCAGCGGGAGGCCAGCTGGCGCCCGTTGCCCACCAGCAGGGCCGCCTGGCCGCCGTTGACCGGGTAGGAGTACGGGCTGTCGAACTCCTCCTGCGTCAGCCCGTAGCCGCCTATGTAGGGGATGCCGGCGACCTCCAGCGGGGAGATGAAGGACCGGCCGTACTGGCTGTACGAGCCGACGACCGCGACGGCCTTGTCCTCCTTGGCCCGCTGGGCGCAGCCGGCGGCCTGGACGGCGTCGTTGCGCTCGTTGCAGGTGACGACCTCGAGCTTGCGGCCGTGGATGCCGCCGGAGTCGTTGACCCAGCGGGCAAATGCCTTCGCCATCGCGGGCATTCCCGGCATATTGGTCGCTTTGGTGCCTTCTGGGGCCCAGGTCATGACGGTGATGGGGTCGCTGTCGCCGCTGTTCGACAGCACCGTGCCGCAGCCGGACAGCAGCGACGCGCCGACCGCCGTACACAGTGCCGCGACGGCGGCTCGGAAGGGGCGGGAGGAGGGGCGTCGCCGTCCGGTCATGGCAAGCGAGCTTGGTGCTTCGCGAGGAACGCAGCCGCTATGACAAGACAAGGGATGGTGACGTAGAGGTGAACAGCGGGGGCTGATCCGTCTCTATGTGTGAAGAACGTACGATCAGTGACTGTGCAAGGTTCGGAGAAGTCTTCCCGTCGCGCCCGTCGCTCGACCACCATGGGGGCCATGCCTGCCAACGACATGCCTTGGTGGCGCTGGCGCACCAATGTGCGCTCGGCGCTGCATATGCTCTCGGACCCCGTCTTCCAGCAGGAGTGCTGGCTGGCCGGCCAGCCTGGATACGGGGATGTGACGGACGCCGTCTACCGGCTGGTCGAGGACACCTGGCTGGACAACTGGTCCGCCGAGAAGTACGTCGGCACGATCTTCCGTGACTCGCAGGAGGCGGCGCTTGTCGATGTCGCCGTGCTGCGGGTGCTGAGGATCATGCACCAGGCGGGCGCGGACGCCCCCGTCTCGGCGTACCTCGAGCACCATGGCTGGCCGGAGGCCGTACGGGCGGCCCGCGAGGCCCATGTGCGGCTGGCCACCAACGACGGCGAGGATCCGGACATCCCACCGCGCACCCTCGAAGTACTGGCGATCATGACGCAGGCGGTCTGAACGACGTCGCGGGTGTGGGGCGCTGTCGCGGGTGTGGGACGCTATGGAGTCATGAGCGAGTCGCATCCCGTCCCCGACCAGTACATCCTGACGCTGTCCTGCCCGGACAAGCAGGGGATCGTGCACGCCGTGTCGAGCTATCTGTTCATGACCGGCTGCAACATCGAGGACAGTCAGCAGTTCGGGGACCGTGACACCGGACTCTTCTTCATGCGGGTGGCCTTCCGTGCCGTCTCGCCGGTGAAGGTGGCGGATCTGCGGGCCAGCTTCGCGGCGGTCGGCGAGTCCTTCCGGATGGACTGGGAGATCCATCGCGCCGACGAGAAGATGCGCATCCTGCTCATGGTCAGCAAGTTCGGGCACTGCCTGAACGACCTTCTCTTCCGGTCGCGGATCGGCGCGCTGCCGGTCGAGATCGCCGCGGTGGTCTCCAACCACACCGACTTCCAGGAGCTGGTGGGCTCCTACGGGATTCCGTTCCACCACATCCCTGTGACGAAGGACACCAAGCGGGAGGCCGAGGCCCGGCTGCTGGACCTGGTGCGCGCGGAGCATGTGGAACTGGTGGTGCTGGCCCGCTATATGCAGGTGCTCTCCGACGACCTGTGCAAGGAGCTGTCGGGCCGGATCATCAACATCCACCACAGCTTCCTGCCGAGCTTCAAGGGCGCCAAGCCGTACCACCAGGCGCATGCGCGCGGGGTCAAGCTGATCGGGGCCACCGCCCACTATGTGACCGCCGATCTGGACGAGGGCCCGATCATCGAGCAGGAGGTCGAGCGCGTCGGCCATGGGCTCACCCCGGACCAGCTGGTGGCGGTCGGCCGCGATGTGGAGTGCCAGGCGCTGGCCCGCGCCGTGAAGTGGCACAGCGAGCGCCGGGTGCTGCTCAACGGGCACCGTACGGTCGTCTTCGACTGACTCGGAGCACCTGCTTCAGAGGCGGGACAGGGACGCTGTGGCGAAGAGCACATCCCGGATCGCCTCGGTGTCCCCGGACAGGCCCGCCGCCGCCTCCTGCGGCGGCACATGCCCGGACGCCAGCAGATAGAACGCCTCCTGGTCCAGCGCGATCGTCGCCACCGCCTCCTCCGGCGCGGCCGTCGCCGCCGGGGAGTCCAACGGGATGTACCAGTCGCCGCCGCCCGTGCCCTCCACCTGGAGATGGAGCGTACGGCCCGGGGTGCCCGCCTCGACCAGCCGGCGGGGCGGGGCCGCGAGCCCGGCCCGGCGGCGCTCGGCCAGGGTCCCCGGAAGCAGCCGGGCACACAGGTCGATCATGGCCTTGAGATGGGCCGAGGCCGGTGGTTCATAGGGGTAGTCGATGGCCTCGGCGATGTCCCCGGCGTGCACCCAGCACTCCAGGGCACGGTCGAGGAACGCGTCGCGGATCGGCAGCGCGAAGTCCCCGTACTCCACATCGAGCTCGGCGACCCCGCGCCCGGCGAAGGACGCCGTACGGACCAGGGCATGGCCCTGCTCGCGCCACAACTCCCGTACCGCACCGGGCGGACCGGCCCCGTACGCGGCGCCGGGCTCGTGGTGCCAGTACGCCTCCGTACGGGCCAGGGGCGAGCCGGGGGCGGCGGCGCCCATCGGGTCCGGGAGGCCGAGGGAGGCGGCGACGATGCCGTCCACGACCATCAGATGGCCGATCACCCCGGCGACGGTGGTGTCCCGGCCGGTGAGCCGCCGCCCGTCGAACCACTTGAGGCGCACCGGCGCACGCCACTCGGCCTCGCCCATGTCGCGCAGCAGCGCGTCCAGCCGGGCGGCCTCGGCGTCGTAGGCACCGGCCCAGCCGGGCATGGGTATCCGGGCCGGGCGGCGGCCCAGACAGCCCGCGAGCACCCGGGAGCGCAGCATCGGGTCGAGGTCCAGGCTGTGCTCGGTGTGCAGCAGCCCGACGGCGTCGCGCAGCCGCAGCGCCTCCTCGGCGCAGGAGGGGCAGTGGTTGAGATGCGCCTCGACGGCGGAGGTCTCCTCCTGCGAGCACGCGGTGAGCGCCCAGGCGCCGAGCAGCGAGCGGAGCAGGTCGTGCGAGAGCGGATGGGCCGCGGAGGGCGTGGGCGCCGCCAGGGGCGGGGCCGGTGGGGCGGGCTCGGCCGGTGGCACGGGCGCGGGCAGTGGGTCGGGCGCGACCGCGGGCGCGGGCGGTGCCGCGGAGGCGGGCGGTGTCGCGGAGGCAGGTGGTTCCGGGGCCGGACGCGACTCCGGGTGCGGCTCCGGTTCTGGTTCCGGATTCGCCTCCGGGGCGGGGCCCGGGGTCGGTTCCGGTTCGGGGCCCAGAGCTGGCTCCGGCTCATGGCCCGGGCGCGGCGCTGGTTTCGGTGTCGCTTCCGGTTCGGAGCCCGCGGCGGGTTCCGGGTCGGGGGCCGGTTCGGGCTCCGGCCCCGGTCCCGGTTCGGGCTCCGGTCCGGGCTTCGGTGTCCGTTCCGCCGCTGCCTTGTTCACGCGTGTCTCGTCCGCCCGTGTCTCGTCCGCCGTCGGCGGGCGCGGGGCGGGGATGCCGCCGTCCAGGGCGCCCGGCCAGTGGCCGCTGTCCTCGGCGGCCGACCGCGGCGGCGGTATGCGTGGTGGCCCGGCGGGGTGGGACGGCAGATCCGCGTCGCCGCCCCGTCCGGGCCCGTCTCTTCCGTCCCCGGAGCCGCCGGAGCCCTCGCCGAAGGCGTCGTCGTACGGGTCCGGCCCGCCGCGCCCGGTCACAGCGCCCGCCCGTAGCCGGGAGGCGAGACCGTGCGGGACGGCTGGACATGGGCCGTGGACAGCAGTTGGAGGCCCAGCCGGAGGCGGCGCCTGGCCTCGTCCTCGGTCACCCCGAGGGCGGCCGCGGCCTGCCGGTAGTCGCGGCGGTCGAAGTAGGCGAGCTCCAGGGCGGCGCGCAGCGGGGCGGGCATCGAGGTGACGATGTAGTCGGCGCGGGCGGCCACGGACGCCTCGCGGATCCGCTCCTCCAGGGCCTCGCCCGTGAGGGTGTCCCCGCAGGCCGAGGCGGTCTGCGACGCGCGTAGCCGGTGCACCGCCTGGCGCTGGGTGAGCATGGCGATCCAGGCGCGCAGCGAGCCCTGCTGGGGGTCGTACGCGTCCGGGTTCTCCCAGACGTAGCCGAAGACTTCCCGGGTGACGCGGTCGGCACCGGTGTCGTCCTCGAGGACCCGATGCGCCAAAGTGTGGACAAGTGAGGCGAAACGGTCATAGAGCTCGGCGAGCGCGGCCGCTTCGCCGCGCGCCAGCCGCTGTTGCATCCTGCGGTCCCAGCGGGGCGGTGCGTCGTTCGCCATGCGGCCCCCAATCCCGAGTTGTCCGGCCGGCCCTCCAGGCACTATGCCCACGTTCATATCGAATGTAATGCCGGTGGCTCTCACAACACGCGCCCATCAGGCAAAGTGCGTGAGAACGTGGCTGCGCATGGTATGGGGACGGTCGCTTTGCGCAGGATCGGGGAGACGAAACGCTTCGGCCCGGCATAGGGTCGTCCCTCAAGGCGTATGCCTGGGGGAGTTTCATGCGCCGACGGGCGGGCAGCCGCCCGGGAACAGCAAATTCCGGTTAGCGGCGAGCGAAGGGCTTCGGGCGCGTGACGTTGAAGGTGATGGAGGACCGGCGGGGGGAGTGGGTCGTTCTCCAGGTCTCGGGAGAGATGGACCTGGTGACCTCGCCCGCAGTCCGGCAGCACGTCCACGACGCGGTCGCCGAGGGCCGCCACTGGCTGGTTCTGGATCTCTCGGAGGTCCGGTTCTGCGACTCCAGCGGGGTCGGCGTACTGATCGCGGCGCGTCGGCTGATGCGGTCGTGTTCGGGCCGGCTGCGGCTGATCCTGCCGCCGCAGGACGCCGCGCACGGTTCGCATGTGCACCGGGTGCTGGCGGCCCTGGGAGTGCGGCGGCTGTTCGACGTCTACCCCGATCTTGGGGCGGCCACGGAGCTGGACGAGGACGACGAGGACGCGGTCGACTCCCTGTCGGCCTAGGCGCTCCGCGGGAAGTGCCGCGAAATGCCGTCGTGCGTCTGCGGCCGCGTCGTGGCTGGTCGCGCCCGCGCGGCGGAGTCGCACATCGACACAGCCGCGGCGGAGCCGCATATCGACACAGCCCGGCCCGCGCCCCTTCGGGGCGCCATGCGGTCCGTTCACGCCGCCGGGCCCGTGACGCGCGGGGTCTTGGGGAAGTCGGCCCGTACGACGAAGCCGCCCTCCTCCGTGGGCCCGGCCTCCAGCGTGCCGCCCAGCAGCTGTGCGCGCTCCCGCAGCCCGACCAGACCGTGACCGCCGCCCGGCAGCCCAGGGGCCACGGCGGAGGCGTCGGGCGGGCCGTTGCGCACCTCGACCCGCAGGCCCCGCGTCTCCTCGGCCGCGTGAGCCGTCCCGTCCGCCGCCTCCGGCCCCTCCGCCTGCGCGTCGTTGACCCGTACCGTCACCCGTGCCCCCGGCGCATGCTTGCGGACGTTGGTGAGCGCCTCCTGGACGATGCGGAAGGCGGCGCGTTCCACCGCCTCCGAGTGGCCCGGCCGCTGGGTCGCGCTGTCCGTCTCGAAGCTGACGTCCAGCGCGCTGAGTTCGATCAGCCGGGGCAGGTCGGCCAGCCGGGGCTGCGGGGTCAGCTCCTCGTGGTCGCCGCCCGCCGCGCGCAGGATGCCGACCATATGGCGGAGTTCGTCCAGGGTCCGCACGGACAGCTCGCGGATGGTCCGCGCGCCCTCCCGCGCCTTCGCGTCCTCCGCGCTGATCTGCACCGCACCGGCCTGGAGGCTGATGAGGCTGACCTGATGGGCGACCACGTCGTGCATCTCGCGGGCGAGCCGGGCGCGTTCGGTGGACAGCACCTGCTCGGCGATCAGCTCGTCCGCGCGGCGGCGGCTGCGGGTCAGGTCCTCGATCCGGGCGGCGAGTTCCCCGCGCGTACGCACCAGGAGGCCCAGCGCGATGGGCCCCACCGAGGTCACGCACGCGTCGATCAGCGTGAGGGTGTTCTCCCGGTACGCGGTCGGCTCGAAGTCGGAGACCGGCCAGGGGATGAAGTGCGCGGCGGCCAGCAGCAGCGCGGAGACCCCCAGCAGCCGCCGGTCGGGGCGGAGCCGGGCCACCGTGTAGAGGGCGATCATCGGCGCGAACCAGACGTAGCCGATGAGGATCCCCGGCAGCGTCACCAGGAAGACCAGCGCGGGCAGTTTCCGGCGCACCAGCAGCGCGGCCGCCGCCACCAGCGAGACATTGAGCTCGAGGCCGAAGGTGACGCCGTTGACGAGCAGCGCGTCGGCGACCGCGAGCAGGACGGGGACGATCAGCGAGCCCCAGCGCATGACCCGCTGCGGCGGCCGCCGCCGGAAGACCGGGGCGGACGGCGGCGAGGAGGGGGCGGAGGCGGGCGCGGCCGCGGACGACGCGGCCGGGGACGCGCCGGGCGCGCCGGGCGTACCAGGCGCACCGGGCGCGCCCGGTGTGTCCGGCGTGCCGGGGGACGAACTCCGGGACGGGGGCAGCGGGGAGACGGTCATCGGGGGCCACCTATCGGCGGACGGCTGGTGACGAGCCCGGCGCGGTCGGCGACGATCGCCGCCTGGACGCGGTTGAGCCCGCCCAACTTGCCGAGCACCGCCCGTACATGGTCCTTGACGGTGCTGGGCGCCAGCCCCATCCGCTCGGCGATCTGCGGATTGGCGAGCCCCTCGCCCAGCAGCGTCAGCACCTCGCGCTCGCGCGGGGTGAGCGCCTCGACGGCCTCGGCGGCCGTCGCCTCCGCCTCGGCGGCGAGATAGCCGCCGATCACGGCGCGGGTGACGGCCGGATCGAGCACGCTGCCGCCCTCGGCGAGCGTGCGCACGGCCCGTACCAGCTGCTCCGGATCGGTGTCCTTGAGGAGGAAGCCCGCGGCTCCGGCGCGCAGCGCGGCCGCCAGGTACTCCTGGACGTCGAAGGTCGTCAGCATCGCCACCGCGGGGGAGCGGGGCGCGGCCCGCAACTGTCTGAGGACGCTGAGCCCGTCGGCGTCCGGCATCCGGATGTCGAGCAGCACCACATCGGCCTTGCTGCCCAGCACCGTGTCCACCGCGAAGGCTCCGGAACATTCGGCGACCACCTCGATGTCCGGGGCCGTGCCCAGGATCAGTCGCAGACCGGATCGTACGAGCGCCTCGTCGTCCACCACAGCCACACGGATCACCGGCCGCTCCCTCGCCTCAGCTGTCATGCCCATTGCCCGGACAGCCTGCCTCATCGGAGAGCGAATATGGAGTGGTTGGCTCCGTCAGTGGGCGGGAACACCCCCGCCGGTCGGAGGGGGTGACGACAGACCAATGGTGGATTTCCCCGGCGGCTCCCGGCAGGCAGAGTGGATGTCAAGCCGCATCACCCCGTGGGGTCATCCCGAACCCCAGCCCCGTGACCGCGCCGGAGTGCCTCCCGATGCGCGATCGGCGGACACGGCAGCGGGGCGTTGCCGCGGTCAGGCCGCCGCGACCCCCACACGCGGCGGCCTGTTCGTCTCTCCGACCGCCCGCCGTGCGGTGCGCCCCGACCAGGCGCTCGGCCCGGCGACCCAGGCGCCGGCCGGCCCCCGAGAAGCTACGGGGAGGGGCCGGGCGGGCGGTCGGTGGGGGCGGGAGGGGCCGATGGACGCCTCACATGGGGGGCTCGGCGGGGGCCGGGCCCAGGGTGGTGGTGCCGGGCGCGGCGCGGTGGCCGAGCCCGGTGCGGTAGGCGTCCATCGCGGCCTCCAGACGGCCCTCCCGGCGGAGCAGATCGCCCAGCAGCCGACAGAGGTCGGCCAGATCTCCGGCGGCGCCGGTGCGTTCGAGCAGGGACAGCGCCGCGCAGTAGTGCTCCTCCGCGGCCTCGGCGTCGCCCCGTTCGTCCGCGATCAGGCCAAGCAGCCGGTGGGCGCCGCCCGCGTGGACCGCGCCGCGGTCGGCGGTCAGCCCGGCCTCACCGGGCGCCGCGTCCGGCTCTCCGGCGGTGTTCGCGGCCCCCGCGGCCGGGGTGCGCGCCAGCAGCGGCAGCAGCAGGGCCTCCGCCTCCGCCGTACGGCCGCGACGGCGCAGCACATCCGCCAGCTCGACCTCGACCTGCACGGTGAACAGCGCGGCCCGCTTGGAGGCCAGCATGTCCCGGGCGGTGCGCAGTTCGCGCTCGGCGCGCTCCAGATTGCCGTCCTGGGCGTGCACATAGCCGCGCATCCAGTGGCAGTGCGCCAGGTCGGTGTGGATGCGCAGCTGCTCGTACAGCTCCTGCGCCTTGGCCAGGGAGGCGTCGGCCTCGGCCGTCCGCCCCTCGGCGATCAGGGTGCGGGCCACTCCGCGGTGCATCCGGGCGATGAGCCCCGGGTCGTCCACGCTCGGCGCCAGCGCGAGCGCCAACTCGGCGGCGCGTACGGCACGGGCGTGCGCCCCCATGTCCATATAGGGCGCGATGGCCGCCGTATAGAGCAGCAGCAGCGCGTACGGGTCGTGCAGCCCCGAGGCGTTGAGCTCGTCGATGGAGCTCTCCAGCAGATAGCAGGAGTAGCGCAGTTCGCCCGCGAGGAGATGGGCCACGGCCCGGCCGCGGATCGCCGGGATCCGGCGGGGCAGCGGTTCCCCGGCGAGCAGCCGCTCCACGGCCTCGAAGTGGTCCCGGGCGACGGTGAGGTCGCCGGTCTCCAGCGCGCAGTCGCCGAGCCCCAGCAGGGCCGCCGAGCGCTCCTCGGCGAACCCGAGCCGCTCCGCCTCGTCGCGCACCTCCGCGAAGAGCCCGGCGGCGTCCTCGGCGGCGCCGGTCGCCAGCGCCCGCCGGGCGTCGGTGAGGGCGGCCCGCAGCCGGGTGGCGTCGCGGGGTGAGCGGCCGGTGGTCAGCTCCTCGTAGCTGACCCCGAGCCGGTCCGCGAGATGGCGCAGCGCGGCCTCGGAGGGGCGCACCTTCCCGGCCTCGAGGGTGGAGACATAGGCGGCGGTGTACGCGGGCTCGGCCAGCTGCCGCTGGGTGAAGCCGCGTTCGGTGCGCAGTCTGAGCACCCGGCGCCCTATCTCGGCGGTCGACTCCGCCCCGGCCGCCCCCGTCACCGTTCCCGCCGTCCGCCCGTCACCGGCGCTTCTGTCGGCCACCGTGCCCTCTTCTCCCCGGCGGTAACTTAATCGCCGGGCTAAGTCCATTTAACGTGAGGATTGAAGGATGCAGCAGGCAAGCACAGCGGTACCGGCCGGGCCGGGCGCCGTGACGACCGTCCGTCAGCCGGAACTGCTTCTCGCCGACTATCACTTCGACGTACCGCTCGACCATAAGGCTCCCGAGGGCGAGCTGATCCGGCTTTACGCACGAGAGGTCGTCGCCGCGGGCAAATCCGCCGCCGAGCGCGAGCGGCTCCCCTGGCTGCTCTACCTCCAGGGCGGACCCGGCTGCGGCGCGGACCGTCCGGTGGGCCGCTCCGGCTGGCTGGACCGCGCGCTGGACGAATACCGCGTGCTCCTGCTCGACCAGCGCGGCACCGGCCGCTCCACTCCGGCCAACCGCCAGACGCTGCCGCTGCGCGGCGGCCCCGAGGAGCAGGCCGAGTACCTCTCCCACTTCCGCGCCGACGCGATCGTCCGCGACTGCGAGCTGATCCGGCGCCGGCTCATGGGGGACCGCCCGTGGACCGTGCTCGGCCAGAGCTTCGGCGGCTTCTGCGCGGTGGCCTACCTGTCCCACGCGCCCGAGGGGCTGGACGCGGTGCTGCTGGCCGGCGGGCTGCCCGCGATCGACCCCGGCACTGACGCGGACGCCGTCTACCGGACCGCCTATCCGCGGATGGAGCGCAAGACCCTCGCCCACTACGCCCGCTATCCGCGGGACGCGGACGCCGTCCGGGCCCTGGTGCGGCATCTGACCGACCACGAGGAGGTCCTGACGGACGGGACCCGGCTCACCGTCCCCGCCCTCCAGCAGCTCGGCTTCCTGCTCGGCGC
This sequence comes from Streptomyces sp. NEAU-174, assembly GCF_052665095.1. Classification (NCBI taxonomy): domain Bacteria; kingdom Bacillati; phylum Actinomycetota; class Actinomycetes; order Kitasatosporales; family Streptomycetaceae; genus Streptomyces; species Streptomyces sp. NEAU-174. Next base: position 173,674 of record NZ_JBQTCE010000001.1, on the reverse strand, counting down.
CGGTGACGGCTCGCACCGGCTGCACTACCTCCTGGAGGACGCGTTCGTGCCCACCGCCGACGGGCCGCGGCTGAGCGACGCCTTCCGCGAGCAGGTGGCGGCCGTCCTCTCGCGCGCCGCCACCCCGCTCTTCAGCCTCCTGCTGGAGCCGAGCTACGCCCAGGACGGCCGGGCCACCGACTGGGCCGCGGAGCGGGTCCGCGCCGAATTCCCCGCGTTCGACGCCGGTAAGGCGGTCGCGGAGGACCGTCCCGTGCTCCTTACGGGCGAGACGGTGCACCCCTGGATGCTCGACACCCACGCGGCGCTGCGCCCGCTCGCCCGCACCGCCGAACTGCTCGCCGCGCGCACCGGCTGGGGCCCGCTGTACGACACCGAGCGGCTGGCCCGTAACACCGTGCCGGTGGCCGCCGTGATCTACCACGACGACCTGTACGTGGACACGGAGCACTCCCTGGCCACCGCCCGGGCGATCCGGGGCCTGCGCACCTGGGTGACGGACGAGTTCGAGCACGACGGGATCCGGGCCGGGGGCCGCCGGGTGCTGGACCGGCTGCTGCGGCTGGCGCGTGACGGGAGGGACGGCGCGGGGAGGGGCTGAGCGGCAGGTCGGGAGGGGGTGAGCCGCAGGTCGGGAGGGTCTGACCGGGAGGTGGGGAGGGGGTGAGCGAGGGGCGCGCCGCAGGGTTGTGCGGTGCCCGATTTCCTAGCCACTTCCCTAATTCCCATTGCCCCCGACACCCGGAGCCCTTAGGTTGAGCGGCGAATTAATCCTGCTTAACTGGCCGCTTATCGCGAGGACTTCGGGAGTCACCGTGCGCAGACGCATACGGAGCCGCATACGCAGCCGCATTCCCCTGCGCACCGCGGCCGTCGCCGGAGGCATCGCCCTGGCGGCGGCCGCGGCCATGACCGCCCCGGCCACGGCGTCGCCGGGAGCCTCCGGCTCGTCGGCCGCCGATGCCTCGTCCGCCGCCGACGCCGCCTCGTCGCGGCGCGCCCTGGACGTGGAGTACTTCACCGGCCCGGGCGGCCACCCCCGCCACACCGAGGTCCCGGCGGCCACTCCCGAGCGGCTGGCCCGCGCCGCCCGCTCCCTGTCCGCCAAGGAGGCCGCCGCCGACGGCCAGGTCGGCTCGGTCGTCGACAACGGCACCACGGCCGACAAGCTGGACGTCGTCTTCATCGGCGACGGCTACACCGCGGGCCAGCAGGAGGACTTCCACGCCGACGCGCGCTCCAAGTGGCAGCAGATGTCCGCCGTGCAGCCCTACGCCTCGTACAAGGACCTCTTCAACGTCTGGACCGTGGACGCCGTCTCCAACCAGTCCGGCGTCTCCGGCGACCCGTCCAGGGACGTCGTCAAGGACACCGCCCTCGACTCGTACTTCTGGTGCGACGACATCGAGCGGCTGCTGTGCGTGGACACCGCCAAGGTCGAGTCCTACGCGGCCAAGGCGCCGCAGGCCGATCTGGTGGTCGTGCTGTCCAACTCCACCAAGTACGGCGGCGCGGGCTACACCCTCACCTCGCAGGTCGGCTACGACGGCATCGCCACCGCCGCCTCCGACCACGCCGACTCCGACCAGATCGCGGTCCACGAGACCGGCCACTCGCTCGGCAAGCTGGCCGACGAGTACTTCTACCCGGAGTACGGCACCTACACGGGCGCCGAGCCCGACGAGTCCAACGCCACGAAGCTGAGCGCGGCGCAGCTGACCGCCCAGCAGAAGAAGTGGTACCGCTGGATCGGCCAGACCTCGCCCGACGGCGGCACGGTCGGCGCCTACGAAGGCGGCCGCTACTACCCCAAGGGCATCAACCGCCCCACCGACAACTCGATCATGCGCACCCTGGGGCGGGAGTTCAACCTCCCCGGCCGCGAGGCGATGATCGCGGGCTTCTACCGCCACGCCGGCGCGCTCAGCAGCCGTACGGCCACCGCGACGGCCGTAAAGCGGTCGGCGGCCATCGAGGTGGACGTGCCCAAGGGCGCGTCGCTGAAGTGGTACGTGGACGGTACGGAGGTCACCGCCGCGAACGGTAAGACGAGCGTCACCCCGGCGGGGCTGGGCGTCCCGAGCGACGGTACGACCCACAAGGTCACCGCGAAGGCGACGGACGGCACGAGCGCGGTGAAGGACCCGGCCCTGCGGAAGCTGTTGAGCGGCTCCCGGACGTGGAAGGTCACTGGCTGACCGTTCCTGTCCCTCTCTGACTGGCCGCCCCGTGGACCCCCGCTGCGGGGCGGCCCACTTTTGTACCCGATAAGGGGCGGCTTTGTACCCGATAAGGGGCGGCCGCGGTCCGCCCCTTTAACATCGGCGGGTCCCAGACTTCCGTATGGCGCGCCCGGGCTCAATCGCCCGTGAGGGCGGGTCCGTGGTCCGGTGTTCGAGGGCCTTCGTGGGGTGAGGCAAGATGAGCCCATGGGCAACGGGGGAGAAGGCCGTCTGATCGCCAACCGCTACCGGTTGGCCACGCGGCTCGGACGTGGCGGAATGGGCACGGTCTGGCGGGCCGTCGACGAGTTGCTGGGCCGTGATGTCGCGGTCAAGGAACTCCATGTGGACGAGGGGCTCACCGCCTTCGACTCGCAGTTGCGCGGCGAGCGCACCCTGCGCGAGGCCCGGACCGTCGCACAGATCAAGCATCCGAACGTGATCGTCCTCCACGATGTGATCGAGGAGGACGACTGCGCCTGGATCGTCATGGAGCTGGTCGACGGGCTCTCGCTCGCCGACCGGCTGGGCGCGGACGGCCCCGTCGGGGCGCGTGAGGCGGGGCGGATCGCGGTCGCGCTGCTGGGCGCGTTGCGCGCCGCGCACGCGCGCGGGGTGCTGCACCGGGACATCAAGCCCGCCAATGTGCTCGTGGAGGCGGGCACCGGCCGGGTCGTGCTGACGGACTTCGGGATCGCGCAGGTCACCGGGTCCACCACGATCACCGAGACCGGCTCGTTCGTGGGCTCGCCCGAATACACCGCGCCGGAGCGGATGTCGGGGCGGCGCACCGGGCCGGAGTCGGACCTGTGGTCGCTGGGTGTGCTGCTCTGCACGCTGGTGGGCGGTGAATCCCCGTTCCACCGCGAGTCGCTGGCCGGGGTGCTGCACGCCGTCGTCTTCGACGAGATCCCCGTGCCGGAGGCGGCAGGACCCCTGAAGCCGGTCATCGAGGGGCTGTTGCGGCGGGCTCCGGAGGAGCGGCTGGGCGCCGACGAGGTCGAGCGGATGCTGCTGATGGCGCAGGAGGTGGGCGACACCCCGGAGATCCCCCTGGAGTACACCCCGACCCAGCCCAGCGTGCCGTTCGGCCCGGACGGCCGCGGTTCGTCGGCGTCCGTACCCGTGCCGCCCCCGGTGTCTCCGATGTCCTCGCCCGCGCCGTTCCCCGCCTCCGCGCCCCCGGCCGCCTCCGTTCCCGCTGCCGCCGCTGCCGCTCCTGCCGCGCCCGCCGCCCGGGCCCGTTCCGGCCGTGGCGGGCGCGGCCGTGTCGTCCTTATGGCGGCCGCCGCGGTGGTCGCGCTCGCCGGCGTGGCCGCGGGCGTCGTCGCGCTGCTGGACGACGGGGGCGGTGACGGCGACGCGTCGCTGGGCGGGCGTACGAGCCAGAGTGCGGACAACCAGAGCGCCGACAAGGAGAGTTCGCGGAGCCCGAGCGCCCCCGAGAAGGCGCCGCAGCGGCCCGTGAAGGACTCCGAGCCCACGGCGAGCCCCTCGACCCGGATCCCCGACGGCTATGAGCTGGTCAAGGACCCGGTCGGCTTCTCGCTCGCCGTGCCCGAGGGGTTCGCCCGCGAGTACAAGGCGCCCCGGGTCTACTACAACTCGCCCGGTATGGAGTTCCGGATCGGGATCCACGTCCAGGAGCAGAGCCCCGAGGGCCCGCTCGGGCTCAGCCGTAAGGCGGACGCCAAGGGCCCGCAGGACTATCCGGGCTACCGCAGCGGCCAGGTCATCGAGACGGAGCACAACGGCCGCCCCGCCGCCCTATGGGCGTTCATCTGGAACGGCTCGGCCGACGACGGCGGCTCACGGCAGACATACGACCTGAGCTGGAATGAAAACGGCAAAATGTACGACCTGTGGCTATCCGCCCCCGTAGGCGAGAAATCCCTGGGCAAGCGGCATTTCGACACCGCCGCCGCCACGTTCGCGCGCACCGGCGCGGAGAACTGAGCGACGTCGCAACGGCTTTGTCACGAGCGCCCACGGCGTCTCCACAGCGGTGCCGCCGACTGGGTAATGATGGGCGCATGACGAACGACGGGGGACGGGCGAACGAGCCCACCAGCTACAGCCTGCGGCCACCGCACGCTCCGGCCGCCCCGGTGCCGGCGCCGCAGCCGCCACCCGAGGCGCCCGAGGCCGAGGCGGCGGGGCCGTCTCGGGGCGTGTACGAGCCGACGCGGTTCGCCGATCCGCGCGGCGGCGCCCAGCCGCCCGCCGGACAGCGGCCCGCCGAAGGGGCGCCCGCCGAAGGGGCGCCCGCCGGAGACCGGCCCGCCGCGCAGGACCCGAGCAGCGGGCGGCTCATCGGCGGCCGCTATCAGCTCGTCTCCCGCCTCGGCCACGGCGGTATGGGCACCGTCTGGCGGGCGCACGACCAGATCGTGGACCGCGATGTCGCGGTCAAGGAGCCGCGCGTCCCCGACCATCTCCCCGAGCGCGAGCGGCAGACCGTCTATCAACGGATGGAGCGCGAGGCGCGCGCCGCTGCCCGGATCGACCATCCCTCCGTCGTCACCGTCCACGACGTGGTGGTCGAGAACGGCCGCCCCTGGATCGTGATGGAGCTGGTGCGCGGCCAGTCGCTGGGCGACCGGCTGATGGAGGGCACGCTGGATCCGCGCGAGGCGGCCCGGATCGGCCTCGCCGTGCTCGGCGCGCTGGCGGCGGCCCATGAGGCGGGTGTGCTGCACCGCGATGTGAAGCCGGACAACGTGCTGCTCGGCCGGAGCGACCGGGTGGTGCTCACCGACTTCGGCATCGCGCAGATCGAGGGCGAGCAGCGGCTCACCGAGACGGGCGGCTTCGTCGGCTCGCCCGAGTTCATCGCGCCCGAGCGGGTGCTGGGCCAGCGGCCGGGGCCGGAGTCGGACCTGTGGTCGCTGGGCGTCGTGCTGTACGCGGCCGTCGAGGGCATGTCGCCGTTCCGCCGCTCCCACGCCCCCGCGACCCTCCAGGCCGTGCTCGGATCCGAACCGCAGGTCCCCGCGCGGGCCACCGGTCCGCTCGCCACGCTGATCATGCAACTGCTGCGCAAGGACCCGGCGATGCGCCCCGCGGCGCCGGAGGTGCGGCAGGCCCTGGAGGCGGCGGCGCGGGAGCCGCAGTCGGTGCCCACCATGCTCACCACGGCCGGATACCCGCCGGGCGGCGGGCAGTCCACGGGCAGCCGCTTCGTGCCGCCCATCCTGCACAGGAACCGTAAGGCGCAACTCGCCCTGGGCGGTCTGGTGCTGGCGGTGGCGGCCGCCCTGGTGCTCACGATCATGAAGCCGTTCTCCGGTGAGGGGCTGCCGCCGGGCTGGACGGTCCGGGAGGAGCGCGATGTCGTGGGCGCTTCCCTGGCCGTGCCCGGCGAGTACCGGCGGGTCCAGGACGACAGCGACTCGGACAACCCGGTGGTCACGTACTACGACCCCAGCGGTGTCTTCAGCGTCTCCCTGCGGCGGTCCACCCCCGACGGCGAGAACGACCCCGCGAACCTCGACGCGGCGGCGGACCAGATCGTCGCCTTCTACAAGGACGGCGGCGGGGCGACGGTCGAGGAGGCCAGGAGCGAGAAGGCCGGGTCGAAGCAGCAGGGGAAGGAGGCGCGGGACGTCATCACCTCCTATCTGCCGTACGGCACCAGCAGCAACAAGAACCCCATCCGGTATGTGAAGCGCGATCACCTCTATGTCAACAAGGCCAAGGTCGCCTGGGATCTGACGGTCTCCATGCCCGCCAATGGTGACGCCCACAGGGACGGTGAGGAGCTCTACGAGCGGATCGTGCGGAATCTGAAGATCGACAAGCTCTGAGGGAGTTGGGCGGGTCCGCCCGGGGCCGGCGGCGAAAGTTGTTACCGCCGGGTACCCAAAGCCGCCGGGCGGGCCTACTCTCGCCCCCATGACGGACTCGCACATCACGCAGGGCGGCGCCGGCAACCCGGTCGCCCCCGAAGGCACCCGCACCGCCGCCGACGTCGTCACTCCCGAGCTGATCACCCGGCTCACCCGGGGTGTCGGCGGCAGCGGCACCACCGTCAGCCACACCCCGTTCACCGGGGAAGTCCTCGCCGCCTCCCTGCCCGAGTCCACCCCCGAGGACGTCGCGACCGCCTTCGAGAACGCCCGTGCCGCCCAGCGGGCCTGGGCCGCCACCCCCGTCCGCCGGCGCGCCGCCGTCCTCCTCCGCTTCCACGATCTGCTGCTGCGCCGCCAGCCGGAGATCCTCGACCTGATCCAGCTGGAGACCGGCAAGACCCGGCTGCACGCCCAGGAGGAGGTCCAGGGCGTCGCCATCGTGGCCCGCCATTACGGCCGTAAGGCGCCCGCGTATCTGCGCCCCAAGGGGCATCTGGGCGCGGTGCCCACCCTCACCAAGGTCACCGAACTGCGCCAGCCGCGCGGGGTCGTGGGCCTCATAGCGCCCTGGAACTACCCCCTCCAGCTCTCCGTGGGCGATGCGATCCCCGCCTTCGTGGCGGGCAACGCCGTGGTGATGAAGCCCGACACCGAGACCGCGCTGTCCGCCCTGTGGGCGCGCGAGCTCATGGTGGAGGCCGGCCTTCCGGCCGGGGTGTGGCAGGTCGTGATCGGGGACGGCCCGGTGGTGGGCCCCGCCGTGGTCGAGCGCGCCGACTACGTCGCGTTCACCGGCTCCACCCGCACCGGCCGCGAGGTGGCCCAGGCCGCCGCCGCCCGCCTGGTGGGCTGCTCCCTCGAACTCGGCGGTAAGAACGCCATGCTGGTGCTGCGCGACGCCGACCTCGCCCGCGCGGTCGACGGCGCGGTGCGCGGCAGCTTCGCCTCCGCCGGGCAGCTGTGCATCTCCATGGAGCGGCTGTACGTCCACGAGTCGATCGCGGACGACTTCCTGGAGCGCTTCGCGGCCCGTACGAAGGCCATGCGGCTCGGCACCGCCCTGGCGTACGGGGCGGAGATGGGCTCGCTCGTCTCGGAGCGCCAGCTGGAGACCGTCACCCGCCATGTGGACGAGGCCGTCTCCAAGGGCGCCACGGTGCTCGCCGGCGGCCGCGCCCGCCCCGACATCGGCCCGTACTTCTACGAGCCGACGATCCTGGACGGCGTGGAGTCCCCGATGGCCGTCTGCACCGAGGAGACCTTCGGCCCGGTCGTCTCCGTCTACCGCTTCCGCGACGAGGGCGAGGCCATCGAGCGCGCCAACGCGACGTCCTACGGTCTGAACGCCAGCGTCTGGACCAAGGACGCCCGGCGCGGCCGCGCGATCGCCACCCGGCTCCGCGCGGGCACCGTCAACCTCAACGAGAGCTACGCCGCCGCCTTCGGCAGCGTCGCGTCTCCCATGGGCGGCATGGGCGACTCCGGACTCGGCCGCCGCCATGGCTCCGAGGGCATCCTCCGGTTCACCGAACCGCAGACGGTCGCCCAGCAGCGGCTGATGCCGCTCGGCCCGGCCTTCGGGATGACGGACGAGAAATACGCGGACTTCATGACCCGCAGCCTGCGTGCGCTCAAGGCACTGCGCCTGCGCTGACCAGCACATTTCAATGGAGGTACCAGTGTCAGGGGAGAAGTCTGCCCAAAAGCGGGCACAAGAGCCCGGCCACGACGAGGACTTCGCCGACGACCTCGACGTCCATGCCGGCACCCATGCCGGCACCCATGCCGACACCCATGCCGACACCCATCCCGACGACGGTGACTTCGACTACGACGTGATCGTGATCGGCTCGGGATTCGGCGGATCGGTGTCGGCCCTGCGGCTGACCGAGAAGGGCTATCGGGTCGGCGTCCTCGAGGCGGGCCGCCGGTTCACCCCCGAAACCCTGCCCAAGAACTCCTGGGACCTCCGCAACTACCTCTGGGCCCCGGCCCTCGGCTGCTTCGGCATCCAGCGCATCCATGTGCTGGGCAAGGTCATGGTGCTTGCGGGCGCCGGGGTCGGGGGCGGTTCGCTCAACTACGCCAACACGCTCTACGTACCGCCCGAGCCGTTCTTCCGGGACCGCCAGTGGGGGCACATCACCGACTGGCAGGAGGAGCTGAGCCCGTACTACGACCAGGCGCGGCGGATGCTCGGGGCGCGCCTCAACCACACCCTCACCCCGTCCGATGTCCACCTCAAGGCGGCCGCCGAGAAGATGGGCGTGGGCGACACCTTCCATATGGCGCCCGTGGGGGTCTTCTTCGGGGACGGCCACGACGCAGACGGCACCACCAAGGCCGCGCCGGGCGGGGCCGTGCCCGATCCGTACTTCGGCGGCGCGGGCCCGGCCCGTAAGGCGTGCACGGAGTGCGGTGAGTGCATGACCGGCTGCCGCCACGGCGCCAAGAACACCCTCAACGAGAACTATCTCCACCTCGCCGAGCGGGCCGGAGCCGCCGTCCACCCGATGACGACCGTCGTCGCCCTGTGCGACGACCCGCACGGCGGCTATACGGTCACCACCGTCCCGACCGACAACCGCCGTAAGGGCAAGCCGAAGGCGCTGCGCTCCCGGTACGTCGTCCTCGCCGCCGGTACGTACGGCACCCAGACGCTGCTGCACACGATGCGGGACAAGGGGCTGCTGCCGCGCGTCTCGGAGCGGCTCGGCATCCTCACCCGCACCAACTCCGAGGCCCTGGTGGGCGCGCAGACCACCGACCGCCGCTACCGCCGCGCACGGGGCGGGGAGGGGCGGGCGGACTTCACCCGGGGCGTCGCGATCACCTCGTCGATCCACCCGAACGAGAACACCCATATCGAGCCCGTCCGCTACGGCAAGGGCTCCAACGCGATGGGGATGCTCTCCATCCTCCAGATCCCGCACGGCGGGCGGGTTCCGCGCTGGCTGCGCTTCCTGGGCGCCAACCTCCGGCACCCCACCCTGGCCGTGCGCTCGCTGTCCAACCGCCGCTGGTCGGAGCGGACCATCATCGGCCTGGTCATGCAGACGCACGACAACTCGCTGACCACCTACCGCAAGCCGAAGGGGCCGGGGAAGGGGCTGCTCACCGCCCGCCAGGGCCACGGCGAGCCCAACCCGGACCACATCCCCGAAGGCGCCGAGGCCGCCCGCCACATCGCCGACTCGATCAACGGCTTCGCGGGCAGCAACGTCGGCGAGCTCATGGGCACCCCGCTGACCGCCCACTTCCTCGGCGGCTGCCCGATCGGGGCGTCCCCGGAGGAGGGCGTCATCGACCCGTACCACCGGCTCTACGGCCATCCGGGCATCCATGTGGTCGACGGCGCCGCCGTCTCGGCCAATCTGGGCGTCAATCCGTCCCTGACCATCACGGCCCAGGCCGAGCGGGCGATGTCCCTGTGGCCCAACAAGGGCGAGTCCGACCCGCGCCCGGCCCCGGAGGCGCCGTATGAGCGCCTGCGGCCCGTCCCGCCGCGCAGCCCCGCCGTACCGGCGGACGCCTTCGGGGCGCTGAGGCTCCCGCTGCTGCCGGTGCCGAAGGTCCCGCCGCGCGCCTGAGCGCCGGGCGGCTGCGCGCCGGGCAGTTGAGCGCAGGGGCGCCGTACGGGCCGGGAGACCAGCCCGTACGGCGCCCCTCAGAACCGTCGCGAGGACCGTCAGACCGTGGCGCGACGGCGGCGGACCACGAAGACCGCGCCTCCGCCCGCCGCCATCGCCACACCACCGATCACGGCGATCATCGGCAGCGCGGAGGAGGACCCGGTTTCGGCCAGGCTGCCCTTCGGGCTGATCTCCGTGTCGCCCTCGGGCTTGTGCGGCAGCGGCTTCTTGCCACCCTGCGGCTTCGGGTCGGCCGGCGGCACCTGGCCCGGCTCCGAACCCGCCTTCAACACGTCGAACTCGTAGTACTCACCGGTCGAGTAGACGCAGTTGCCCTCGTCGTCCGCGTACACGCCGACGCTGATGGCGTAACCGAAGCCCTCGGGCGCGCTCTTGGCGACGCTCAGCCGGAGGTCGACCGTAAGGGTCTCGTGCGGGCGCACATCGGTGTAGCCGATGTAGCCGGAGCCCGGGTCGCTCTCGTCGGTGGAGATCGCCTTCCAGGCGCCGGACTCGGGGTCCTTGTACTGGAGGGTCAGGTACTTGCCCGTCCCGTCGGGGGCGGACTCGTGCACCGTGCCCGCGAAGAGCCCGAAGTCGACCCGCTGGTAGCTGCGGTCCGACTCGTTCTTCACCTGGAACGTGAAGCCATGGAAACCGCTGCCCGCCACGACCTTCGACGGCAGGCCGACCAGGGTCGTGCTGAGCTCCGGGTCCTCGTTGTAGTCCCCGTCGTCCGCGCACTCGCCGTCGCCCGGCACCTCGGTCGAGGTCGAGGTCGGGGTCGGCGTCGGGGTGGCGGTCTCGGTCGGGGTACCCGAGGGGGTGCCGGAGGGGTCGCCGGGGGTCGGAGCCTCGGTGGCGGACGTGGACGGCGCCGGGGTGGTCGGCGTGGCCTCGTCGGTCGGGGTCTGCGACGGCGCCGGGTCCTCGGGGGACTGCGTCACGGTCTCGGAGGCGGACGGCGCCGGGCTCTCGCTCGGTGTCTCCGCGAAGGCAGCGGGGGCCGCGAGAAGCGCGGCGGGGGCTATGGCGGCCGTCGCTGCGGCGGCCGCCAGGGCGCGGCGAAGCTTCATGAAGACCTCTCTGGGTCCGTACGCATCGCCGTGGTGGGCGATACGCGTGTGGAAGGCCGTCGCGGTGGGGCGCGGGATGGCCGTGCGTTTGCACGTACATGACCAGGCGAATGGCCGAAAGGTTGCCCTCACGGTTGCTCACAGAATGGTCACAGAATCCGCCAGGGGTGCCTTGCCTCGCACGTCATCACCCGTACGGCGGGTGACCGGCCCGCGCGCGGGCTCGTTGTGCCCGGTGCCGCGCCAGCCAGGAGCGGCCCGGAAAATCCACGCGTGGCTCAGATCCGCCGCAGCGATGAGACGCGGCCCCTGTGGTGATTCAGGCGGCCCGTCGTGGGACCTCGCTTCGGCGAGGTGACCGGTCGGCAGGGGACAGCAGCCCGGTCACCACCTAAGGACGGTCGGCCCCGGGGACGCCTGGGGCCGACCGTATCCGGTCGAAACGGTTGCGCCCGACGCTCGGCATCCACCACGATGCTGAGAGGGAAAACGCCCCCGGTCACACCCCGACATTGGTCCGACCACGCGGGCGTACGCCGTTCAGACACCCCTGACATACGGGCCCCATAAGCCAGCGGCGCAACCCCCCGGCGCCGCCTCTCAGCACCGGCGCTGCCCTGACGCCGGTGCTGACCGCCTAGGGTCCCGGGGGCGCCCGCCCCGTTCGGGCGCTCCCGGGGCCCTTCGCCTGTCCGCTGTCCGCGTCCGCTCTACGCGTCGGCTGTCGTGGCCGCGAAGGCGGAGGGATCAGACCCGGCCCCGGCACAGCTCCAGCAGCGTCATGGCGAGCGTCGTACCGGGCTTGCCCAGCCGCTGCCGGTAGCGGTCGAGGATCTCCATCTCGCGGGAGAGGTGCACCCGCCGCCCGCCCGCCGCGATCCGTGCCTCCTGGACGGTGGCCGAGACGGCCATCCGCTCCCGGACGAGATCGAGGATCTGCCCGTCGAGGGCGTCGATCCGCTCCCGCGCGGTGCCGATCACCTGGGCGGCCTCTGTGGCCGAAACGCCGCTGCTCATATCCGTATCTCCTGGTCCGTGTGGCGGAGCCCTGGAGTCCGGCCAAGACCCGGAAGAAACGACAGAACGCCCCGGGCCTTTGCCGGCCCGGGGCGCCTGGGAAGTCGCTGTCAGTGTTTACGCAGCACGACCATGGCAGCCGGACGGGCCGGTGCCATAGGTAAAGACGAAGGTCATGCGCGTGGACATGGCGTCGATTATGGGCCCGTTAGAATCGAAAGTCCAAACCCTGCGGTCCCGCCCCGAAGCCGTGGCCCCGCCGCAGCCCGTTCCACCGCACGCCACCACCGCCGGAAGGCCGCCGAAGTGCCATCAGCGTCCCCTGCTGCCGCCCCCGACACCGTCCTGGTCGTCGACTTCGGCGCGCAGTACGCCCAGCTCATCGCCCGCAGGGTCCGTGAGGCCCGGGTCTACAGCGAGATCGTTCCGTCCACCATGCCGGTGGCCGAGATGCTCGCCAAGAACCCCAAGGCGATCATCCTCTCCGGCGGCCCCTCGTCGGTCTACGCCGAGGGCGCGCCCACGCTCGACCGCGCGATCTTCGAGGCGGGCGTCCCGGTCTTCGGCATGTGCTACGGCTTCCAGCTGATGGCCACGGCGCTCGGCGGCACGGTGGACAACACCGGGGCGCGGGAGTACGGCCGTACGGCGCTCACCGTCACCAAACAGGGCTCGACGCTCTTCGCGGGCACCCCCGAGGAGCAGCAGGTGTGGATGTCGCACGGCGACGCCTGCTCCGAGGCCCCCGAGGGCTTCACCGTCACCGCGTCCACCGATGTGGTGCCGGTCGCGGCCTTCGAATGCGATGAGCGCAGGCTGTACGGCGTGCAGCACCACCCCGAGGTGATGCACTCCACCCACGGCCAGCAGGTGCTGGAACACTTCCTCTACCGGGGCGCCGGCCTGGAGCCCACCTGGACCACCACCAATGTGGTCGAGGAGTCCGTGGCCGCGATCCGGGAGCAGGTCGGCACCAAGCGCGCGATCTGCGGGCTGTCCGGCGGTGTGGACTCCGCCGTGGCCGCCGCCCTCGTCCAGAAGGCCATCGGCGACCAGCTGACCTGCGTCTACGTGGACCACGGGCTGATGCGCAAGGGCGAGTCCGAGCAGGTCGAGAAGGACTTCGTGGCGGCCACCGGCGTGCAGCTGAAGGTCGTCGAGGCCGAGGAGCGCTTCCTCACCGCGCTCGCCGGGGTCTCCGACCCCGAGGAGAAGCGGAAGATCATCGGCCGGGAGTTCATCCGGGTCTTCGAGCAGGCGCAGGCCGAGCTGGTGGCCGAGGCGGGCGCGGCCGGTGAGGCCGTGGAGTTCCTGGTCCAGGGCACCCTCTACCCCGATGTCGTGGAGTCCGGCGGCGGCACCGGCACGGCCAACATCAAGTCCCACCACAATGTGGGCGGGCTGCCCGACGACATCGAGTTCCGGCTGGTCGAGCCGTTGCGCCGGCTGTTCAAGGACGAGGTGCGGATGGTCGGCCAGGAACTCGGCCTGCCGGACGAGATCGTGCACCGCCAGCCCTTCCCCGGCCCGGGCCTGGGTATCCGGATCGTCGGCGAGGTCAACAAGGAGCGCCTTGACCTGCTGCGCGAGGCCGACGCCATCGCCCGCGAGGAGCTGACCGCCGCCGGTCTGGACCGCGACATCTGGCAGTGCCCGGTGGTCCTGCTCGCCGACGTCCGCTCGGTCGGCGTCCAGGGCGACGGCCGCACCTACGGCCACCCGATCGTGCTGCGCCCGGTCTCCTCGGAGGACGCGATGACGGCGGACTGGTCGCGGCTGCCGTACGACGTGCTGTCGCGGATCTCGACCCGCATCACCAATGAGGTGGACCAGGTGAACCGGGTGGTGCTGGACATCACCAGCAAGCCGCCCGGCACCATCGAGTGGGAGTGACCGCCGCGCTCCCTCCGGGTCGGATGGTCATCTGATCGTCAAACGCCGACGCCGTCGCTCATTCGTTTGAGCGGCGGCGTCGGCGTTCGGGCTGGGTACGCTGGCTCTACGGCCGAGAATCCCGTCCATGGGAGAAACCATGACCGCTGAGCCGCCGCACACCACCTCGTGGCCGATGCCGCCGCTGGATGGCTACACCGTGGACGATTTGTTCAGTCTGCCTGACCTCCCGCCGCACACCGAGTTGATCGACGGGAGCCTGGTTTTCGTGAGTCCGCAGCGGAGTTTCCACGCTCTGGTGATCGAAGTGCTGGTATTCGGCCTGCGAAAGACAGTGCCCGGTGACCGGCGGGTCCGGCGGGAGATGAACGTGGTCATCAACGAGCGCCAGGCGCCCGAACCGGACCTCTTCGTGATCCGGGCCGAGGCCGTGATCGGTCCGGAGGAGTCGCGTTACGAGGTGAAGGACGTCGAGCTGGTGGTGGAGGTGGTCTCCCCGGAGTCGGCGGTGCGGGACCGCAAGCGCAAGCCGCAGCTCTATGCCGAGGCAGGTATCCGACACTTCTGGCGGGTGGAGCACGGCGAGGACGGATATCCGGTCGTCCACGTCTTCGAACTGGACGAGGCCACAAGCACCTACGGCCTTACCGGTATCCACCACAACCGGCTCAAGCTCTCGGTCCCCTTCACCATCGACATCGACCTCACCGAGATCGACCACCTGTAGCGGGCCCTGACTCTGGCCTCCTGCGATACCCAGAGGTAGCTTCCGCTCCAGCACACCTGAGGAGCGGAGCTGCCGATGACGAACCAGCCGCAGACCCCCACCCCGATACCGACCGATCAGCTGCGGTTCACCATGCCCCCGCAGCACACCTCCCACCACGACGAGCGCCGCTACCGCAAGGAGCGGCTGGCGGCGGCGCTGCGCCTGTTCGGGCGGTTCGGGTACGAGGAGGGGGTCGCGGGCCACATCACCGTGCGGGACCCGGAGTTCACCGACTGCTACTGGGTGAATCCGTTCGGCACGCCCTTCGGCCACATCACCGTGAGCGATCTGCTCCTCGTCAATGAGGCGGGCCAGGTGGTCGAGGGACGCGCCCACGTCAACCAGGCGGCCTTCGTCGTTCACTCGTCCGTGCATCAGGCGCGACCGGACGTCGTGGCCGTCGCGCACAGCCGCTCGGTGCACGGCCGGGCGCTGGCCGCGCTCGGCGAGCCGCTGGAGCCGATCACCCAGGAGGTCTGCGCCTTCTTCGAGGACCACGCGGTCTACGGGGGCACCACGGGGGTCGTCGTGGACGAGGACGAGGGGCGCGCGATCGCCGCCGCGCTCGGCGGCCACAAGGCCCTCATCCTGCGCAATCGCGGTCTGCTGACGGTCGGGGACTCGGTCGACGCGGCCGCGTGGTGGTTCATCACGATGGAGCGGGCCGCCCAGGTGCAGCTGACCGCCAAGGCGTCGGGCAAGCCGGTGCCCATCGACTACGCCGACGCGATGCGGACGCGTGAGCAGCTGGGAAACGATCTTGTGGCGTGGATCAACTATCAACCTCTGTATTTGCAGATCACCCGCGATGAGCCGGACCTGCTGAGCTGACACCCTCCGCGGTGCGGCACAATCCCCTCTCAACACATGACAGTTGGGCGGTGCCGTGTGAACCCACGGTCCCGTACGGAACGAGTGAACGACGGAGCGACCCGCGTGGCGGTGGAACAGGCGGAGAACGCCACGACGGCAGAGGGACAGCATCCCCATGGGCACCCGCACGGCCACAAGGGCTGTGAATGCCCTCAGGGGGCCCGTGAGGGCCACCGGAGGGCGGTGGCCACGTTCGTGGCCCTGCGGGAGCGTTTCGCGGCCGGAGAGGGCCTTCCCAAGGCTCTCGCCCACTCGGCCGGGGCGTCCCGGCAGTGGGTCTCGGACGAGCTGGCCCACGCGGCCCGTTCGGTCGCCGACAGCGGCCGCGCCGAGACCTCGGCCTGGCGCCACCGGGTGTGGCTGCGCACGGTGTTCGTGGTGTGGGGCGCGGCCGGGGCGCTGCTGATCGGCCAGTTGGCCACCGCGATCGGCGCGGGCTGGTCGGTCGCGCGGACCGCCGGGCTCACCGCCGCCGTGGTCACCGCCGCGCTGCTGACCCTCACCGCCCGGCTGCACCGCGCGGACGGCGGCCCGCTCGCCCCGCTCGTCGGCGAGGACAACCGCCTCTCCACTTCCCGTACCGTCGCCGCCGCCTGGCTGCTGATCGCGGTCTTCGCGGTGCTGGTGCTCGGCGTCGAACTGGCGGTGGCCCCGGGCGACCGGCAGCGGCTGACCGACGGGCTCGCCCTCGACCACACCGCCGGGCTCCTTACGGTCGCCGCGTTGACATGTGTGGCCGCGGTGCTGGCACGGCTCGTCGTGGCGGCCCGGGTGCGGGCGCAGCGGCTCCAGAAGGTGCGGGCCGTACGCCCGCGCGCCGCCGATCTGCTGACCGACGACGCGGGCCGCGGCAGCTTCGCCGATGTGCAGTACATCGTCGTCCACACCGTGGCCCTCGCGTTCACCGCCGTCCGCCTCGCCCGCGAGCCGTGGCAGCCGCCCGATGTGCCGTGGGGCCTGGCGCTGCTGGCGGCCGTGTCGGTGGTGATGTACCTGACCGGGAAGTACGCGGAGGGCGGCCGCCCGACCGTGCTGTCCGTCGTACGGGCCCTCCCCGAGGAGGGCGCCATCGACCGCGACGCCCCGATCCGCACCGGCGACGACATCGAGATCCGCGGCAGCGGCTTCGTCCCGCCCGGCGCCCAGGACCCGGACCGGCTGGCCAAGCTGGTCGTCCGCATCGGCGCGGTGCATGTCCATGTCCCGCTGGTCCCGGTGGCCGGGGGCTTCAGCAGCCCCACGGACACCGCGCTCACCGTGCCGGTCCCGGTGGACGTGGAGCCGGGCCGGGTGGATGTGCAGGTCGTGACGGCCTCGGGGGCGGAGACCAACCGCTATCCCATCGATGTTATGGACTGAGTCGTTCCGGCAGACCGCTCCGTATGGTTTCGTCGAACACGCAACCAAATGGCGGGGTGAGGGAGAGGCGGGCGGCATGAGACACGCGGATCGTATGGCCGGTTCGGGTACGGCGGGCAGTGGCGGGAGCGTGCACGGTATGGGCGGGATGGGCGGAGTGAGCGGCATAGGCGGGCAGCAGCAGTCCGTGGGGATCAGAGCCACCGCCGGCCGTTACGCGCTGCTGCCGCTGCGGATCTTCCTCGGTGTCACCTTCGTCTACGCCGGTATCGACAAGCTCACCGACTCGGCCTTCCTGTCCGACTCGGGCTCGGGCTCGATCGGCGAGCTGATGCGTCAGGTGCGGGGCAGCTCGGCCGTGCCGTGGCTGGTCGACCAGGCCCTCAAGGACCCCACCGCCTTCGGTTACGCCATGGCCTACGGCGAACTGGCCGTCGGCCTCGGCATCCTGGTGGGCCTCCTCTCCCGCCTGGCCGCCTTCGGCGGCGCGCTGATCTCGCTGAGCCTGTGGCTCACCGTCAGCTGGCAGTCGGACCCGTACTACTACGGCAACGACCTGGCCTATCTGATGGCGTGGCTGCCGCTGGTGCTGGCCGGGGCGCCGTATCTCTCCCTGGACGTCGTCATCTCCCGGCGCCGGCGCCGGCAGGGCTCGCAGCTCTTCGCCTAGCCCGCGGCTCTCACGGGAGGCGCGTCTCCTCGCGGGGGCGCGCCTCTTCGCGCGGGGCTCGCCTCTCACGCGGGGCTTGCCTCTTCGCGCGGGCGCGTGCCCCTGCGCTCTGCCCCGTCACTCACTCCGTCATTTGATGATGCGGAAGCCGTCCCGTACCTCGTCGAAGATCGGCCGGTAGGTGCTCCAGTCCGCGTCCGGGGCGCTCAGGTAGATCGCGTACTCCTTGTCGCCCTCATTGCCGAAGCCGAGGTCGATCGCGCGGAACATCCGGACCTCGCCGCGGAATTTGAACTCCCAGATCGCGGCGGGCATGCCCTGGTACTTCGTCTCCTGGAGCCGCAACCGCTCGTAGATCGGGTACTCCTTCTTGTCCTTGAACGCGACCTCGAGGTCCTCGAAGTGCTGGAC
The DNA here is from genome assembly GCF_052665095.1 of Streptomyces sp. NEAU-174. Lineage (NCBI taxonomy): Bacteria > Bacillati > Actinomycetota > Actinomycetes > Kitasatosporales > Streptomycetaceae > Streptomyces > Streptomyces sp. NEAU-174. The sequence continues at coordinate 155,901 of NZ_JBQTCE010000001.1, read as the reverse complement.
CTGGTTGCCGGAGGCGAAGTCCAGGACGTTGATCCGGAAACCGGCCAGCCCGTTGGGGTCGAGGTAGCGGACCTCCTGGGTGCGGTCGACCGTGTTGCCGTCGGGGTCGTTCTGCTCCTGGCGGGACCAGCCGTCGGGGATGGGGAGGGAGAAGCCGAACTTCTTCTCCTTGACGATGTGGTAGCCGGACGGCGGGGTGTACGGCTTGGCCGGGGAGGCCGACGGGTTGCCCGTGGCGGAGGATCCCCCGCCGTTCCCTCCGCCGTTGTCGTGGTCGAGGCCGAAGACATAGACGCCGCCCGCCACGGCCACGACCGCCAGGGAGGTCGCCGCGGCGGTCCACACTGCCTTACGGCTCTTGCGCGCCGGAGCGGGGCCGGGCGGGGGCACCGGCGTCTGGGGGGCGGTCATGGACGGCGTCGACGCGGTGAACGGCGTTGCCGTGGGCGGGGTGTGCGGTGCGCCGGGCGTGTTCCCGGTGCCCGGGGGGTGCGAGGGGATCCGTGGGTCCGACGCGTGCGGTGTGCTCGGAGTGTGCGAAGCGTTCAGCGGGTTGTGCTGAGCGCTCGTCGCGTTGTGCGGAGTGCTCGGTGTGTGGGTCGTGTGTTGATACGGGGTCGATGTCGTGGCCCCGTTCGGCGCGGAGTGCGCGTCCGGGCCCGTGGCCCGGTCCGTGCCCGTACCGGGCTCCCGCCGCGTCGACAGATTCATGGTCGCGTCGATCGGCGGATTCTTGGTGGTCGTGTCGAGCGGCGACGTCTGGAGCGATGTCGTCTCGGGCTCCGAGGCCGGGAGCCGCAGCCCCCGTTCGGTCTCCTCGGCCGTGGGCCGCAGCTCCGGCTCCTTGGCCAGCAGGCGCTCGATCAACGAGGTCAGCGCGCCCGCCCGTTTGGGCGGATCCAGCGGATCGACGGCGATCGCGTAACCCGTCTCGATCGCCGTGGCCTTGCGGAACGGCGGCCGCCCCTCGACCGCCTGATAGAGCGTCGCCCCCAGCGCCCAGAGGTCCGACGCGGGGCCGGGTTTGCGGCCCCTGACCCGCTCGGGCGCGATGTAGTCGATGGAGCCGACGACCTCGCCGGTCTTGGTCAGCGTCGAGGTGCCGGTGGCCATGGCGATGCCGAAGTCCGTGAGCACGACCCGGCCTTCGGGGCCGAGCAGCACATTGCCGGGCTTGACGTCCCGGTGCAGCACCCCGGCCGCGTGCGCGGCGCGCAGCGCGGCGATCATGCCGCGGCCGATGCGGGCGGCCTCGTCGGGCGAGACCCGTCCGCCGTCCTTCAGCAGGTCGGCGAGGGTCGTGGAGGGCACGTACTCCATGACGATGCACGGCAGTCCGTGGTGGTCCACCACGTCATGGACCACGACCACGTTGGGGTGGGTGATGCGCGCCGCGCTGCGCGCCTCGCGGCGGGTGCGTTCGTGCAGGGTCGTCAGCTCGTCCTCGGCCAGGTGGGGAGAGACATAGAGCTGCTTGACCGCGACCTGGCGGCCCAGCAGTTCGTCCTCGGCGCGCCACACCGTGCCCATGCCACCACGGCCGATCTTCTCGACCAGGCGGTAACGTCCGGCTATCAGGTGGCCTTCGTCCGACACCGCTTTCCCCTCCCCGCACACGTTCGATGCGACACGATAGCCGCCGTGACCCCCGGGGAGATCTCAGGGAAGACCTAGGGGCATGCCGGATGTCGCGAGTACGGCCCTGTTGTCACCATGGACGCATGACCGAAGCACCCACCGTGGCGGACGAGGCCGAGGCCGCGTCCGGTTCCCGCCTGTCACAGACGCCCCTTCGGCGCAGTCGTGACCATAAGGTGATCTCGGGGGTCTGCGGAGGGCTCGGCCGCTACTGCGATCTGGACCCGGTGATCTTCCGGGTGGTGCTGTCGGTGCTGGCCGTCGCGGGCGGCCTCGGTCTGATCGTGTACGGGTTCTGCTGGCTGCTGATCCCGTTCCACGGCGAGGACGAGAACGAGGGGCGCAGGCTGCTCTCGGGCCGGGTCGAGGGCCCCGGCCTGACGGCGGTGTTGGTGGCGCTGGTGGGCTGCGGGCTCTTCCTGTCGATGCTCAACAACGGCGGCGTCATGTACTTCTCGTTCATGCTCGCCCTCGCGGCTGCCGGTGCGGGCTATTGGTCGCACCACCGGCGGCAGGCGGAGAGCGTGGGCGCGGTGGACGCGGCCACGGCCCAGGCCGTCGCCGACGCGCCGCCCGAGACCAAGGCGCCGCCCACGCGCGGCGGCCCCGGCCCGTCCTGGTGGCGCGACCCGATCGTCAAGGACGGTACGACCGGGCCGCTCGGCGCCGGGGCCGGGTCGCGGACCGGCTATCTGTGGGGGCCGGACGACGGCCCGTACGACAAGCGGGAGGCGAAGGCGGAGCGGGCCCGCCGGGTGCCGGACCGGGCCTCGATCGGCGGCTGGGCCTTCCTGGTGGCGGTCGCCGCCGCCGTGGTGGGGGCGCGGGCGGGGTGGTCCTCGCAGCCGCTGGGCACCAGCCTCGAGATCGGGTTCGCCTGCGCGCTGGGGGTCTTCGGGCTCGCCCTCGTCATCGGCTCCCGCTGGGGGCGGGCCGGTGGCGGCACGGTCTTCCTCGCGCTGCTGACGAGCGCGCTGCTGGCGGGCGCGGCCGCGCTACCGGACGCCGTCACCCCCGACTGGGCCCGGCGCACCTGGGCCCCGACCTCGGTGGCGTCGCTGCGCGACGGCTATGAGCTGGGCGGCGGTGTCGCCGAGTTGAAGCTGGACCGGCTGCCCCTGGAAGCGGGCAGCTCCGTCTCCAGCCGGGTGGAGATGGGCGCGGGCAAGCTGGCCGTGACGGTCCCGCGCGACGCCCGGGTGAGGCTGGACATCGAGGTCGGGATCGGCGACATCTGGCTGCCGGGCCGGCAGCGGGACAAGCACAACGTCGACATCGGCCCGGACCGGGAGCGCAGGCTCACCCTGGAGCCGGTGGGCGGCGGCAAGGCCGTGGGGACGGTCTCGCTGAAGCTGGAGCTGGGGCTGGGTGCGGTGGAGGTGAAGCGCTCATGAGGCGCCGTTCGTTCGGCCATCGGTTCGATCACTCGCGTGGTCACTTGCGCGGTCACTTGCGCGGTCACTTGCGTGGTCACTCGTTGGGGCAGGTGTCCCCCGACCGGTCCCGCCATCCGTTCGAGCCGGGCAAGCTGGTGGCCGGGCTGGTGATCCTGGGCGTGGCCGCCGCGTACGGGATGGACGCGGCCGGGGAGTGGGACGTCCGGCCGGAAATCGCCCTCCCGGCCCTCCTGTGCGGCCTCTGCGTCGCGGCCCTGATCTCGGCCCTCACGTACGGCCTCCGCCGCCGGTCGGGCAGGGCGACGCCGGACGACTGACGGGGGCGGGGGCTCGGAGCCCCGGGGGTGCGGCGGTCCCGGGGCGCGGCGGTCCCGGGGGTGCGGAGGGCCCCAGCCCCGGGGCCCAGGTCGGGGAACGATCAGGGGCGACCCTGATACCCGTTGTCGGCCGGACGTGTGACGATCGAGCCATGACCGCCGCAGTGCCCCCCACGGCTCCCGAGCCACCCCCGCGCAAGCTCTACCGCAGTGCCGAAGGCCGCCTCCTCGGCGGTGTGGCGCGCGGGCTCGCGGGCCATCTCGGGCTGCCGGTCCTGTGGGTGCGGATCGTCTTCATCGCGCTGTTCATGGCGGAGGGATTCGGCGCGCTCGTCTACGCGCTCTTCTGGTTCATCGTCCCGCTCGGCGTCGGCGGCGTGGAGACGACCGCCGCGCGCCCGCTCACCACCGTGGGCCCCGACGGCCGCCGCCGGATCCTGGCCCGCAGGCCGGAGCGGGGCCAGATCATCGCGCTGGTCGCCCTCTTCGTCGGCATGGGGATCTTCGTCCAGGGGTTCCACCTGGGCCGCGCCAACACCTACATCTGGCCGCTCCTCCTCATCGGCGCGGGCGTCGCCCTCTTCTGGCGTCAGGCGGACAACGCCCGCCGCGCCCAGTGGGTCGAGCTCAGCCGCAGCAAGCGGGTCCTGCCGCTGGCCCGTGGCGCCACGGGGGTCGTACTGGTGGCCGCCGGGGTGTCCGGGATCGTCGTCCTCCAGGGCTCGGCCAAGCACCTGGGGGCCGTGCTCCAGGCCGCCCTGGCCGTCCTTGTCGGCATCGCGCTGCTGGCGGGCCCGTATGTGGTGCGGATGACGCAGGACCTCTCCGAGGAACGGCTGATGCGCATCCGCGCGCAGGAGCGGGCGGAGGTGGCGGCCCACGTCCATGACTCCGTGCTGCACACCCTCACCCTGATCCAGCGCAACGCGGAGGACCCCCGTGAGGTGGCCCGGCTCGCCCGCGCCCAGGAGCGGGAGCTGCGCGCGTGGCTCTACCGGCCGGAGGGCACGGGCAAGGACGAGGCCGAGGAGCCGGACACCCTGGCGGAGGCGGTGAAGAAGACGGCGGCGGAGGTCGAGGACCACCACGGCGTCCCGATCGAGGTGGTGGTGGTCGGCGACTGCCCCCTGGACGAGAAACTGGGCGCACAGATACAGGCGGCGCGCGAGGCGATGGTCAACGCGGCCAAGTACGGTGGCGACGGCGGGGCCGTCCAGGTCTTCGCCGAGGTCGAGGGGGCCACGGTGTTCATCTCTGTGCGCGACCGCGGCCCCGGCTTCGACGTGGACGCGGTGCCGGAGGACCGGATGGGCGTACGCGAATCGATCATCGGCCGGATGCAGCGGAACGGCGGCACGGCGCGGCTGAGATCCGCGCCGGACGGGGGCACGGAAGTGGAGCTGGAGATGGAGAGGGCGGCGACGACATGACCGACGCGACGGGCGGTACGAACGCGGCGAGCGGCCCCGGGGCGCAGGGTGTGCCGGGCGCCGGGGGCGCCGGGGGCTCCGGGGCGGGCGACGCCGAGGCGGCGCGGCGGGTGCGCGTGGTGCTCGTGGACGACCACCGCATGTTCCGCACCGGGGTGCAGGCCGAGATCGGGGAGACGGCCCGGACCGGTGTCGAGGTGGTCGGCGAGGCGGCCGACGTCGACCAGGCCGTGACCGTGATCACCGCGACCCGCCCCGAGGTCGTGCTGCTCGACGTCCACCTCCCCGGCGGGGGCGGCGTCGAGGTGCTGCGCCGCAGCGCCTCGATGATGGCCGACCAGGACCGCCCGGTGCGCTTCCTCGCGCTGTCCGTCTCGGACGCCGCCGAGGACGTCATCGGCGTCATCCGCGGCGGCGCCCGCGGCTATGTGACCAAGACCATCACCGGCACCGACCTCGTGGACGCGATCTTCCGGGTCTCCGAGGGCGACGCGGTCTTCTCCCCGCGCCTCGCCGGTTTCGTGCTCGACGCCTTCGCCTCCACCGACGCCCCGCCCGTGGACGAGGACCTGGACCGGCTCACCCAGCGTGAGCGCGAGGTGCTGCGCCTGATCGCGCGCGGCTACGCCTACAAGGAGATCGCCAAGCAGCTGTTCATCTCGGTGAAGACGGTCGAGAGCCATGTCTCGGCGGTGCTCCGCAAGCTCCAGCTCTCCAACCGGCATGAGCTGACCCGCTGGGCGACGGCCCGCCGCCTGGTCTGAGCCTCGGGCTCGGCCCGCCGCCTGGTCCGAGCCTCGGGCCCGCTCAGCCCGGCACCTCCATCCGCTGCGTGCCGACGACCGACAGCAGCCGCAGCGCCTCCTCGGCCGGTGAGCCGGGCTCGGCGGTGTAGATGATCACCCGCTGGTCCCGGTCGGTGATGTCCAGCACATCGCAGTTGACGGTGATGGGCCCGACGAGCGGATGGTGCAGCGTCTTGCACAGGGTGGGCCGGGCGGACACATCGTGGGAGTCCCACAGCCGGGCGAACTCCTCGCTGCCCGAGCGCAGCTCGGCCACCAGCTCGGTCACCTCGGGGTCGTCGGGGTAGCGGGCGGCCGCGGCGCGCAACCCCTGGGCCGAGGTCCGGGCGAACTCGTCCACGTCCGACACCCCGTACAGCCGCCGCCCGTCCCGGCGCGGCCCGAGGAAGGCGCGGCGGACGAAGTTGCGGTCGCGGCGGGAGAGGGCGGAGAAGTCCTCCATGAGGGCCGCGGCCAGATCGTTCCAGGCGATCACCTCGTACGTCGCGGAGAGCACGATCGCCGCCGCGTTCGGCAGCCGCCGCAGCAGGTTCGCGATGCTCGGCCGCACCTCGCGGGAGGGCCCGGCCGGCGGGCCCGGCGGGGCGCCCGCGAGATGGTGCAGATGTTCGCGCTCGGTGTCGCCCAGCCGCAGGGCGCGGGCCAGCCCGGTCAGCACCTCGCGGGACGGGCGCGGGGCGCGGGCCTGCTCCAGCCGCGTGTAGTACTCGGTCGAGATGAACGCCAGCTGCGCTACCTCCTCGCGCCGCAGCCCCGGCGTCCGGCGCCGCGTCCCGGCGGGCAGCCCCACGTCGGCGGGTGTGATCCGCTCACGTCGGCTGCGCAGGAAGGCCGCCAGCTCTCGTCTGTCCACGCCCTCAGTGTGCGCGGACGGCCGGGGGCTCAGCCAGGTACAGCCGGTGCCTGGCTGGGCCCCGGCACCCGCGCCAGCCTCGGGAGCATGAACACACCGAACACCACCCCCGAAGCCGCGCCCCGCACCCCGGCCACCGGCCTTCTGGCCGGCAAGGTCGCCTTCATCACCGGCGCCGGGCGCGGCATCGGCGCCGCCGCGGCCCGCCTCTTCGCCCGGGAGGGCGCCCGGGTGCTGCTGGCGGCCCGTACGGAGGCCCAGCTCAAGTCGGTCACCGAGGAGGTCAGGGCGGCCGGCGGCACCGCGGATCACGTGGTGTGCGACCTGGCCGACCCGACGAGCGTCCGCGCCGCCGTCGACCGGGCCGTGGAGCTGTACGGCCGTCTCGACGTGGCCTTCAACAACGGCGCGACGATCCAGCAGCCCGGCCCGATGGACCAGCTGCCGCAGGCCGACTTCGACCACGTCTACGCCGTCAACCTGCGCGGCCCCTGGCTGGCCATGAACGCCGAGGTCGCCGCCATCCGCGCCACCGCCGGAACCGGCGCCATCGTCAACAACTCCAGCGTCGGCAGCCTCATGGGCAACCCCGAACTCCCCGCCTACGGCGCCATGAAGCGCGCGGTCAACAGCCTCACCGAGTCCGCCGCCGTCACGTACGGCCCGGAGGGCATCCGCGTCAACGCCATCGCGCCCGGTGCCACCCTTACCGAGATGATCCGCGCATGGGAGGAGGAGTCCCCCGGCGTCGTCGAGCGGATCACCAGCCACACCCCACTCCGCCGCGCCGCCGACCCGGACGAGATCGCCCAGGCCGCGGCCTGGCTCCTCAGCGACCGCGCCTCGTATGTGACCGGCGTGGTCCTCCGGGTGGACGGCGGCACCCGGGCCTGAGGCCGCCCTCGACGCTCTCGACACCCTCGACACCGGGGAACTCGAGGACTACGCGTCCTGATCGCCCGGCCCCGCCCCGGCCTCACGCCGGGGCGAACTCCGGCTCGAGCCCCGTCAGGTCGCGGCTCGCCGACCACAGGTGGGCCGCGACTTCCGCGTCGGCCAGGTGACCTCGGACGGGGCGGCGGCGCGGGGTGCCGCGGAGGGCGAAGTGGCGGGGGACCCACAGTTCGCCGCCGGTGATGGACGGGTCGAGGACCGCTCGTACGGCGGGCCAGGCGGCCGCGTCCTTGCCCTGGACGAGGAGCCCGGCGGGCAGGCCGCGCAGCCGTTCGGCGGGTGTGCGGACGTGCAGGGGCGGGCGGGACGGGGTGAGGGAGTCGAGCGCGCCGCCGGGGTGGGTGACCACGCTCCGCACCGTGCTGCCGGCCGCCCTCAGCCGCCGGTCGAGTTCGAAACCGAAGAGCATCTGGGCCAGTTTCGAGCGCCCATAGGTGCGCTCGGGGTCGTAGTCGCGGGTGCTCTCGAGATCGTCCAGGTCCAGCCGCTCGGATGTGGCCGCGAAGCTGCCCGTGATGACGACGCGGCCCTCGGGGGCGGCCGCGAGCAGTGGGGCCAGCCAGTGGGTCAGCGCGAAGTGCCCGAGGTGGTTGATGCCGAACATCGCCTCATGGCCGTCCCCGGTCTCGCGGCGCGGCGGCTGGTCGAACTTCACCCCGGCGTTGTGGACGACTGCGTCCAGACGGTCCGCCCCCAGCGCTGCCGCGGAGGCTTCGAGCGACGAGAGATCGGCCAGGTCCAGCCGGATATGACGCACCAGGGCGCCGGGGACCCGGGAGCGGATCGACGCCACGGCGGCGTCCGCCCTGCCCGGGTCGCGGCTGCCGAGGACGACGGTGGCTCCCGTACCGGCGAGCTGTTCGGCGACGAAGTACCCGATCCCCGCGTTGCCTCCGGTCACCAGAAGGGTCTTTCCACGGGCCTGTGGAAGGCGGTGGACATCCCACCGCTCGGCGGGGGATCGGGTCGGGGCCGCTGAAGGCATACGGGGCTCCTCGCGTTCGTAAGGGCGGGGCGGGACCCCAATGGGGCGGAGACCCCAATGGGGCGCGCGCTGAACGCGTATCAGCCTTACGGCCGTCACCGACGCCCCGCCGACAGAGGGTCGTCATCCCTCGCGCCCCGCCGACAGAGCCGCCGTCATCCCTCCGCCCCCACCGACAGAGCGCCGTCATCCCGCGCGCCCCGCCGACAGATCGCCGCTCAGGCGAACCCGTGACCCACCGGCCCCGCCACATCCAGCGTGTCCTTCACCATGGCGAGCGCCGCGCCCAGGGGGCTGGAGCGGCCGCCGCTCACCGTGATGTCGCCCGCGTCGGGGCAGCCGTAGACGGCGGCCTTCTCGGGGCCCCGGAGGGCGTACAGCGGGTCGACCGGTTCCGTCTGCTCCAACGCGACGCGGACGACGAGCGGTTCATCGGCGCTCGCGGTCGCGACCGACCGCAGCCGACGGCCCCGCGCGGCAGCCGTACGGGCCGCCTCCGCCGTCCCGGCGTCGATCCCCGGGCCCGCCTCCGTCCTTACGGCCGTCGCGTCCCACCCCCACAGCAGCGCCGCCAACAGCCGCACCTTCACGGCCGCGTCGGCGCCGGAGAGGTCGGCCGTCGGGTCGGCCTCGGCGATACCGCGCCGCTGGGCCTCCGCGACCGCGTCGGGCAGCGCGTCGCCGTCCGCCAGCCGGTCCAGGACGAAGGTGGCGGTCCCGTTCGGGCAGGCGCGCAGCGTGCGGCAGCCGAGGCCGCGTACGCCGATCCGCGCGAGGTCGGCGGTGGGGAGGGCGGCTCCGGTGGCGCCCGAGATCCGGATGCGGCTGCCGCCCTCGGCCGCCGCCCGGCCCAGCTCGCCCCAGTGGCCGAGCAGATGGCTCTTGGTGGCGGTCACCACATGGACCCCGCGCCGCAGGGCCGACAGCGCGTCCGCGGCGGCCTGTTCGCGCACCGCCGGGGACGACGGCACGGCCTGGGCGAGCACCGCCGCCCCCGTACGCTCCAGGGTCTCGGCGAGCGGCGGCAGCGGGCCCCAGCCGGTGCGCGGCTCCGGCGGCAGCCCCTCGGCCGCGCTGGTGCGCACGGCGGCGAGCCGCAGCGGCAGCGCGCCGCCGGTCAGCCGCTCGGCGTAGGCCCGGCCCACCGGGCCGTACCCCGACAGCACGACGGAGGGGCGGGCGCGGACGTCGGCATCGTGTGGCATGCGGCCAGTCTTCCGTGCGGACCCGGCACCGCTACGCCGGGCGGGCCGCCCCCGCGAAGGGCATGTCCGCCACGGAGGCCAACCGGACCGGGGCCCCGGGGTGCGGCGCGTGGATCATGCGGCCGTCGCCGACGTAGAGGCCGACATGGCTGATGCCGGAGTAGAAGAAGACCAGATCGCCGGGGGCCAGTTGATCGCGGGTGACCCGCTGTCCGGCGTTGATCTGGGTGTATGTGGTGCGGGGCAGGGCGACCCCGGCGGCGCGCCAGGCGGCCTGGGTGAGCCCCGAGCAGTCGTAGCCGTGGGGGCCGGTGGCGCCCCACACATACGGCTTGCCGAGGGCCGCGTACGCGTAGGAGACGGCGCGGGCGGCGCGGCCCTCGGCGGGGGCGGGGGCGTCGGCGGCCTTGTCGCCGTCCCGCGCCGCCAGCAGGCGCTGCCGCTGCTCGAGGGTCAGCCGGTCGAGGAGGCGGTCGGCGGCGGCGAGCTTCTCCTGGACGGTCCGCTTGTGGTGGGCGGCGGCCGCCCGGGAGGCGCGCAGAGCGGCGAGGCGGTCGGCCGCCTCGCCGCGGACCTGGCGTAATTTCCGCTCCTGACGGCCGATCGTGGCGATCAGGGCGGCCTGGCGGCTCCCCGCGCGCTCGACGAGCGAGGCGCGCTGAAGGTACTGCTCCGGGGAGGAGGACAGGGCGAGCTGGAGGGCCGGGGCGATCGTCCCCGAGCGGTACTGGGCGGTGGCGAAGGCCCCGAGGGCGTTGCGCGCGGTGTTGAGCCGGGTGGTGCGGCGGGCGGCCTGGTCGCGCAGCGCGTCCAGCGTCCGGCGGGCCTTGTCGGCCTTCTCCCTCGCGCCGTTGTACCGCTCGGTGGCCTCCTCGGCCTCCCGCTGGTACTCGTCGACCTTCGCCTTCACCTGGGCGGGCGTGAGGCGGTTCTCGGCGTGCCCGGTGCCGTCGAGGAGGGTGGCGGACGCGGCGCCGGTGAGGGCGAGGAGCGCGGCCGCGCGGGCGGTGCCGCTGGTGAGCGAGCGCTGCTTGGGCTTCCTGTGCGACGCCACTGCGGCGGTTCACCTGGTCTTTCTTGGGCAATCCAGTTCGGGCAATCCAGGACATTCGGCAGATCCTGGACCCTTGTGGGGCACGGACGGGCAGGTGGCAGTCCGCCATGAGGCGGGGACCCTCGGTTGACGGGAAGCGGACTGCCACCTGGAGGAGGAAGCTAGGCCGGAAAGCGGGTGCCGTGCGGGGGATTGAACGGGAGTGCACGGATTTCGTCGCTCCCGTGACGGCTGCTGATCGCCCGGCGAGTGGGGTGGTCGGAACTGTGAGTCGGCCATGATCGAAGCGGCGATAGGGCCCCACCCGAGTGCCGGGTGATGATATGCGCGCGGCTAGTCTCCGGAGCCATGGACGTACTCATTCACGTGTTCGTCGGCCTCCATATCGTCGGCATCGGCGCGCTGCTCGGCGGCTTCTTCTCGCAGCTCAAGGCCGCGCGGGCGGGCGAGGCCCGGATGATCCCGGCGATGCTGCACGGCGCGCTGACCATGCTGGTGACCGGCGTGGCGCTGGTCGGGCTCAACCAGGCGGACGACAACAGCGTCAACACTGTCAAAATCGGCGTAAAGCTGGCGCTATTGGTCGTTATTCTCGGCCTGGTCTATGTGAAGCGCGACGAGGAGAAGGTAGAGTCGGCCGCCTTCGGCGCGGTGGGTGCCTTGACAACGGCAAACATCTTCATCGCCGTGCTGTGGACCTGACGAACGAATGTTCTGGGGGTAATCCCACGACAACGCGACACGATCCCGAGGCAACCGTTTGCACTCGCGAGCTGTCTTAGTAAAGAGCGAGGCAGTCGAGAGGAGTGGCCAATGGGGGTATTGGGGGCAGTCAGAAGTCATGGGCGGCGCGTGGGCGTCGCGCTGGGGCTGGCGGGGATGGTGGTGCCGCTCGCGGTGGCCGTCGCCGGTCCGGCGCAGGCTCAGGCGCGGCCGCTGGGCCGGTCGGCCGGCACGGTGACACCGGTGAGCATGGCCGCGTCGTCGTGCACGACCACCGCGGGGCCGTATCAGCGGCAGGCCGAGCGCTTCCTGGGCCGTCCGGTGGACGGGCGGCAGTCGCGAGCGGACTGTCTCGCGATCCAGAAGTTCCAGATCGACCACGGCATCAGTCCGACGATCGGCTACGCGGGCCCGATCACCTCGGGTGTGATGAACCTCATCAGCGCCCAGAAGGCCGCCGGGCACAACCCGAACGCGGCGCGGAAGTGCCCGACCAACAAGGGCCGGATCGCCTGCGTCGACCTCACCCGCCAGCTGAGCTGGGTCCAGGACGGCTCCCGGCTGGTCTACGGACCGGTGCCGGTGCGGTCCGGGCGGGACGGCTTCGAGACCCGCACCGGGCTGAAGAGGGTCTACTGGCGGAACATCAACCACTGGTCGACGCTCTACAAGGTCGCCATGCCCTACAGCCAGTTCTTCGACGGCGGCCAGGCGTTTCATTCGATCGACGGCAGCGTATGGTCGCCGCCCGGCTCCCACGGCTGCGTCAACATGCGTAAGGGCGACGCCAAGAAGTACTGGAGCCTGCTGAAGAACGGCGACGACGTGTACGTCTACGGGCGCAAGCCCGGCACCTGAGGCGCTGGCGGCGCCGCTGAAGCGCTGACGGCGCCGCCGAGCCGATGACGATGCCGCTGCCCGGGGTCCCGGCCCCGGGCAGCGGCATCGTCGGGATCAGGGGGCCTACGAGGGCCGTACGCTCCCGTAGATCGGCATCTCCGTGATCGGCGCCTTCTTCACCACATCGCCCGGCTTCGGCGCGTGGATCATCATCCCGTCGCCGATGTAGAGGCCGACATGGCTGATGTCGTCGTAGAAGAAGACGAGATCGCCCGGCTGGAGCTGCGACGTCGAGACCCGCGTACCGGCCTTCACCTGGTCCCAGGTGGTGCGCGGCAGCGAGATCCCGGCCGACTTCCAGGCCGCCTGCGTCAGCCCCGAGCAGTCGAAGGAGCTGGGCCCGGTGGCGCCCCAGACGTACGGCTTGCCGAGCTGCGCCTTGGCGAAGGCAATGGCCTGGGCCGCCTTGGAGCTGCCTGCCGGGGCCGAGGGGGTGGAGGGCGCCGTCGAACCGGAGCCACCCGCGTTCTGCTGCTCCTGCTCCTGCTGCTTCTTGCGCGCGGCCGCCTCCTGCCGCTGCTTCTCGGCCAGCTCGGCGGCCTTACGGCGGGCCTCCTCCGCCTTCTTCTTCTCGATCGCCGCCAGCCGCGCCTTCTCCTTGGCGGTCAGATTCGCCAGCAGCCGCCGCGCCTCGGTCAGCTTGTCCTGGACGGTCTTCTTCTGGACCTTCAGCTGCTTCTGGGACGCGGTCAGCGAGGCGAGGCTCTCGCTGGCCTTGCCGCGCTCCTTGGCGGCCTTCACCCGCTGCTTCTGGAAGTCGTCGACGGCCTGCTTCTGCCGGCCGGTCATCCGGTCCATCAGATGCGACTGGTCGAAGACGTCCTGCGGATCGTTGGAGAACAGCAGGGTCGCGGCGGAGCGGGCCATTCCGCCGTCGCGGTACTGGGCGGCGGCGTAGTTGCCGAGCATGCGCCGCGCCTCGTTGAGCTTCTCGGTGCGCTGGGCGACGGAGTCCAGCAGCTTGTCGACCTTGGCCCGCTGCTGGTCGGTGCGCTCCTTGGCGGCGTTGTAGCGCTGGGTGGCGGTCTCCGCCTGGTGGTACAGGGTGTCGACCTTCTCCTTCACCTGCTCGATCGACTGGGCGGCCGGCTTGGGGTCGGTGGGCGCGGCGTTGGCCGACTGGGAGAGGAGGGTGACGGATGCGAGGGCGGCCGTGGTGAACCCGACGGCCGTACGGCGGCTGTGACCGGTGAGCGGGGCGGGTATTCGGCTCCGCGGCTTGCGGTGCGACGCCAAGGGAGGCGACTCCTTCCGTGGACCGCCTACCGGGTTAGCTGTCGGGTTCGGGCGGTACGGAAGGCTGCCCTACGGCCGTGTCCGGGCGGCACTGTCCGTGCCGCACCGTTTCGGGCCGATTCACCCCGGTGTTGCGTTGTTGGGTCCCCGGCTCCGGGCGCCTCACGGCGTACCGGACTCGGCGGAGGCAGCCCGTGCCGACGTGGTTCGCCGACGGATCTTCCGGGCCGCCTGACGCAGGACGGTAGCCAACACGTGGGGCTCCTGTGAAGACTGGTGACCGTTTTGCCCGAAACCGTTTCGTGATGTTCGGACGTCGGCTGTCAGTGGGGCGGCCTAGACTCGGGGAGCGATGAGCAGCCTCTTTGACGACAGCTTCCTGGCGGACCTCGGGCCTCCTTCGGACGAGGAGCGGCCACCGCCGCCCGAGGAATCGGCACACCCTGGTCACGGCGGTGCCGAGGACGTGCCGCATCACCTCTTCAGCGGCGATTTCGACGCGCCCGTGCCCCGGGAGGCCCACTACCGGGACGGCGCGGCCCGGCCCGTCGTGGACCCGTCCGCCCTGCTCGAGGGGTTGAACGAGCAGCAGCGGGCCGCCGTGGAGCACACCGGCTCGCCGCTGCTGATCGTCGCGGGCGCCGGCTCCGGCAAGACCCGGGTGCTCACCCACCGCATCGCCTATCTGCTCGGCGCCCGCTCCACCCACCCCGGCCAGATCCTCGCCATCACCTTCACCAACAAGGCGGCGGGCGAGATGAAGGAGCGCGTCGAGGAGCTCGTCGGCCCCCGGGCCAACGCCATGTGGGTGTCCACCTTCCACAGCGCCTGTGTCCGCATCCTGCGCCGGGAGTCGAAGAAGCTGGGCTTCACCTCGTCGTTCTCGATCTACGACGCGGCCGACTCCAAGCGACTGATGGCGCTGGTCTGCCGGGATCTGGATCTCGACCCCAAGCGGTTCCCGCCGAAGTCCTTCAGCGCCAAGATCTCCAACCTCAAGAACGAGCTGATCGACGAGGAGACCTTCGCCGGGCAGGCGGCAGACGGTTTTGAGAAGACGCTGGCCGAGGCGTATGTGATGTACCAGGCGCGGCTGCGCGAGGCCAACGCGCTGGACTTCGACGACATCATCATGACCACGGTCAATCTGCTCCAGGCGTTCCCGGACGTCGCCGAGCACTACCGCCGCCGCTTCCGGCACGTCCTGGTGGACGAGTACCAGGACACCAACCACGCGCAGTACACACTCGTGCGCGAGCTGGTGGGCACCGACACCGAGGAGACCACGGCCGCCGAGCTGTGCGTGGTGGGCGACGCCGACCAGTCGATCTACGCCTTCCGGGGCGCCACGATCCGTAACATCCTCCAGTTCGAGGAGGACTACCCCACCGCGCGGACGATCCTCCTCGAGCAGAACTACCGCTCCACCCAGACCATCCTGAGCGCGGCCAACGCGGTCATCGAGCGCAATGAGAACCGCCGCCCGAAGAACCTGTGGACGGACGCCGGCGCCGGGACCGAGATCACCGGCTATGTGGCCGACACCGAGCACGACGAGGCCCAGTTCGTCGCCGACGAGATCGACCGGCTGACCGACGCGGGCGACGCCAAGGCCGGGGACGTGGCGGTCTTCTACCGCACCAACGCCCAGTCCCGTGTCTTCGAAGAGGTCTTCATCCGCGTCGGGCTGCCGTACAAGGTCGTCGGCGGCGTGCGCTTCTACGAGCGCAAGGAGGTCCGGGACGTCCTCGCCTATCTGCGGGTGCTGGCCAACCCCGAGGACTCCGTCCCGCTGCGCCGGATCCTGAACGTGCCCAAGCGCGGCATCGGCGAGCGCGCGGAAGCCATGATCGACGCGCTGTCGCTGCGCGAGAAGATCACCTTCCCGCAGGCGCTGCGCCGGGTCGACGAGGCGTACGGCATGGCGGCCCGCTCGGCCAACGCCGTCAAGCGGTTCAACACGCTCATGGAGGAGCTGCACACCATCGTGGAGTCCGGGGCGGGCCCGGCCACCGTCCTGGAGGCGGTGCTGGAGCGCACCGGCTATCTGGCCGAGCTCCAGGCGTCCACCGATCCGCAGGACGAGACCCGGATCGAGAACCTCCAGGAGCTCGCCGCCGTGGCCCTGGAGTTCGAGCAGGACCGCGGCGAGGAGAACCCCGGCACCCTCGCGGACTTCCTGGAGCAGGTCGCGCTCGTCGCCGACTCCGACCAGATCCCCGACGAGGACACCGAGGGCTCCGGCGTGATCACGCTGATGACCCTGCACACGGCGAAGGGCCTGGAGTTCCCGGTCGTCTTCCTCAGCGGCATGGAGGACGGCGTCTTCCCGCATATGCGGGCGCTCGGCCAGACCAAGGAGCTGGAGGAGGAGCGGCGGCTGGCCTATGTCGGGATCACCCGGGCCCGCGAGCGGCTCTATCTGACCCGCTCGACGATGCGCAGCGCCTGGGGACAGCCCGCGTACAACCCGCCGTCCCGCTTCCTGGAGGAGATCCCGGACCAGTATGTGCGCTGGCGGCGCACCGGCCCCGCCACCCCGTCGGCGTCCATGGGCGGTATCGCCTCGACCCCGCCGTCGGGGCTGTCGTCCGGTCTGTCGACGTCGCGTTCGCGCACCGGGGGCAGCGGGTTCGCCACCCGGCGGGCCCAGGAGCGCCCGGTGGTCGCCCTGGCCATCGGCGACCGGGTCACCCATGACTCGTTCGGGCTCGGCACGGTGGTGGCCGTCAAGGGCAGCGGGGACAACGCGGAGGCGACGATCGACTTCGGCGACGAGAAGCCGAAGCGGCTGCTGCTGCGGTACGCACCGGTGGAAAAGCTGTAGCGACTGGTGGAGAAGCTGTAGCGGGGGCGCAGGCCCGTGCGGGCGTCGCGCGGCGGTTGCGGGCGTCGCGCGGCGGTTGCGGGCGTCGCGCGGCGGTGACGCGGCGCGGCGGTGGTCCCGGATCAGGTCGGGTCGAGGCCCTTGCCGCGCAGCCAGGGCAGCGGGTCGATGGCCGCGCCCCCGCCCGGGTGGACCTCGAAGTGCAGATGCGGACCGGTGGAGTTACCGGAGTTCCCGGAGTACGCGATGGTGTCCCCGGCCTTGACGGTCCCGGAGCGGATCTTGGCGCTGCTGAGGTGGCAGTACCAGGTCTCCGTGCCGTCCGGGCTGGTCAGCACGACCATATTGCCGTAGGCGTCGTTCCACTGCGTCTTTACGGTGCCGTCGGTGGCGGCCATCACGGGCGTCCCGTAGCTCACCGGGAAGTCGATACCGGTGTGCACCGACATCCAGTTGATACCGGCCTGGCCGAACATGGCGCTCAGGCCGTGCTGGGCGACGGGCAGCGCGAACTTCGGGCGCAGCGCCTCCTTGCGCGCCGCCTCGGCCGCCTTGCGCTTCTTCTCGGCGGCCTGGCGCGCCTGGAGGTCGATCCGCTCCTGGGTGCGGCTGGCGCGGTCGCGGAAGTCGTCGGCGCCCTCGCGGACCCCGGCGAGCTGGGAGTCCAGCTTGCTGTTGGCGACGGAGGGCTTCACGGGGGCCGCCGCGGTGTCGGGGGCGGCCTGAGTCGTGGACTCGTCCTTCTTGTCGCTCCCCACGCCGCTGACCGAGGCGGCGGCCACGGCGGTGACGCCCAGGGCGCAGACGGAGGGGACGGCGACGGTGAGCAGCGCGGAGCGCTTGGGGCGGGGCGAGGGGGTACGGCGGCGGCCGCGGCCCACCTCCCGGCGAGGGGAGGGGGCGGATTCCCGCATGACCGCCGCCTCGGGTTCAGGTTCCGCTTCGGGGCCGGGGTCGTCGTACGGCCGGTCGGCCTCGTCGACCGGCTCGAAGACGGCGGTGTGCTCGTACGCGCCGGGCTGCTCGGGGATGACGGCGTGCTCGGGGATGACGGCCTGCTCGGGGATGACGGCCTGCTCGAAAGCGGCCGTCTGCTCGAACGCGGCGTTCTGGTCGTAGGCGTTGGACTCGAAGACGGCCGTCTGGTCGAAGGCGTTGGCCTCGTGCTCGGGCTGATCGAAGCCGGAGTGGTGGTCGAGCCCCTGCTGGTCGAGTCCCGGATGGTTCAGCCCGGAGTGGTCGTACCGCGCCTCGTCCACGGTCCCGTAGCCGGAGGTGTCCCAGACCTGGGTCTGACCGGTGTCCACGCCCGAGGTGTACGCCTCGGCCTCGTACCCCGTCCCGTGGTCCCACTGCTCCGGCAGCTCGGTGTGGCCGGTGGCGCCGGTGTCCCAGGCGCCGATGTCCCACTGGGCGCCGGTCTCGGCGTCCTGCTGGGCGGGGATGCCGGTCGGCAGGTGATAGCCGGCGGCGGCCCACATCGCGGTGGTGTCGTAGGCGCCGGAGTCGTAATGGGCCGTGTCGTAGTGACCGGTGTCGTGGTGACCCGTGTCATGGCCCAGGTCGTAGTGGCCGGTGGCGTACGAACCGGTCTGGTGGTGCTGGTCGGGCGTGGCCCACTGCGAGGCGTCGTACTGACCGCTGTGGGCGCCCTGCCCGCCGTCGTAGGCGCCCGGAAGCGCGCCGAAGAGGGGGTCGCTGTCGCCGTAGAGCGGGTCACCGTCCCCGTAGGCGGTGGCCAGGTGGGCGAAGTTGCCGGTGGAGTACCCGTCGTACCCGGCGTAGCCGTGCGCTGTGTCCTGCCGCTGACCGTAAGCCTCGCCGTACGGATACGAGGCGTCGGGAGCGGGGACGGTCGGAGAGGCCCCCGACGGGTGACGGTCGTTCACCACCAACTTCTCTTTCGCCTCGGCTGCAGGAGAATTAGCGGCGACTGTACCCGGCAGTACGCGGCAGCGACAATCTTCCGTGAGTTTTGAGCATCTCGGCAAAGGGCATTTGGCCGTCTTTCGGCTGACTGTACGTGCTTCCTTGGCCGGATGTTCGATTGACGTTCGGCAATTCCGAGGCCTCTGAACCATCGGGAACCGCGCTAGGAGCGTCCGCCGGGGCCCCGTCGGCGGCGTCCAGAGCCTCGTGGATACGGGCGGCGACGGAGAAATGCACCGCCAGGGTGAGATGTCCGATTCCGTTGACGCGGATGTTCTGGGAGATCACATCCGGATGATCTATCCGGGCCGTCTCCTTCGGGGTCATCAACTGATCCACATCGCTCCGGAAAGCGATGAATCGCGTACGGCAATCGGGGGCAGGCTGCCGCAACTCCGTTATCACCGAGGAGTCCGGGCACATCTGACGCACGAGCGGATGTGCGGACAACAGGGGCGCGATACGTGTGCCGCCGTACGGGGAGGCCCGGCACCGCACGGTGAATGGCGCTGTGACCGCGGGACGCGGGACCGCCCGTCGCACCGCGGCGCCATGCGGCTCGTGACGGCGCTGCGCGGTGCGACGGTCCCCGCTGCGGCTCCCCTGAGGTGGCCGACCCGAGCGTGCGCGGCGTCCGCGCGGCGGATGCGCGAGGCGCGGTGTGCGATGCGCGGCGCGCGCGGATGCGGATGCGGATGCGGCCTTCAGTGAACGTGTCCCACGTGTGATTTCCCCCTCGCCGCGCGCCGCGAAACTGCCGGGTAGGGGATGCTGGGGATAACGTTCGTTCACGTCGATGTGGGCGAGGCCGCGACGGTTTGGAGGCTGCGATGGGTGTGACCGGTCCGATCCGCGTGGTGGTGGCCAAGCCGGGGCTGGACGGCCATGACCGTGGTGCGAAGGTGATCGCGCGGGCACTGCGCGACGCGGGCATGGAGGTCATCTACACCGGGCTCCACCAGACCCCCGAGCAGATCGTCGACACCGCGATCCAGGAGGACGCCGACGCGATCGGGCTGTCCATTCTGTCCGGTGCCCATATGACCCTGTTCACCAAGGTGCTGGAGCTGCTGCGGGAGCGCGACGCGGAGGACATCAAGGTCTTCGGCGGCGGGATCATCCCCGAGGCGGACATCCCCCCGCTCAAGGAACTGGGCGTCGCGGAGATCTTCACCCCGGGCGCGACCACGACAGCCATCGTCGACTGGGTGCGCGAAAACGTCCGCCCGGTAACCGCCTGAGCCGCCGCACCGCTCTCGCCCCGGGGCGTCCGGGTCACGCCGGGTCGAGCTCTGCTCGCATCGCTTCTCTGAGCCGGAGCGTGCCCACCAGGCGTTGGAACGCCTCCGCCCAGTAGCCCCCGGCTCCCGGCGCCGCTCCCTCTCTCTCGTCCGGTATCGCCGTCAGCACTTCGAGGCGGTCCGCCTGGGTCGGGTCAAGGCAGCGCTCGGCCAGGCCCATGATGCCGCTGAAGCTCCAGGGGTAGCTGCCCGCGTCCCGGGCGATGTCCAGGGCGTCGACGACGGCCCGGCCCAGCGGCTCGGCCCAGGGCACCGCGCACACCCCGAGCAGCCGGAAGGCGTCGGACAGGCCATGGGACGCGATGAACTCGGCCACCCACTCCGCCCGTTCCCGGGAGGGCAGCGCGGAGAGCAGCTTCGCCGGGTCGCGCCAGGCGGCGGGGGCCGCCTCCCCGGCGGTGACCGGCGCGACCGCCGGGGTGCCGAGCAGCGCACGGCACCACTCGGCGCTGCGCTGCCGCACGGCGGCCCGGCACCAGGCCGCGTGGAGATCCGCCTGCCAGCCGTCCGCGACGGGCAGCGCCACGATTTCGGCGGGACCGCGTCCGCCGAACCACTCAGTCCAGCGGTCCAGCGGGGTCGCCTCCACCAACTGACCCAGCCACCAGGACCGTTCCCCCCGGCCGGAGGGCGGCTTGGGCACGATGCCGTCGCGCTGCATCCCGCTGTCGCACTCGTCCGGCGGGCGGACGGCTATCCGGGGGGTCTGTTCGGCGGCGGTCTGTTCGGCCGCGGTCGGCCCGGCGGCGGTTGGCCCGTTGTGGGTCGACCCCTCGTCGGTCGATCCCTCGATGGTGGGCGCATCAGCGGTCGGCTCATCCGCGGTCAGTGACACGCAGCTCCGCGACCGCTCGGCCATGCGCGCGGCGAGCGCCGAGCCGGGGAGGGCGGAGAGCAGCTCGGCGGCGGTCGCCCGGACGTTCCGGCTGCGGTCGGACAGCGCCTGTTCGAGGAACGGCTCATCGGACGGGGAGAGATCGTCGCGCAGCGAGTCCAGGAACATCAGCCGGTCCTCGGCCCGCTCGGTCGACCAGGTGCCGCTGAGCAGCGCCAGCCCCGCCGCCGGGTCGCGATGGCGGGCCACCGCCAGCAGCGACACCCGCTCGGCGAACAACCCCTCTTCCCACAGCCGCTGTTCCTCGTCCGGTGCGGCGGCGGCCTCGGACGGCTCCGGGTGCGCCGCGGCCGCCCGGCCCGCCGCGCCTCGCAGCGCGAACTTCCAGTCCGGGTTGAGCCGGGCCAGCCACAGCGCGCGCGGCCCGCCGAGCGTTAGCGCCTCGGCCCGCAGATCGGTGCGGGCCCGGGCCGCATCGAGCAGCGCCGGGAGCAGCGCGTCGGGCACGCGATAGCCGTGGTGATTGGCCAGCGCCAGCCACTGCGGCAGCAGCTCGGCGAGGTCGGGCGCGGAGCGCGAACCGCCGCGCCCCGGCGCCGAACGGTCGGCGAGCAGCAGCGCCAGCCTGCTGCGGGCGGCCGTGGGCAGCGCCGGCCGCGGATCCTCGGGCGCCCGGCCCGGCCCCGGCCGGGCGGGCGCGGGCCGCAGCCCGGCCCGCCGCCGCACCGTGCTGAGCGCGGCCGCGTCCAGCAGGGCGGACGGCGCGTCCTGCCCGGGGCGCGGGGCGACGGGCGGGGTGCGCCGCTCGGTCCCGAGCAGCGCGGCCGCGACAAGATCGTCCCAGGACGCGGTGGGGGCGGTGGGCGCGGCGGACGTGCTGGACGTGACGGGCGTGCTGGACGCAGTGGACGTGCTGGACGTGACGGAACTGCTGGATGCGGTGGACGTGCTGGACGCGATGGGCGTCGTACTGGTCAACGGGTGCCTCCCTGCGCTGCCGTGCCGATGAGCGAGACGGGGGTCGGATCCCAGGTGGTGATGGGGGAGAAGCCACGATGGCCGCACTCACCGAAGACGGTGACCGGGCCACCGCCGGATATCGCCATCAGCTGCCACAGATCGGTGCGCCCCGCGCAGCGCGGATCGACGGGCAGCGCCGAACCGCTCCGCTCATCCGCCAGCTGCCATCCCTCGTCCCCCGGGACCGGCACCACATCGGCGAGCACCACCGGCCAGCCGTCCAGCCACGGATCCTCCCCGAGCGCCGCCCCATAGGCCGCGAGCGCGGTCTCGACATCGCACCCCTCGGGGGCGCGCGGCATATCGCACCCCGCAGCGGCCGGGGGCGCCGTAGGAGGCGGGCCTTCCGCCACCTCCTCCTCATACAGAGTGCCGATCGCCGCCCGCAGCGGCCGGGCCGCCGGGTAATACGCGAGGTCCGCGTCGAGCACCAGGCCGGTGGGCAGCGCGAGCTCGGGGGACTGGCCGGGGGCGCTGAACGAGAGCAGCAGCGCCATACGGTGCGTACGCTCGCCCTGCAGCCAGATCCGGCGCGTGGTCAGCCTGCCGTCCGTGCCGTCCTGGCGGCCCAGGACCAGCCAGCGGTCCCGGATCGCCTCCTCCGTGGCCAGCAGCTCGGCCACCGGTGTCGTGAGCCCCACGCGGGTGCGCGTGGTGGCGGCCAGCTTCTCCGGGAGGCGGTCCAGGTGGAGAAAGCCCTGGTTGAGCAGGTGGGCCAGCGCGCACTCCGCCAGCAGCCGGGCGGGCCACCCCGGACCGGACGACGGAATCGCCGCCAGCTCCCGCACCCGCGCCTCCAGACCCGGAGCCTGGGCGTCGATCATCCGCGCGGCCGTCTCGTCCCACGCCCCGTACCCGGCGCGGTCGGCGGAGGCCAGACCGTCGCGGAGCAGATCGGCGAGCCGCCGCTCCAGCTCCGTGGCACCCGCGGCGATCCGCTGGGCCCGCCGCTCGGCGCGGCGGCGCGCCGCCTCCGGATCGGCCGCGCCTCCGCTCCCCCCTTTCCCCGCGCCGTCCCCCGCCCCGCCGCCGGGGCCCGGGCCCCCATCCCGGGCCCCGGCGGCGAGCTTCTCGGCCCGCTCCCGCCGGTCGCCGAGCCACTGCTCGGCCCACTCCGGCGGCTCCCCGCCCGCGGGCACGCCCCCCTCGCCGGACGCCCACAACAGCAGCAGACCCAGCGCGTGCTTGCACGGGAACTTCCGGCTCGGGCAACTGCACCGATAACCGGGCCCGTTCAGATCGACCACCGTCTGGTACGGCTTGCTGCCGCTGCCCGAGCACAGCCCCCACACCGCTAGCCCGTGCGCGCCCGCGCCCGACCACGTGCCGGCCGCGGCGAGCCTGCCGCCCGCCGTGCGCGACGCGGCGTCAGGAGCCAGGGCCAGCACCTGCTCCGCCGTCCAGCGTTCCCCCTGCGGATTCATGTCTGCGACGGTACGGGCACCCACTGACAATCGCCCTGACCTGGGCGTTCGCTGACGGAGGGCCGGTTGTCAGTGGGGTGGTGCAGTGTGGTTCACGCGTCCGGAAACGGAACGAGGAAACGAGTCGTGGGGGAGCTGTGACCGTCACTGTGCCCGGAACCGAATCCACCGATACGAGCGGGGCGGCCGAGGCCGCCGGAGCCGCGGAAGCGCTGCGTCCACACGCGGAGGTCGCCTTCGCCGCCGAGCTGAGCGCGCTGGCCGCCGCCGACGACCGCCCGCGCCCTGCGCGCTGGCGGCTGTCGCCGTGGGCGGTCGCCACCTACCTGCTCGGTGGCACGCTGCCCGACGGCACCGTGATCACACCCAAGTACGTGGGCCCGCGCCGCATCGTCGAGGTCGCCGTCACCACCCTCGCCACCGACCGCGCCCTGCTGTTGCTGGGCGTGCCCGGCACCGCCAAGACATGGGTCTCGGAGCATCTGGCGGCGGCGGTCAGCGGTGACTCGACCCTGCTGGTCCAGGGCACCGCAGGGACGCCCGAGGAGGCCATCCGGTACGGGTGGAACTACGCCCAGCTCCTCGCCCACGGCCCGAGCCGGGACGCGCTCGTGCCCAGCCCGGTGATGCGCGCGATGGCGGACGGCATGACCGCGCGCGTGGAGGAGCTGACGCGCGTCCCGGCCGATGTGCAGGACACGCTGATCACCATCCTCTCCGAGAAGACGCTGCCGATCCCGGAGCTGGGGGAGGAGGTCCAGGCGGTCCGCGGCTTCAATCTGATCGCGACCGCCAACGACCGCGACCGCGGGGTCAACGAGCTCTCCAGCGCCCTGCGCCGCCGCTTCAACACGGTCGTGCTGCCGCTGCCCGCGACCCCGGAGGACGAGGTCGACATCGTCTCCCGCCGCGTCGCCCAGATCGGCCGCTCGCTGGAGCTCCCGGAGCTCCCGGAGGGCGTCGAGGAGATCCGCCGGGTGGTCACGGTCTTCCGCGAGCTGCGCGACGGAGTGACCGGTGACGGCCGTACGAAGCTGAAGTCGCCCTCGGGCACCCTGTCCACGGCCGAGGCCATCTCCGTGGTCACCGGCGGCCTCGCCCTCGCCGCCCACTTCGGCGACGGCGTGCTCAGGTCGGGCGATGTGGCCGCGGGCATCCTGGGCGCGGTCGTCCGTGACCCGGCGGCCGACCGCGTCATCTGGCAGGAGTACCTGGAGACGGTGGTCCGCGAGCGCGACGGCTGGAAGGACTTCTACCGCGCGTGCCGAGAGGTGACCGCATGACGGGCGCCCCACGGGCGCGGGCCGCGGGCCCGCTGCTGCTGGGCGTCCGGCACCACGGGCCCGGGTCGGCGCGGGCGGTGCGGGCCGCGCTGGACGCGTGCCCACCGCGCGTGGTGCTGATCGAGGGGCCGCCGGAGGCGGACGCGATCGTGGGGCTCGCCGCCGAGAAGGACATGCGTCCGCCGGTGGCGCTGCTCGCCCATGCCGCGGACGACCCGGGGCGCGCCGGGTTCTGGCCGCTGGCCGGGTTCTCCCCGGAGTGGGCGGCCATCCAGTGGGCGCTGGCCCATGAGGTTCCGGTGCGGTTCATCGACCTCCCGGCGGCCAACTCGCTGGCCATGGCGGCGAAGAAGCCCCCGCCGGCCGAGCCCGCCCCGGCCGCTGAGCCCGCCCCGGCCGGTCCGTCCGATCCGGCCGGTACGCCTGCCACCGAGACCGGGACCGAGGCCGAGACCGAGGTCGAGGCCGACCAGGCCGCGCCGGCCGGCGCCTCCGCCGAGCGGATGCGCGTCGATCCGCTGGCCGTCCTCTCCGAGGCGGCCGGATACGACGACCCGGAGCGCTGGTGGGAGGACGTCATCGAGCACCGCGGCACCGGCGGCGCCGAGGCGTTCGCGGCCGTGGCGGAGGCCATGGAGGCGCTGCGCGCCGAGTACGGGCACGGCGGGCACGAGGACGACGCCGTGCGCGAGGCCCATATGCGGCTGCGGCTGCGCGAGGCGCGGCGGGAGTTCGGGGACGAGGTCGCGGTCGTCTGCGGGGCGTGGCACGTACCGGCGCTGGGGGAGCGGACCACCGCGACCGCCGACCGGAAGCTCCTCAAGGGGCTGCCCAAGGTCAAGACCGAGATCAGCTGGGTGCCGTGGACGCATCGCCGGCTGGCCCGGCACAGCGGATACGGGGCGGGCATCACCTCGCCCGGCTGGTACGACCACCTCTTCCACGCCCCGGACCGGCCGGTCGAGCGCTGGCTCACCAAGGTCGCCGGGCTGCTGCGGGACGAGGACTTCGGGGTGTCCTCGGCCCATGTCATCGAGGCCGTAAGGCTGGCCGAAACCCTGGCCGCCATGCGCGGACGTCCGCTCGCCGGGCTCGCCGAAACCCTCGACGCCGTAAGGGCCGTGATGTGCGACGGCTCCGATGTGCCGATCGCGCTCGTACGGGACCGGCTCGTGGTCGGCGACATCCTGGGCGAAGTCCCCGAGTCGGCTCCGGCGGTGCCGCTCCAGCGCGATCTGACCCGCACCCAGCGCTCGCTGCGGCTCAAGCCCGAGGCGCTGGAGCGCGAGCTGGAGCTGGACCTGCGCAAGGAGACCGACGCGGGACGCAGCCGTCTGCTGCACCGGCTGCGGCTGCTCGGGGTCGACTGGGGCACCCCGGCCGTCTCACGGGGCAGCACCGGCACCTTCAGGGAGACCTGGCGGCTGCGGTGGGAGCCGGAGCTGGCGGTGCGGGTCGCCGAGGCGGGGGTGTGGGGCACCACGGTGCTGTCGGCGGCCACCGCCAAGGCGGAGACCGAGGCCCGGAGCGCCAAGGGGCTCGCCGAGGTGACCGAGCTGGCCGAGCGCTGTCTGCTCGCCGGGCTCTCCGCGGCCCTCCCCGTCGTGATGCGCTCGCTCGCCGACCGGGCCGCGCTCGACGCGGACGTCGGCCATCTCGCCCAGGCCCTGCCCGCTCTGGTGCGCTCGGTGCGCTACGGGGACGTACGGGGCACCGACACGGCCGCGCTCGGCGAGGTCGCGGTGGGGCTGGCCGAGCGGATCCTGGTCGGGCTGCCGCCCGCCTGCGTCGGTCTCGACGCCGACGGCGCCGCCGAGATGCGCCGCCATATGGAGGCCGTGCACCGGGCGATCGCCCTGCTGTCGGAGACGGAGACGACCGGAACGGAAGCCGGGACGTGGCCACATACGCGGCCACACACGCGGCCACACCCGCAGCCGCACACGTGGCCACACCCGCAGACCGACATGTCGACAGCCGACATGTCGACAGCGGAGACGCGGTCGGCCGAGCCCCGCGCCGCCGATGGCCTGCGGGCCCGCTGGGCGACCATATTGCGCAACCTCGCCGGGCGGGACGGCGTCCCCGCCACCCCCGGCCTCATCCGGGGCCGCGCCGCGCGGCTGCTGCTGGACGACGGCCGGCTCGCCGAGGACGAGGCGGCCCGGCTGATGGGGCTCGCGCTCTCGCCCGGCACCCAGCCGCCCGAAGCGGCCTCCTGGATCGAGGGGTTCATCGGCGGCGGCGCGGGCGGCGGCATGCTGCTCGTCCACGACGAGCGGCTGCTCGGCCTGGTCGACCGCTGGCTGATCTCCGTTCCCGCCGAGGCGTTCACCGACGTCCTGCCGCTGCTGCGGCGCACCTTCTCCGCGTATGACACCGGCGTGCGCCGCACCCTGGGCGAGCTGGTCCGCCGGGGCCCCGTGGCCGACGGGTCCACCGGCGCCGACGGCCAAGGCGCCCCCGCCGCACCCGGCTTCGGCCCCGGGCTGGACCCGGACCGCGCGGCCGCCGTCGTACCGACGGTCCGGCTGCTGCTGGGTCTCGACCCCGTCCCGCACACCAACGACACCATGGAGGCAGCCCGATGACGCACGACGCCCCTCACGCTGCTGCCGCCCCTCACATCGATGCCGCCCCTCATGGCGGCGCGGACCCCCATGGCGGCGCCGACCCCGGTCACGACAGTCCCCCGAGCGCCCACCCCCGGACCGACCAGGAACGGCTGCGGCGCTGGCGGCTGGTGCTCGGCGGCCAGGGCGCCGACGGCACCGGCTGCTCGCTCAGCGGGGCCGATGCCGCCATGGACCGCACGCTGGAGGCCCTCTACGGCTCCGGAGGCGGCGACGGCGCGGGCGGCAGTGGCACGGCGGTCGGGCGCAGCGGCGGCTCCCAGGGCGCCGGGAGCGGCGCGCGCTCCGGCGGGCTCGGCGGCTCCGCGCCCCAAGTGGCCCGCTGGCTCGGTGACATCCGTACGTACTTCCCCACCTCCGTCGTCCAGGTCATGCAGCGCGACGCCATCGACCGGCTGGGGCTGTCCGCCCTGCTGCTGGAGCCGGAGATGCTGGAGGCCGTGGAGGCGGACGTCCATCTCGTGGGCACGCTGCTGTCCCTCAACAAGGCGATGCCGGAGACCACCAAGAACACCGCGCGGGCCGTCGTCCGTAAGGTCGTCGAGGACTTGGAGAAGCGGCTGGCCACCCGCACCCGCGCCACCCTCACCGGAGCGCTCGACCGCTCGGCCCGGATCAGCCGCCCGCGCCACCGGGACATCGACTGGGACCGCACCATCCGGGCCAACCTCAAGAACTACCTGCCCGACCACGGGACGGTCGTCCCCGAGCGGCTCATCGGATACGGCCGGGCGGCGCGCGGGGTGAAGAAGGACGTGGTGCTGTGCGTCGACCAGTCGGGGTCGATGGCCGCGTCCGTGGTCTACGCCTCGGTCTTCGGCGCCGTGCTCGCCTCGATGCGCTCCCTCGCCACCCGGCTGGTCGTCTTCGACACCTCCGTGGTCGACCTGACCGAGGAGCTCGACGATCCGGTGGACGTCCTCTTCGGCACCCAACTCGGCGGCGGCACCGACATCAACCGCGCGCTGGCCTACTGCCAGTCGCAGATCACCCGGCCCGCCGACACCGTCGTCGTCCTCATCAGCGACCTCTACGAGGGCGGCATCCGCGAGGAGATGCTGAGCCGGGTCGCCGCGATGAAGGCGTCCGGGACGCAGTTCGTGACGCTGCTCGCGCTGTCCGACGAGGGGGCGCCGAGCTACGACCGCGAGCACGCGGCGGCGCTCGCCGCGCTGGGCGCGCCCGCCTTCGCCTGCACCCCAGATCTCTTCCCCGATGTGATGGCCGCGGCCATCGAACGACGCCAACTGCCTATACCGGACATGGCGATGCATCAGTGATCCTGGGCTTGCGCCGACCCCTCTGGGTCGTGCAAGGATCATCCTCGTCGCCCAGGACATGAATCCAGCCATCGGGTTGGCGATGTCGTCCTGTTCCGGCGGCCCACAAGCCATATCGCCACGCTTACGTGCCCGTTGTACGCCTCGTACTCAGGGAAGGCCCCGCTCGTGTCTGTCACGTCCGCCATGCCTGTCGCCGTGCGCCTGCCGCGCACGGTGGCCGCGCGGCGGGCGCTGCTGGCGGCGCTCTTCCTCGGTGGCTTCCTCGCCCTGGCGTTCCTCTTCGGCGGCAGCGCTCACGCCGCCGAGCGGAGCGACCAGGGCGCTGCCGTCGGCGCGTCGGCCGACCGCTCCCACGTGTCCCGAATGCTCGACCCCTCGGGTGTCGAGTCGGGTGTCGAGCGGGCGCGGCAGCATGCGGAGCGGCACGCACCGCCCGTGGTGGCGCGTACCACTGATACGGCGGAGGAGGTCGTACGGGAGACCGTGCGGCCCATCCAGGAGCCGGTCGAGCGGCAGGCGCAGAAGATCACCGAGCCGATAGACGACCTGGTCGGCGGCGCCACCAGCGGTGAGCTGCCGGTGCGCCTTCCCGAGGTCGGCATCGGTGACGCGATCGGCGTGGGCCCCCAGGGCTCCGCGGGGCACCACGGCCCGGCCACCGAGCACCACGCGGCCGAGGCCGAGCCGGCGACCGTGCACAAGGCGGCGCCCGCGGCGCAGGAGCCGATGGGGCCCGGGGCACACGCCCAGGCCGTCTTCGCGCACCACGACGCGGCCGTCTCCCACGACGGGCACGGGCCCGTCGTCCGGGCGGCGTTCTCCGGCACCGGTCCGGACGGTGGCGCCCCGGCGCCGCTGCCCCTTCCGCGGTCCCCGCTCGGGGCCACCTCCCAGTACACCGGCGACAGCGGCGCCTCCCGGGGTGGGAACACCCAGGCCGCTCTTCCGCCGTCCGGCGTGCCGTCCTTCGGACTGAAGCCCGGTACGGTCCGCGCGGAGAGCTCGGCGCCGACGCGCGAGCGGTTCAACGAAGTCCTCGAATTCCCCGGCTAGGGCAGACCTCACTCCCGTCTGTTTGAGACCTGCCGCGCGGGGGCGGGTCAGGTCTGCCCGTCCGAAACCTCTCTTGACTTTCGAAGGACTTCCTCCAGCATGCGCAACAACCTTCGCCGCTCCATCCTCGTAGCCGCTGCCGCCACCGGTATCTGGGCCCTCGGCTCGGCCGCCGCCTCTGCCGCCGAGAACCCGGCCGTGCCCTCCACCGACGGTGTCACCAGCACCGTGGACGGCGTGACCAAGACGGTCGACGGTGTGACCGGCGGCGTGGCCGACACCTCCAAGGTGACCGACACCGCGAAGAAGACCGTGGACGGCGCCGCCTCCACCGTCGACGGCGTCACGGCCCCGGTGCGCGACCGCGTCCCCGGCGCCGAGAACCTGCCGCGGGTCTCGGATGTCACCAAGACCGTCGAGCACACAACCGACGGCCTGACCGGCGACGTCGCCGGCAAGCCGGACAAGGTCGTCAAGAAGGCCCACAAGGCCGTCAAGGGCGTCGAGAAGACCGTCAAGAAGACCACCGACCTCGACCTGCCCACCGGTGAGGTCCCCGGCGTCGTGCCCGGGCTGCCCGGCCTCGGCTCGCTGCCGACCCTGCCCGACACCTCCACGCTGCCCACCGGCGCGCTGCCGAACGTCGACGGCGTCACCGGTCAGCTGCCCACAGAGCTCCCCGCCACCCCGAAGCTGCCCACCGCCCCGGGTTCGGCCAATGACCTGCTCGCCTCCCTCTCCGGCGCCGGTATCCGCCCGGAGGAGCTGACCGGCAAGGTGCAGGGCGCCGTCGGCACCACCAAGCCGGTCGTCGACGGTGTGGCCTCGGACGTGCTGCCGCCCGCCGTGTACCGCCTCGTGGTCAAGGTCGTCCCGGTCGCCGAGCGGACCGTGGGTGACACCGGTGCGCTGGCCGACGACGCCGTGGCCCGCACCACCCCGTACGCGGACGTCGTTACCGGCAGCGCCGAGGGCTTCGCGCTGGGCACCGCCTCCAACGTGGTTCCGGCCGCCCAGGACACCGTCGACCGCCTGGTGCCGGTCGTGGTGAGCGTGCCGTCCACCGCCGTTCCGTTCGCGCAGGACGTGGCGGGCACCACCGTGCCGTTCGCCCACGGCCTGGCCACCGGCGTGGTCGGGAACGCCCAGACCACCGTGGGGAACGCCAAGGACGGTGCGCTGAGCCTGCTCCCGGCGGTGCCCACCGACCTGACCGACGTCGCCAACATCCCGGCCCTCCCGGTGCTGCCGGCCGACCTGCCGCAGCTCCCCGCGGACCTGCCGACCGTCCCGGCCGACCTGCCGCAGCTGCCCACCGACCTGCCGACCGTCCCGGCCGACCTCCCGCAGGTCCCCGCCGACCTGCCGCAGCTCCCGGCCGACCTGCCCTCCGTCCCGGTCCAGCTGCCGACCGTTCCGGGCACGCTTCCGACCGTCTGATCGCTCCGGCGGGCGTCAGACAGTCAGGCCGTGAAGGCCGAGCAGGCCGCGAAACCGTAAAACCGTAAGGCAAGCGTCATCGACCGGGCAGCCCTCGTTGGGGAGGGGGCTGCCCGGTTGTCGTACGGAGATAGATGGAAACGGTCGCGATCTGTGACCGTAATCACCGCTCCAGTGTGATCTGCGATTTAGGGCCGCACGGCCCACGGAGATAACCTGCGAGGCGGACATGCCGCGTACCCGGCGAACGTGTGCCGCCCTCGTTACAGATCGCGTCGTCACGCTGGCCCCGCGGCACGCCCGCGCTGATAACGACCGCGATATCCATGGAAAAGGGACGGACGCGCGTGGACCTGTTCGAATACCAGGCGAGGGACCTCTTCGCCAAGCACGGTGTACCGGTGCTGGCCGGTGAAGTCATCGACACGCCTGAGGCGGCGCGCGAGGTGGCCGAGCGCCTGGGCGGCCGCGCGGTCGTCAAGGCGCAGGTCAAGGTTGGCGGCCGCGGTAAGGCGGGCGGCGTCAAGCTGGCCTCCGACCCGGCCGACGCCGTGGAGAAGGCGACCCAGATCCTGGGCATGGACATCAAGGGCCACACGGTCCACAAGGTGATGCTCGCCCAGACCGCGGACATCAAGGAGGAGTACTACGTCTCCTTCCTGCTGGACCGCACCAATCGCACCTTCCTCGCCATGGCCTCGGTCGAGGGCGGCGTGGAGATCGAGGTCGTCGCGGAGCAGAACCCCGAGGCGCTCGCCAAGATCCCGGTGGACGCCATCGAGGGCGTGACCGAGGAGAAGGCCGCCGAGATCGTCGCCGCCGCGAAGTTCCCGGCCGAGATCGCGGACCAGGTCGTCGCGGTCCTCCAGAAGCTGTGGACCGTCTTCATCAAGGAAGACGCCCTGCTCGTCGAGGTCAACCCGCTGGTCAAGACCGAAGACGGCAAGATCATCGCGCTGGACGGCAAGGTCTCCCTGGACGAGAACGCCGCCTTCCGGCAGCCGGAGCACGAGGCGCTCGAGGACAAGGCCGCGGCCAACCCGCTCGAGGCGGCCGCCAAGGCCAAGGGCCTCAACTACGTCAAGCTCGACGGCGAGGTCGGCATCATCGGCAACGGCGCGGGTCTGGTCATGTCCACCCTCGACGTCGTCGCCTACGCGGGCGAGAACCACGGCAACGTCAAGCCCGCCAACTTCCTCGACATCGGCGGTGGCGCCTCCGCCGAGGTGATGGCCAACGGTCTCGAGATCATCCTCGGCGACCCGGACGTCAAGTCGGTCTTCGTCAACGTCTTCGGTGGCATCACTGCCTGTGACGCGGTCGCCAACGGCATCGTCCAGGCCCTGGAGCTGCTGAAGTCCAAGGGCGAGGACGTCACCAAGCCGCTGGTCGTGCGCCTCGACGGCAACAACGCGGAGCTGGGTCGCAAGATCCTCACCGACGCCAACCACCCGCTGGTCCAGCAGGTGGACACCATGGACGGCGCGGCCGAGCGTGCCGCCGAGCTGGCTGCGAAGTAAGGGACGAGGTCACCAGAAACCATGGCTATCTTCCTCACCAAGGAAAGCAAGGTCATCGTCCAGGGGATGACCGGGTCCGAAGGGCAGAAGCACACCCGGCGGATGCTTGCCTCGGGCACCAACATCGTCGGCGGTGTGAACCCGCGCAAGGCCGGCACCACCGTGGACTTCGACGGCACCGAGATCCCGGTCTTCGGCTCCGTCAAGGAGGCCATCGACGCCACCGGCGCCGATGTCACGGTCATCTTCGTCCCGGAGAAGTTCACCAAGAGCGCGGTCATCGAGGCGATCGACGCCGAGATTCCGCTCGCCGTCGTGATCACTGAGGGCATCGCGGTCCACGACTCTGCCAACTTCTGGGCCTACGCGGGCAAGAAGGGCAACAAGACGCGCATCATCGGCCCGAACTGCCCGGGTCTGATCACGCCGGGTCAGTCGAACGCGGGCATCATCCCGGCCGACATCACCAAGCCCGGCCGGATCGGCCTGGTGTCGAAGTCCGGCACGCTGACCTACCAGATGATGTACGAGCTGCGGGACATCGGCTTCTCGTCCTGTGTGGGCATCGGCGGTGACCCGATCATCGGCACCACCCACATCGACGCCCTCGCCGCCTTCCAGGCCGACCCCGACACCGATCTGATCGTGATGATCGGCGAGATCGGCGGCGACGCCGAGGAGCGGGCCGCGGACTTCATCAAGGCCAACGTCACCAAGCCGGTCGTCGGCTATGTGGCGGGCTTCACCGCCCCCGAGGGCAAGACGATGGGCCACGCGGG
The DNA here is from genome assembly GCF_052665095.1 of Streptomyces sp. NEAU-174. Classification (NCBI taxonomy): domain Bacteria; kingdom Bacillati; phylum Actinomycetota; class Actinomycetes; order Kitasatosporales; family Streptomycetaceae; genus Streptomyces; species Streptomyces sp. NEAU-174. The sequence continues at coordinate 123,076 of NZ_JBQTCE010000001.1, read as the reverse complement.
TGCCATCGTCTCCGGCTCCTCCGGCACCGCCCAGGCGAAGAAGGAGGCCCTCGAGGCCGCGGGCGTGCAGGTCGGCAAGACCCCGTCCGAGACCGCGCGCCTGGCGCGCGCCGCGCTGGCCGGCTGACGCCGCCACGGCTCGATGCCGCGGGCCCGTACCACCTCGTTGTGGTGCGGGCCCGCGGCGTTCCCGGGCGACGGATACCCGGTCGGAACGCGGCAAGCCACCCATCCATCCCATGACTCTATAAAAGACGCATAAGCGGACTAGCCGCGACACGGCGACCAAACCCTTGATGTAGGGATGAAACGGCTGTTATTGGCAGCATGGTCATGTGACGCAAACGACCGATCGCAGCCCGTCGGTGTCCGCACGCGACCGCTCAGCGCCCCGGCGCTCCTCCGCCATCAGGGAGGCGTTCCTCGGCGGTGTGGTTGCCGCGGGGCTCGGCCTCGGCACGCTCGCCGTGGTCGTACTGCTGCTGTGGATCACTTCCTCGTCCCCCGAGAGCAGCCCCGACGGAGCCCTGCATGTCGCCGCCGACCTGTGGCTGCTCGGCCATGGCGCCGACCTCGTGCGCACCGAGACGCTCTCCGGTCACACGGCGCCGGTCGGGCTGACCCCGCTGCTGCTCAGCGTGGTGCCGTGCTGGCTGCTGTACCGGGCCGCCCAGCACGCCGTCTACCAGGCGGAGCCCGACGAGGGCGACGGTCAGTGGGTGCCCGAGGAGTCCGTCGTCGATCCGCGCACCGCCTTCGCCTGGGTGACCGGCGGCTATCTGCTGGTGGGCACCGCCGCCGCGGTGTACGCCGCGACCGGGCCGCTGCGTGTCGATCCGCTCAGCGCGCTGCTGCATCTGCCGGTCGTCGCCGGGGCCATCGCCGCCGTGGGCGTGTGGACGGCCGACGGACGGTTCCCGCTCCGCCTGCCCGGGCGGGTGAGCGAGAGACTGCGACGGCTCCCCGGCGCCGAATGGACCGTAAGGACGGCCGCGTTCCTGGCCGCGCGGAGCTGGTGTCGGCGCCGTCGGCTGACCGCCGCGCTACGGGCCGGGACCAGCGGTCTCGTCGTCCTGCTCGGCAGCGGTGCGCTCCTTACGGCGACGTCGATGCTGAGCCACGCGGGCGCCGTGCAGGTGACCTTCCTCAACCTCAGCGATGTGTGGTCGGGGCGGTTCGCGGTGCTCCTGGTGAGCCTGGCGCTGCTGCCGAACGCGATCGTCTGGGGCGCCGCGTACGGGGTCGGGGCGGGGTTCACGGTCGGCGGCGGCAGTGTGGTCGCGCCGCTGGGCATCACCTCCTACCCCCAGCTGCCGCACTTCCCCCTGGTCGCCGCGCTGCCCACGGACGGCTCCGGCGGGCCGCTGGTCTGGCTCACGGGGATCGCGGCCGGGGCGTCGGTGGCCTGGTTCATCGGGATCGCGGCGGTGCGGCGGCCCGGCAAGGGCGAGCCCAGGCCGCCCTGGGGCTGGGCCGAGACGCTGGTGCTCGCCGCGCTGGCGGCGGTCGGCTGCGCGGCCGCGATGGCGCTGCTGGCCGGGGTCTCGGGCGGACCGCTGGGCATCGGCATCCTCGCCGACCTCGGCCCGAGCTGGTGGCGCACAGGCATGATCACGCTGGCCTGGACGGGAGTGATCGGGGTGCCCGGCGCGATGGTGCTGCGCTGGTACCGGCTGTGCGTCCCCACCAGGGCCTCCTGGCCGGAGTGGAAGGCGGCGCGGGCGGAGCGCCGGACGTCCCGCGCACAGGCCCGTACGGCGGCCAGGGAGGCCCGTGCGGAGGCCAAGGCCGCCCGTGCGGCGCGGGCCGCGGCCGAGGCGGAGGCGCGGGCGGCGGTGCTGCCCACGGTGTCGCCCATGGAGTCCGCCGAGGTGCGGGAGGCGATGGCCGAGCCGTGGTGGCAGTGGCTGCGCCCGGGCGCGTCGGGCGCCGACCGCAAGCGGAACAACCGTAAGGCGGCCACCGGCGTCGGTGCGGAGACGGGACGGGAGACAGGGCGGGAGACCGGACGCGAAACCGGTGTGGGCACGATGGCCGGGCTCGCGACGCCCGCGGGCACCCCGGACGCCACCGGGGCGGTCCGCCCGCGCCGCTGGGCGCTGAGCCGGAAGCGCGCTCCCGAGCCGCAGCCGCTCGTCGAGTCACAGCCCGCCCCGACCCCCTCGCGCACGGAGCTCACGCCGCCGCCGGACGACGCCCGCCGCGAACCGTAAGGCGGTCGGGAGCCGTCGGCCGCGCGGACGCGAACCGTAAGGCGGTTGCGAAGCTTCCGCCGCGCGGGCCCGGTGCCGTCAGTCCTGCGTGCTCAGCAGGGGGCGGAGCTGCTCGGGGAGCAAGGTTTCGCAGTCGTGGCGCGAGGTCTGCGTAAGGGCGTCGTCCACGCAGGTGTAGTAGTCGCTGTAGACGACCTGGAAGCTGAACGTCGCCGCGACGATGGCGAGCGCGAGCCCGCCCGTCACCAGACCGCTGATCGCCGCCGTCGACTGCGGCTTCGCCGGGCCGCTGCCGGGCGCGGGCAGCGGTGCCCGGGCGGCGCCCGGAGGCGGGGGCGGGGCGTTCAGGGGCGCGGCCGTGGCCGGGGACGGCGCCGTACGGCGCGGTTTGGCCCGCAGCGAGCTGATGCCCCAGTACAGGGCCAGCACCCCGAGCAGCAGCGCGATCTGCGGCAGGCTGAAGAGGGCGAAGAAGAACGCCCACATGCCCGAGAGCAGCGCGTACCGGGCGCGCCGCTGGGCCGGGTCGTTGGGGTCCCAGCGCGGGCCGCCGGGCCCGCCGGGGCCGGAGGGGCGGTTGGAGCCCGGGGCGCCGCCGAAGCCGCCGCTCTGGCGGCCGGGCTGGCGGCTGCTCCACTGGCTGCCCCAGGCCGGGGGCTGCTGCGGCTGCTCACCGCTCTGGTCGCCGTCCGGCCCGTCCTGGCCGCCCTGGGCCCCGGGGCGGCCCTCGCCGCTCTCCCCGCCGGAGCCGTCCGGCCGGTGCCGGGGCCGCCAGGGCTGGTCCGGCCTGCCCTCGGGCGGCGGGGCGAACGGATTGTCCTCGTGCTGGTCCCCGTTCGGCCCGCCGGGGGCGGACGAGGACGAGGAGGACGACGACTGCTGCTCCCGGAGCAGCGGCGTCGTGCGCGACATGCGGGCGCGCCTCATCGCCGCCCCCGGGCCTGGGCGGGGGGCGGAGTGAGGCGATGAGCCGCGCGGCGGCGTCGGTCCGGCATGTGGAGTGTGTCTTCCCCTTGTGTCGTCGTCCTGCACGCCGGGGCGGGTACGGCCTGGTGCCGTACGGCGCGGGTACGGCCGGTGCCGTCCGGCTCGGGGCGCGGGTGCGGCGGTCGTTCCCACGGCGTCAGTGGCGTCAGTTGCATTCGCAGTCCAGACGCTACCTCCCGTGCCCGCCCCCGTCCCCTGGGGGCCGCTTCGTGTGCCGGTATCGTTGCTGACGGTCGGCGGCTTCGTAGAGTTCCCCGGAATTGATGAGTCCGCGACCTTGTACGACCACACAAACGGCAGCACCGCCCGCGAGAAAGAGCCCCGCCGTGGCCTCCCCGCCTTCCCCCGCCAGTCCTGCGCGCCCCGGGCGCCCGGTCCGCCTCGTCGTCCTCGTCTCCGGCTCCGGTACGAATCTCCAGGCGCTGCTCGACGCCATCGCCGCCGAGGGTGTGGCCCGGTACGGCGCCGAGGTGGTGGCCGTGGGCGCCGACCGCGACGGCATCGAGGGCCTGACGCGCGCCGAGCGCGCCGGGATCCCCACGTTCGTGTGCCGGGTCAAGGACCACGCCGGCCGCGCCGAGTGGGACGCGGCCCTGGCCGAGGCCACCGCCGCCCACGAGCCGGACCTGGTGGTCTCGGCCGGGTTTATGAAGATCCTGGGCCAGGAGTTCCTCGCCCGGTTCGGCGGCCGCTGCGTCAACACCCATCCCGCGCTGCTCCCCAGCTTTCCCGGCGCCCATGGCGTGCGCGACGCGCTCGCGCACGGTGTGAAGGTGACCGGATGCACCGTCCACTTCGTCGACGACGGCGTCGACACCGGTCCGATCATCGCCCAGGGCGTGGTCGAGGTCCGGGACGAGGACGACGAGTCCGCTCTCCATGAGCGGATCAAGGAAGTCGAGCGCTCGCTGCTCGTCGAGGTCGTGGGGCGTCTGGCCCGTCACGGCTACCGCATAGAGGGACGAAAGGTAAGGATCCCGTGACCGCCGAAGGTACCAAGCGGCCCATCCGCCGCGCGCTGGTCAGCGTCTACGACAAGACGGGTCTCGAGGAGCTGGCCCGAGGGCTGCACGCGGCGGGTGTCCAGCTCGTCTCGACCGGCTCGACGGCCGCGAAGATCGCCGCCGCCGGGGTCCCGGTCACCAAGGTCGAGGAGCTGACCGGCTTCCCCGAGTGTCTCGACGGCCGCGTCAAGACGCTGCACCCGCGCGTCCACGCGGGCATCCTGGCCGACCAGCGGCTCGACTCGCACCGCGAGCAGCTCCGGGAGCTGGGCGTGGAGCCCTTCGAGCTGGTCGTGGTCAACCTCTATCCGTTCCGCGAGACGGTCGCCTCGGGCGCCGCGCCGGACGAGTGCGTCGAGCAGATCGACATCGGCGGCCCCTCCATGGTCCGGGCCGCCGCCAAGAATCACCCGTCCGTGGCCGTGGTCGTCAACCCCGAGCGGTACGGCGACGTCCTCGAGGCCGCCGCTGAGGGCGGTTTCGACCTGGAGCGGCGCAAGCGGCTGGCGGCCGAGGCGTTCCAGCACACCGCCGCCTACGACGTGGCGGTGGCCAACTGGTTCGCGGCTGACTACGCGGCGGCGGACGACTCCTCCTTCCCGGACTTCCTGGGCGCCACCGTCACCCGTAAGAACGTGCTGCGCTACGGCGAGAACCCGCATCAGCCCGCCGCCCTCTACACCGATGGCAGCGGTAAGGGGCTCGCGGAGGCCGAGCAGCTGCACGGCAAGGAGATGTCGTTCAACAACTACACGGACACCGAAGCCGCCCGCCGGGCCGCGTACGACCACACCGAGCCCTGTGTCGCGATCATCAAGCACGCCAACCCGTGCGGGATCGCGGTCGGGGCGGATGTCGCCGAGGCGCACCGTAAGGCGCACGCCTGCGACCCGCTGTCGGCCTTCGGAGGGGTGATCGCCGTCAACCGCCCGGTGTCGGTCGCCATGGCCGAGCAGGTCGCCGAGATCTTCACCGAGGTGATCGTCGCCCCGGCGTACGAGGACGGCGCGGTCGAGGCGCTCGCCCGTAAGAAGAACATCCGGGTGCTGCGCTGCGCGGAGTCGCCGGCGGAGGCCGCCGAGCAGCGCCCCATCGAGGGCGGCACGCTCGTCCAGGTCAAGGACCGCCTCCAGGCCGAGGGCGACGACCCGGCCAACTGGACCCTCGCCACGGGCGAGGCACTGGACGCCGACGGCCTCGCCGAGCTGGCCTTCGCCTGGCGCTCCTGCCGCGCGGTGAAGTCCAACGCGATCCTGCTCGCCAAGGGCGGCGCCACGGTCGGCGTCGGCATGGGTCAGGTCAACCGCGTGGACTCGGCGAAGCTGGCCGTCGAGCGGGCCGGTGCCGAGCGGGCCGCCGGTTCGTACGCCGCCTCCGACGCCTTCTTCCCGTTCCCGGACGGCTTCGAGGTGCTGGCCGAGGCGGGCGTGCGGGCCGTGGTGCAGCCGGGCGGCTCGGTCCGTGACGAGGCCGTGGTGGAGGCCGCCCAGAAGGCGGGTGTGACCATGTACTTCACGGGCACGCGCCACTTCTTCCACTGAGCGATCACCGAGTGCCGGCGAGCGAGCACCGGGCGATCGCCGAGTGAGCACCGGGCGATCGCCGAACGAGCACAGGAGGCCGCACCCCGACCGGATCACGGGGCGCGGCCTTCGCCGGTCCGGTCCCGACCGGCCCCTGATTGGATCCGACGTCCCCGCATCCGGGAGGATGAAGCCATGACCGCCCAGATTCTCGATGGCAAGGCAACCGCAGCCGCGATCAAGTCCGATCTCGTCAGCCGCGTGGAGGCGCTGAAGGCCAAGGGCATCCATCCCGGCCTCGGGACCGTGCTGGTGGGCGAGGACCCCGGCAGCAAGTGGTACGTGGCGGGCAAGCACCGCGACTGCGCCGAGGTCGGCATCGCCTCCATCCGGCGTGACCTGCCCGAGACCGCCACCCAGGAGGAGATCGAGGCGGCGGTCCGGGAGCTCAACGAGGACCCGTCCTGCACGGGCTACATCGTCCAGCTGCCGCTCCCCAAGGGCATCGACGCCAACCGGGTGCTGGAGCTGATCGACCCGGTCAAGGATGCCGACGGGCTGCACCCGATGAACCTCGGCCGCCTCGTGCTCAACGAGAGCGGCCCGCTGCCGTGCACGCCCCAGGGCGTCATCCAGCTGCTGCGCCACCACGGTGTGGAGATCAACGGCGCGCATGTGGTGGTCGTCGGCCGCGGCATCACCGTCGGCCGGTCGATCGGGCTGCTGCTGACCCGCCGTTCGGAGAACGCGACGGTCACCCTCTGCCACACCGGCACCCGCGACCTGCCCGGGATCCTGCGTCAGGCCGACATCATCGTGGCGGCCGCCGGGGTGCGGCACCTGGTCAAGCCGGAGGACGTCAAGCCGGGCGCGGCGGTGCTCGACGTGGGCGTCAGCCGGGACGAGCACGGCAAGATCGCGGGCGATGTGCACCCCGGCGTGACCGAGGTCGCGGGCTGGGTCTCGCCGAACCCGGGCGGGGTCGGCCCGATGACCCGCGCCCAGCTGCTGGTCAACGTGGTGGAGGCCGCGGAGCGGGACGCGAAGGCGGCCGCCGACGCCGGTGCCGGCCATGACGGCTGAGGCGAGCGAGCCGACGGCCGGGGAGCAGCCGCAGGAGCCGCCCGCGCCGCTGGCCGGGCCCGGCCGGTTCATCCGCAGGTCGCGCCGGTTCCCGCTGATCACCCGGGACACCGCGCGTCCGGAGGGCGGTGGCCGGGCCGCGCCCGGTGCCGCTCCGGCGCCCGCCCGGCAGTGGCCGCTGCTCGCGGTGATGGGCGGGGTGGGCCTGGGGCTGCTGATCGTCGCCCTGGACGCCTTCCGCGCGGGCACGGTGCTGATCGGACTGTCCCTGCTGGCGGGCGCCTTCTTCCGGTGGGCGCTGCCCGAGGTGGGGATGCTCGCGGTGCGGTCGCGCTTCACCGACATGCTGACCTACGGACTGCTGGGCGCGGCGATCGTGCTGCTGTCCCTGATGGCCCAGCCGAATCCCTGGGTGTCGATCCCGTTCCTTGACGACGTGGTGCATTTCACGGTGCGCTGAGCAGGTCGGAGGGAGTCCACTACGGTTCGGGCAGCGCCCTGAAGGGGCGCGGGGCTGTGTCGATATGCGGCTCCGCCGCGGCTGTGTCGATATGCGGCTCCGCCGCGTGGGCGCGACCAGCCACGATGCGGCCGCAGACGCACGACGGCATCTCGTGGCACTTCCCGCGGAGCGCTTAGCCGACGACGTGAAACGGCGGCCCGTCCTCTCCCCCGTGGAAGGACGGGCCGCCGTCGTTGTGGCCGGATCCCAATGGTCCGGCGGCGGTCCGCCCTCTCCCCCGAAGAAGGACGGACCGCCTGGTAATCAGGGTTGTGCGTGAGCTGTGCCGGATCAATGAGCGTGGGACCCCTGTGGCGCGGAAGTGACCGTTCCAGCACGAGGTCTCCGCTGTGCAACGACGAGCCGGGTGTGAGGGAGTGCGTACCGGTGCACGAAATGCTCCGATGCGCCCCCGCCTGAAGAGCTGACATCCTGGGGCAAGGCATCCCTTTGGGTAGTCAGTTCGGGGCCCGAGGACGCCAACAGCGGACGCGGCGCGGGAGATTGACAGGTACGTGCGGGGGGACAGGGGAAGGCAATGCCTCGTTGGAGGGACTTACCGGAGGAACTCGATCCGCAGGTCCGGGAGTTCATCGGCCGACTGCGCACGCTGGTCGAGCGCAGCGGGCTGAGCGTCGCCGCCGTCGCCGACCGCACCGGCCACAGCGAGAGTTCCTGGGAGCGCTACCTCGACGGACGGCTGCTGCCCCCGCGGGGCGCGGTGGAGGCCCTGGCCGAGGCCACCGGCGCCGACGTCCACCACCTCGGCATGCTGTGGGAGCTGGCGGAGCGGGCCTGGAGCCGCTCCGAGACGCGGCACGACGTGACGATGGAGGCCATCGGCGTCGCGCGGGCGCGGGCCGCCATCGAGCAGTTCGACCCGGCGGCGCGGGGGGCGGACGCCCGGAAGAACGGCCACTCCCCGGGGAACGAGTGGCCGAGGGTCGAACCGCCCGATCCGGAGCAGCCCTTGGTCGCGACGGCTCCGGTGCTCCCGGCTCGCGCGGCCTCTGCCGGGCGGGCACCGGACTCCGCCGAGCCGCCGTCGCCCGCGCCGTTCTCTCCGTCGTCGCCTTCCCCGAGGGGGCGGAAGCGTGTCGCCGCGCTGTTCGCCGGGGGGCTCGTGGGCGCGCTCCTGCTCGTCGCCGGGGCCGTCCTGCTGCTCGACGCGGGCGGCGACGGCGAGAAGCGCGGGGAGCGGCCGACCACCGCACCGGCCACCAGCGCGCGTCAGCAGCTTCCGGAGGGCGTGAAGTGCGCCGGGCAGGACTGCACCGGCCAGGATCCGCAGGCCATGGGGTGCGGTGCTGCCGCGACGACGACAGCGGACGTCACCGTCGGCACCGCGTATGTCGAGGTCCGCTACAGCGAGACCTGCAAGGCGGCTTGGGCCCGGGTCGCCCGGGCCGCCCCGGGCGATGTCATCCAGGTCAAGGCGCCGGGCGCGAACGGCGGCGCGGCCCGCTCGCAGCGCGGCAGGGTCGGCGCAGACGGCGATGCCTACACCAAGATGATCCCGGTGGACTCCGCCGCGCGGGCCACCGCGTGCGCCACCCTCGGCGGCGGTACGCGCGCCTGCACGTCCCCCGGCGCCCAGGGCTGAGCGCGCGGGGGAGTGAGGCCCGTCCGAGCGGCCGCCCGGAGCTGGTCCGGAGCCCGTCCGGAGGAATTCATGAAACCGGGGGGAATGAGCCGGGGGAATCGGGGCAGGCGCTGCCCGAGCCCCCCCACGGGTGCGGCACTGGGCGGCCGCCTGCACTCCCCCTCCTGGCAGGCGGCCGCCAAAGTGCCCGGTGATCCCGCCCCCTGCGCGGTGATCCCAGCTGCGCGGCGGTCCGGAACGCACGGTGAGCGGCTACACAATGGCCCGAGAGAACGTGGGTCAGGTGCCGTCGGATAGCCTGACGCAAGTATCTCGACACCAAGAGATCTTGGACTGACAACACAGCGCAGGAGACCGCCATGACCCGCACTCCCGTCACCGTCACCGTCACCGGCGCGGCCGGCCAGATCGGCTACGCGCTGCTCTTCCGCATCGCCTCCGGTCAGCTTCTCGGCGCGGACGTGCCGGTCAAACTGCGCCTCCTGGAGATCCCGCAGGGGCTGAAGGCCGCCGAGGGCACCGCGATGGAGCTCGACGACTGCGCCTTCCCGCTGCTCCAGGGCATCGACATCTCCGACGACCCGAACGTGGGCTTCGACGGTGCGAACGTCGCGCTGCTGGTCGGCGCCCGCCCGCGCACCAAGGGCATGGAGCGCGGCGATCTGCTGGAGGCCAACGGCGGCATCTTCAAGCCGCAGGGCAAGGCCATCAACGACCACGCCGCGGACGACATCAAGGTCCTGGTCGTGGGCAACCCGGCCAACACCAACGCCCTCATCGCCCAGGCCGCCGCTCCGGACGTACCGGCCGAGCGCTTCACCGCGATGACCCGGCTGGACCACAACCGCGCGCTGTCGCAGCTGGCGAAGAAGACCGGCGCCCCGGTCAGCGAGATCAAGAAGCTGACGATCTGGGGCAACCACTCCGCCACCCAGTACCCGGACGTCTTCCACGCCGAGGTCGCGGGCAAGAACGCCGCCGAGGTCGTCAGCGACGAGCAGTGGCTGGCCGACACCTTCATCCCGACCGTCGCCAAGCGCGGTGCCGCGATCATCGAGGCGCGGGGCGCCTCCTCGGCCGCCTCCGCCGCCAACGCCGCCATCGACCACGTCCACACCTGGGTCAACGGCACCGACGCCGACGACTGGACCTCCGCCGGTGTGGTCTCCGACGGTTCGTACGGGGTGCCGGAGGGTCTGATCTCCTCGTTCCCGGTCACCGCGAAGAACGGGAAGTTCGAGATCGTCCAGGGCCTGGACATCAACGAGTTCTCGCGGTCCCGCATTGACGCGTCGGTGAAGGAGCTCGAGGACGAGCGCGACGCCGTGCGGAACCTCGGCCTGATCTGACGCGCCCCGGCCCGATCTGACGCACCCGGGCCTGATCTGACGCGCACCGGCCCGCCCCGGCGCGGTTGTTTCCGAAGGGTCACATTCCGGTATTCACTCCGGAGTGTGACCCTTCGGCCATGCACTGTAATCGCGGGCCATCTTCCCCTACCGTGGAGGCAGTTGCTACGGCCTCGGGGGGAAACATGGCCAATACGCGCGGTGATCATTCTTCTGCCGGTGCTGATTCTTCTGGTGGTGCTGGTCCTTCTGCCGGTGCTGGTCCTTTGGTAGGGGGTCACTCCGCTCGTCTGCCGCGGTCGCGGGCGGAGCCGCCACCGCCCGTCCCTTCTTCGCGTACTGCCGCTGACGCCTCTCCTCACGCCACCAGCGAGGCCACCCGGCTGTTATGCGCGGGCGCCTATCTGGACGACGACTTCCGGGACGCGGTCGTGGACGAGCTGTATGTCCACGAGGAGCGCGCCGTGGCGCCCTCACTGGGCATCGACGCGGTCCGGGTGCTGGCGCACGCGCTGCGCGCGCGCCGTCTGGAGGCGTGCTGGACCGCGCTGCTGGTGTCCTTATGGGTGCTGGACTTCCTGCTGGCCCAGGGCTTCTTCTATCTCTTCCTGCTCTCCTGCGCGCTGCTCCTGCTGGCAGCCTGGGCCAGGGGCGGCGCCATGGGCGCCTTCCGTGCCGACTACCCCGGAGCCGACCGGGTCACCCTCACCCGGCGGCGGGCGGCCGCGGTGCTGCGGGCGCTGGGCTGTCTGACCCTGCTGTCCTATGTGTTCTCCGCCCTGACGCAGGCGCTCACGGACGGGCAGTCCGATCCGGGCGTGTTGCAGGACCTCGCACCGATCCTGATCACCGGGGCGGACACCACGGCTGCCTGGTTCGCGCTGGTGATCCCGGCCGCGATGGCCGCCGCGGTCGCCCTGCACCGTGAGCATGTGGCCCGGGTGCTGGCCACCGACTTGGAGCCGGAGACCTTCGCCGACCCCGCCGCGGACCCCGCGGAGCGGTTCGAGGGCGGGCGCTTCCAGCGGGTGCGGGCCCTGATCCGCCGTGAGCAGTACTCACCGGTGATCCTCTACCACGATCGGCACCCCTTCCTCGGCGCGGGCACCGCCCATGACACCTGGACCCTCGCCGTGGAGCTGCGGCCGCGCGAGGGCGGCGATCCGGTGCCGCTGGACAACCGCGTGATCCTGGAGCGGATCCGACCGCTGGTCGAGAAGTTGCGCACTCCGTCCGCCCAGGGCATCTCCTTCGTCCAGGGCACCGCCCCCGCGCAGGGCGCCGTCCCCGCGCAGGGCACCGCTCGCGCCGTCGCCGAGAGCCGTGACCGGCTGCGCGGCCTGGAGCTCGACGAATGCGTCTTCCTCAAGGTCACCGGATTACGGAGCCGCTCCTTCGTGCCGTACGGCGAGGCGGACTTCGCACGGGAGCGGGCGGAGGCCGTCGAGGAGGGCGGTGAGATCCGTCGGCACTTCCTGCGGATCCGCGTCGGCGCATGGCGGGAAGAGGTCGTCATCACGGTCTTCGTGCGGGTGCATACGCAGGGCGGCATGCTGATGCTGGAGTTTGCCCCGCATGTGCTGCGCCCGATCCGCCCGGACTTCCGGGCGGTCGACCGGCTCTCCGACTCCCACCGCCGCGGCGGGCTGCCGGGCAAGGCGATCTGGGCGCTGGGGCGGATGCCCACGGCGGCGGGCCGGGCGATCATCTATGCCTTCCGCTCGGCCGCCTTCCTCTGGCGGATGTACGCGGGGGGCTATGAGGCGGCCATCCCCGACGGACCCTGGGTATCGGTGCGGGAGTTGGGCAGCGACGCCGGCGCATCGCTCTTCCAGGAGATGGATGTCAGCCGCTATCTGAAGAGCGTCGAGGACCGGGTGGCCAACGGCGTGCGAAGGGCGCTCGACGAAGCCGGCTGGGAGACCGGTGAGTTCGAGCAGAAGGTCATCAATGTGAGCGGCGGCGGAGTCTTCATCGAGTCCGCGGAGCACAGCGCCTTCGGCTTCGGTGACCACAACACCATCAGCAACACCACCGGGAGCAATGGAGCGGGAGGCGGCCATGGCGATGGCTGACACGGAGGACGGTAGCGACATGGGCGGCGGCGCGGACCACGCGGCGGACGCGGGCGGTGGCGGCACGACCCCGGCGGCGGGCGGCGGGAGCACGTTCGGAAACATCCGGTTCGGCAAGGTGCAGGGCAGCGCCATCGGCTTCGGCGACCACAACCACATCGTGAACGGACGTCAGGCCGAGGCCCCCTGTGACCCCGCCTATCAGGAGCTGCTGGAGGCCGTTCGCCGGCTTGCCGAGGATCTGCGGCGGGTGGTCCCGAGCCCGGAGGTCGGCGCGCTCTCCGACGAGCTGGACCGGACCGAGGACGAGATCCAGCGCACCGGCCGGGCCGGGGCCGGCCGACTGGCCCGGATCCGGGTGATGTTGCAGGACGCGAGCGCCAGTGTCGGCATGCTCGCCTCGGGCGTCGCCGTCGGACAGGCGGTCGGCGCGCTGTTGGGCGGGTGAGATGAGCACGCCGGGCGGCGAGGGGGGCCGTCGATGGGACGAGGAGGCCCAGCGTTGGGTGGGAGCGGGCGCGGAGCCGCCGGCCCCGGGCCGAAGACCACCCAATCCGCATCTGGGCACGGTGCTGCTGGCGGTGCTCGCCGTGGTGCTGGTCGGCGGGATCGGTATCGGTGCCTGGAAGCTGGTGTCGGGCGGCGGGGACGACAACCCCCGGGCGGACGGCGGTTCGCCCTCGGCCTCGTCCTGGCCGCCGTCGGCCGAGCAGCCTTCGGCGTCGTCGGGGCCGTACACGGAGCCGACCTCGGCACCGCCCTCGGTGTCCGAGGACAGCACCCAGGGGCCGCCGGCGGGCTATGTGCGCACCACCGACCCGGAGGGGTTCCGGCTGGATGTGCCCACGGGCTGGCAGCGGGTCAAGCGCGACACCGGGGTGTTCTACGAGTCGTCCGACGGTGGCAGCCTGATCCAGGTCTTCGCGCTGACCGAGCCCGACATCACGCCGTACGAGGCGCTGCGCCAAGCCGAGACGGGGCTCAAGAAGAACCCCGGCTACAAGCGGTACGACCTCAAGCGGCTCGGGCCCGGCGATGACGCGGACGCGGAGCTGGAGTACGGCTACCGCAGCGCCAAGTACGGCCCGCGCCGGATACTCGACCGGGCCTTCACCGGCCCGGACCGGGTGCAGTACGCGGTGCTGGTCGCGGGTCCGGCCGACGACTGGCCGAAGCAGCGGGAGCGGCAGGGCATCGTGCTGGCGTCCTTCTGCCCCACGGCCTACTGCCCGGCCACCTGACCGGCGCCCGGCCACCTGACCGGCGGCCGGGCGACGGATCCGTATCGGTGCGGTGACAGGGGGTGGGGCGGCCCCCGAACCGGGTACATCGATGTGGGCCGACACGGCTTATCCGCATATGGGAGCAGAGATCCATCATCGGGGGGCATAGATGAGCATGCACAACGGGGGAGCGCCGGGGCAGGACGCCAGGCGGGTGCTACGGGCGCTGGCGGTGACGATCTTCCTGGTCGCGGGGATCGCGTTCTCCGGATGGGTGGCCTTCGGGGGCGACGGCACCTCCCGGAATCAGGCGGGTCCGCTGCCCTGGGACCGGGAGAGCCCCACGGCCACGCCGAGCGGGGACGCCTCCCAGCCGAGCGATCTCTACCCCTCGCCCGGCCCCGAGACCAGCGGGCCGACCGATCTCCCGACCGATCTCCCCACGGCCCCTCCGACCGGAGCGCCCTCCGGGTCCCCGTCCGCGACGCCGTTCGGCACCCCGTCCTCACCCTCCCTGACGGGCGCCGCCCCGCCCGCGGGCTACAGCACCCAGGCCGACCCGGCCGGGTACCACCTCGCGGTCCCGGACGGCTGGCGGCGGACGGCCGAGGGCCCCAGCGTCTACTACACCTCGCCCGACGACAGCACCGTGATCCAGATCTTTGAGCTGCACGGCCCCGAGTCGACGCCGTACGAGTCCGCCCAGGAGGCCGAGCGGATCGCCTCCACCCACCGTGACTACGAGCAGATCGCCCTCACCCGGCTGGGCTCGGCCGCCATGGACCCGGTCCAGCTGGAGTACACCTACGAGTCCAAGAGCGACGGCCACCGCCGGATGCTCGATCGCCGCTTCGCCGCCCCCAACGGCACCATGTACGCGGTGCTGGTGAACGGCCCCTCCGGGGCCGGGGACCGGGTGGAGGAGCGGAAGGTCCACCAGACGGCGGTGGACACCTTCTGCCCGACCGACTACTGCACCGCGTCGTGATCACACCCCGGCCCCGTTGTGACCCGAACCACTTCTTGACCGCACGGCCTCTTGACACACAGGCCGATCATGAGCCGAGGGGCCGGTTCCGCCTTCGGATCACGTGAGCCGGCCCACTTTCTCTTGCGAATCGCGCATAGCTTCCCGCCTTCCGGTTAGGGGTCCATGTTGCTGGCTTGGACCAGTGGCACAGCACGCGGAACCGGAAGGCAGAAATCACGTGGCGGCAGTCGAGACCATTCATGTGGACGGGGTGTGGCGGGCAGCCGCGTCCGGGGCGCAGCGGGAGGTCCTCGACCCCGCGGACGCCAAGACCCTCGCCGTCGTCGCGGAGGGTGGTGCCGAGGACACCGACGCGGCGATCGCTGCCGCGCGTCGCGCCTTCGACCAGGGCCCCTGGCCCGGGACGCCGGTGGCCGAGCGGGCGGCGCTGCTGCGCCGCGTCGCCGACCTGCTCCAGCGCGACCGCGAGGCGATCGCGCTCATCGAGAGCCGTGACACCGGCAAGACCCTGGAGGAGGGCCGGGTCGACGTCGACGACGTGACCAATGCCTTCCGCTACTTCGCCGATCTGGTCGCGGGCGAGCCGGCCGGGCGCGTGGTCGACGCGGGCACCCCCGATGTGCACAGCGTCGTGGTCCATGAGCCGGTCGGCGTCTGCGCGATGATCACCCCCTGGAACTATCCGCTGCTCCAGGCCAGCTGGAAGGTCGCCCCGGCGCTGGCCGCCGGGAACACCTTTGTGATCAAGCCGAGCGAAGTGACTCCGCTGTCCACCGTCCATCTGGTGAAGCTGCTGGCCGAGGCCGGACTGCCGGCCGGGGTGGCCAATGTGGTCACCGGCGCGGGCGACCCCGTGGGCGCCCGGCTGTCCGAGCACCCCGATGTGGATCTGGTCTCCTTCACCGGTGGCCTGGTCAGCGGCACCAAGGTCGCGCAGGCCGCCGCGCCGACGGTCAAGAAGGTCGCGCTGGAGCTCGGCGGCAAGAACCCCAATGTGGTCTTCGCCGATGCCTGCGCCACCGCCGAGGGCTTTGACACCGCCGTCGACCAGGCCCTGAACGCCGCCTTCATCCACAGCGGCCAGGTCTGCTCGGCCGGTGCCCGGCTGATCATCGAGGAGTCGGTGCGCGAGCGGTTCGTGGCCGAGCTCGCCCGCCGGGCGGAGAAGATCAAGCTGGGCCGCGGCACCGAGGACGGTGTCGAATGCGGTCCGCTGGTCTCGGCTCAGCAGCTGGACAAGACCGAGGCGTATGTGGCGTCCGCCCTCGAGGAGGGCGCGTTGCTGCGTTGCGGTGGCAAGCAGCCGGAGCCCAACGAGGTCCGCCCGGCCACCGGGTACTTCTACCTCCCGACCGTGCTCGACCAGTGCCACCGCGAGATGCGGGTGGTACGGGAGGAAACGTTTGGGCCGATTCTGACGGTCGAGTCCTTCCAAACCGAGGACGAGGCAGTCACACTCGCCAATGACACGGAGTACGGACTGGCCGGCGCCGTCTGGTCCGCCGACACCGCCCGGGCGCGGCGCGTCGCCGCCCGGCTGCGGCACGGCACCGTGTGGATCAACGACTACCACCCCTACCTTCCGCAGGCCGAATGGGGCGGTTTCGGAAAGTCCGGGGTCGGGCGCGAGCTCGGTCCCGCGGGCCTTGCCGAATACCGCGAGACCAAGCACGTCTACGAGAACCTGCGACCGAGCCCGGTGCGCTGGTTCGCCGGCTGACCCCCCGCCGCCGGCCCCGCCCGGGGCACGGCGGGGCCCGGACTCGTCCCCCGGGGCCCGGACCCGGCCGCGCCCGATCGCGGCGACCGGCGGCGAGCAGCCCGTAGGCACGTAAGGCACCCGGCAACACCCCCACCCCCAGGGGCGGCAGCAGCCCCCGGCCCGCACCGGCGCGAGCCATTTGGGTAAGACCGCGAGGAGTAACCCCACATGTCCGTACCTGTCGCATACGACTACGTCGTGATCGGCGGCGGCACCGCAGGCTCGGTGATCGCTTCCCGGCTCACCGAGGACCCGGACATCCGTGTCGCCGTCATCGAGGGCGGACCGTCGGATGTCGACCGGCCTGACGTGCTCACCCTGCGCCGCTGGCTCGGCCTCCTCGGCGGCGACTTGGACTACGACTACCCCACCACCGAGCAGCCACGCGGAAATTCGCATATCCGGCACAGCCGGGCGCGGGTGCTCGGAGGGTGCTCCTCGCACAACACCCTGATCTCCTTCAAGCCGCTGCCCGGTGACTGGGACGAGTGGGCCGAGGCCGGCGCCGAGGGCTGGGACGCGGAGTCCATGGACCCGTACTTCCAGCGGCTGCGCAACAACATCGTCCCGGTGGACGAGAAGGACCGGAACCCGATCGCGCGGGACTTCGTCGACGCCGCCCAGGCCGCCGCCGGGGTGCCGAGGGTCGAGGGGTTCAACAAGAAGCCGTTCCACGAGGGCGTCGGCTTCTTCGACCTCGCGTACCACCCGGAGAACAACAAGCGCTCCTCGGCGTCGGTCGCCTATCTGCACCCGTTCCTGGACCGGCCCAACCTCCATCTGATGCTGGAGACCTGGGCGTACAAGCTGGAGCTGGACGGCACCGGCCGGGTCACCGGCGTGCACGTGCGCGCCAAGGACGGCGAGGAGATCCTGGTCCGGGCCGAGACCGAGGTCCTGGTCTGCGCGGGCGCCGTGGACACCCCGAGGCTGCTGATGCACTCCGGTATCGGGCCCAAGGCCGATCTGGAGGCGCTGGGCATTCCCGCCGTCCACGATCTGCCGGGCGTCGGCGAGAACCTGCTCGACCACCCCGAGTCGGTCATCGTATGGGAGACGGACGGCCCGATTCCGGACAACTCCGCGATGGACTCCGACGCGGGGCTGTTCATCCGGCGCGACCCCGAATCCCGGGGCCCGGACTTGATGTTCCACTTCTACCAAATCCCGTTCACCGACAATCCGGAGCGGCTGGGCTACGAAAAGCCCGAGCACGGCGTGTCGATGACCCCCAACATCCCCAAGCCGCGCAGCCGCGGCCGGCTCTACCTCACCAGCGCCGACCCGTCCGTCAAGCCCGCCCTCGACTTCCGGTACTTCACGGACGAGGAGGACTACGACGGCCGCACGCTGGTCGACGGCATCCGTGTCGCGCGTGAGATCGCCAAGACCGAACCGCTGGCGAGCTGGCTCAAGCGCGAGGTGTGCCCGGGCCCGG
This sequence comes from Streptomyces sp. NEAU-174, assembly GCF_052665095.1. Classification (NCBI taxonomy): domain Bacteria; kingdom Bacillati; phylum Actinomycetota; class Actinomycetes; order Kitasatosporales; family Streptomycetaceae; genus Streptomyces; species Streptomyces sp. NEAU-174. The sequence continues at coordinate 105,323 of NZ_JBQTCE010000001.1, read as the reverse complement.
AGATCACCTCGGACGAGGAGATCAGCGAGTACGCCCGCAAGGTCGCGCACACCGTGTACCACCCGGCGGGCACCTGTCGTATGGGTGCCACGTCGGACGAACTCGCCGTGGTCGGCCCCGATCTGCGGATCCGGGGCCTGAACGGCGTCCGTATCGCCGACGCGTCCGTCTTCCCGACGATGCCGGCCGTGAACCCGATGATCGGAGTCCTGATGGTGGGCGAGAAGTGCGCTGAGCTGCTGTTCGAGGAGCGCGATCGGGACCGGCACAGGCCCGATGACCGAGCCGCGACGCATCAGCCGGGAGGTGAGGCGTGATGGCTACGACCGTGGTCCCCGAGACGCCCGACACCCCCAAGAACCCCGAGACCGGCGAGCGCACCCCGGTGTTCTCGGTCCGCGACCTGTGGAAGGTCTTCGGCCCCAAGGCCGACCGGATCCCCGGCTCCGCCGAGGCGAAGCTGTCCGCCGGTGAGCTGCGTGCCCGCACCGGCTGCACCGCCGCCGTCCGCGAGGTCTCCTTCGACGTCCAGCCGGGCGAGGTGTTCGTGGTCATGGGGCTGTCCGGCTCCGGCAAGTCCACCCTCGTCCGCTGCCTCACCCGGCTGATAGAGCCCACCTCCGGCACTCTGAAGATCGACGGCGAGGACGTCCTGGCCATGGACAAGGCCCGGCTGCGCGATCTGCGCCGGCACCGCGCCGCCATGGTCTTCCAGCACTTCGGGCTGCTGCCGCACCGCTCCGTCCTGGACAACGTCGCCTACGGGCTGGAGATCCAGGGCATGGGCAAGGCCGAGCGCCGGGCCAAGGCCGCCGAGGTGGTGGAGAAGGTCGGCCTCACCGGCCTCGAGCGCCGCCGCCCCGGCCAGCTCTCCGGCGGTCAGCAGCAGCGGGTGGGCCTGGCCCGGGCGCTCGCCGTCGACCCCGAGGTGCTGCTCTTCGACGAGCCGTTCAGCGCGCTCGACCCGCTGATCCGCCGCGATATGCAGGAGGAGGTCATCCGGCTGCACCACGAGGAGGGCCGGACGATGGTCTTCATCACCCATGACCTCAGCGAGGCGCTGCGCCTCGGTGACCGCATCATGCTGATGCGCGACGGCGGGATCGTGCAGCTGGGCACCCCGGAGGAGATCGTCGGCTCCCCGGCGGACGACTACGTACGGGACTTCGTCCGCGATGTGCCGCGGGAGCAGGTGCTGACCGTGCGCCGCGCCATGCGCCCCGCGACCTCCGACGAGCAGGACGGCGGGCCCGCGCTGGCCCCGGGCACCACGGTCGCCGACGCGATCGAGGCCGTGGCCCGCACCGGCGGCCCCGCGCGCGTCGTGGACGGCGGCCGCTGCCTGGGCGTCGTCGACCACGCCTGTCTGCTGAGCGTCGTAGCGGGCCTGGACGGCAAGGAGGTGGCCGCGGCATGAGCCCCACCTCGACCCTCTCTCCGCCGGGCCGCACCGGGGGGCGCGTATGAGTGCCACCGCCACCCGGCCCTCCACCGACCCCGCCACCGAACCGGCGGCCACCGGTACGGCGGCCCACGAGACGCGCCCGACCCTGCTGAGCGCCGTCGTGCACAGCCGCGCCGCGCGCAAGCTGGCGGTGCTCGTGGTGATCGCCGCCGTGCTGGTGCCCCTCGCCCACGCCAAGTGGGCGAGCGGCAGCTGGCCGCACGCACTGACCGTCGATGTGTCCGGACCGCTCGGCGATGCCAGCGACTGGATCCTCGACAACCGCGACAGTCACTGGATCTTCCTCTACTTCTTCGGCCACATCAGCAACGTCATCATCATCGGCGTCCGCACCGTCTACGTCGCCCTGCTCGCCCTCGGCTGGGCCGGTGTCACCGCCGGCCTGACCTTGCTCGCCTGGCGGCTGGCCGGGGTGCGGATCGCGGTGACGACCCTGGTGTCCTTCGCCGTCTGTGGACTGCTGGGCATGTGGGTGCCGACGATGCAGACGCTCGCGCTGATGGTGATCGCCGTCACCGCCTCCGTCGTCATCGGCGGACTGCTGGGCCTGGCCGGCGGCCTCTCGGAATGGGCGTTCCGGGTGCAAAGGCCGGTGCTCGACACCATGCAGGTGCTGCCCGCGTTCGCGTATCTGCTGCCCGTTGTGATGATCTTCGGCAACGGCGTGCCCGGCGCGGTGCTGGCCACTGTGATCTACGCGGCTCCGCCCATGGCCCGGCTCACCGCCCTCGGTCTGCGCGGCGCGGACGCCGGGGTGCTGGAGGCCGTGACCTCGCTGGGCGCCACCTGGCGGCAGCGGCTGCTGTCCGCCCGGCTGCCGCTGGCCCGCAAGGAGCTGCTGCTGGGCGTCAACCAGACGATCATGATGGCGCTGTCCATGGCCGTGATCGCGTCCGTGATCGGCGGCGGTGGTCTCGGTGACCGCGTCTACCAGGCGCTGTCCAGTGTGGACGTCGGCAAGGCGCTCGCCGCGGGACTCCCGATCGTGCTCCTCGCCATCGTGATGGACCGCACCATCGGGTCGGCGGGCGAGCGGATCGGCCAGCCCCCGGCCGAGGGCGGGCCCCGGCTGCTGCGCGGCTGGCCCGCGTGGGCGGGGGCCGCGGTGATCACCGCGGTGATCACCGTCGTCGGACGGCTGACCGGCTCCCAGACCTGGCCGACCGGCTGGACCGTCGCCATCGAGGAGCCCGTCAACCAGTTCAAGGAGTGGATGGTCGACCACCTCTACACCGGAGTGCCCGTCGTCGGCGGCACCGCCGAATGGGCCGCGGACTACGTCAAGTGGATCCTCGACCCGCTGCGTGAGGGGCTCCAGGGCCTCCCGTGGTACGCGGCGCTGCTGATCGTCGCGGCGCTGGCCTGGCTGATCGGCACCTGGGCCACCGCCCTGACCGCCACCGCCGCCATGGCCGCGATCGGTGTGCTCGGGGTGTGGGAGCCGTCCATGGACACCCTCTCCCAGGTGCTGGCGGCCGTCTTCGTCACGCTGGTGCTCGGTTTCGCGATCGGTATCTGGGCCGCGCGCAGCACCCGGCTGGAGCGGATGATGCGACCGGTGCTGGACATGTTCCAGACCATGCCGCAGTTCGTGTATCTGATCCCGGTGGTCGCGCTGTTCGGTGTCGGCCGCGCCCCGGCGGCGGCCGCGGCCATCGTCTACGCGCTGCCCGCCGTCATCCGCATCACCACCCAGGGGCTGCGGAACGTGGATCCGGCGGCGCTGGAGTCGGCGCGTTCGCTCGGCGCCACCCAGGGGCAGCAGTTGCGCCAGGTCCAGTTGCCGCTGGCCCGTCCGGCGCTGCTGCTGGCCGTCAACCAGGGCGTGGTGCTGGTGCTGGCCGTGGTCGTCATCGGCGGTCTGGTCGGTTCGGGCGCGCTCGGCTACGACGTGCTGTTCGGCCTGGCGCAGGGTGATCTGGCGACCGGTCTGGTCGCCGGCGCGGCGATCGTCTGCCTGGGGCTGATGCTCGACCGGGTGACCCAGCCGACCTCGCGCCGCGAGAAGAAGGGGGCCTGAGATGGCTACGGCCCGTAATACGCATCGACGCCGGCGGCTGCTGATGGCCGCCGCCGGGGTCACGGCCCTGCTCACCGCGACCGGCTGCGGCGCGGCGGACATGACCAAACAGTCCTCGCCGTACGCCAATGTGGGCGGGGCGAAGAGCGTCACGCTCTCCGTCCAGTCGTGGGTGGGCGCCCAGTCCAATGTCGCGGTCGCCCAGTATCTGCTGGAGCACGAACTGGGCTATCGCGTCGATACCGTCCAGGTGGACGAGATTCCGGCGTGGGACGCGCTCAGCCAGGGCCGGGTGGACGCGATCCTGGAGGACTGGGGCCACCCCGAACAGGAGCAGCGCTACGTCAAGGACAAGAAGCTGATCGTGCCGGGCGGCGGGCTCGGCGTCACCGGCCATATCGGCTGGTGGGTGCCGAAGTACTTCGCCGAGAAACATCCGGACGTCCTGAACTGGAAGAACCTCAACAAGTACGCGAAGACCTTCAAGACCGCGGAGAGCGGCGGCAAGGGCCAGCTGCTGGACGGTTCACCGTCGTATGTCACCAATGACAAGGCGCTGGTGAAGAACCTGAAGCTGAACTACCAGATCGTCTTCTCGGGTTCGGAGGCGGCGCAGATCACCCAGATCAAGCAGTTCGCCAAGGCGAAGAAGCCGTTCCTGTCGTACTGGTACGAGCCGCAGTGGCTGTTCAACCAGGTGCCGATGGTCGAGGTCAAGCTGCCCAAGTACACGGACAAGTGCGCTGCTGAGGGCACCAAGGACCCCGAGTCCATCGACTGCGCCTACCCGACCACACCGCTCCAGAAGTACCTGAACGCGGACTTCTCGAAGGAGGGCGGCAAGGCCGCGGCATTCCTGAAGAAGTTCCACTGGACCAAGAAGGACCAGAACGAGGTGTCCGAGCTGATCGCCTCGAAGGGGATGTCGGCGCAGGACGCCGCGAAGAAGTGGGTCGAGGCGCATCCGGACGTCTGGAAGAAGTGGCTGCCCTGAGCCCTGTCGAGGGTGAGGCCGAGCGGTTCGGGGAGCGTCAGCGGCTCCCCGAACCCCGCTCGGTGCTTACGGCTTGTAGGCGCCGGGGGCCATGCGGGTGGTCACACCGATGCGGTTCCAGGCGTTGATGGTGAAGATCAGGGCGATGAGCTGGGCCAGCTCACGCTCCTCGAAGTGCTTGGCGGCGCGCTCGTAGACCTCGTCCGGGACGAAGCCGTCGGTCAGGACGGTGACGGCCTCGGTCAGGGCGAGGGCGGCCCGCTCCTTCTCGGTGTAGAGGTCGCCGCCCTCCTCCCAGGCGTTGAGCAGGTACAGGCGGTCCTCGGACTCGCCCGCCGCGCGGGCGTCCTTGGTGTGCATGTCGATGCAGAAGGCGCAGTGGTTGAGCTGTGAGGCACGGACCTTGACCAGATCGGCCAGCGTCGGGTCGACGCCCTTTCTGGCGGCCGCGTCCAGGGTGACCATGGCCTTGTAGACCTCGGGGGCGGCCTTGGCGAACTGCATCCGGGGGCCGTGTGCGTGAGATGTACCGGTCGTCATGGCTCCACGCTAGAGGCCGGGCGGCCCAGGGGTATGGTCCATTTCCATGGCGGATTCATGGGCCACTCCGAGAGGCGAACCCGGACGGCGGACAGACGGCCCCGGACAGCGGGCGGGCGGTCCCGGCCGACGGACAGACGGCCCCGGGCAGCGGGCGGACGGCCCCGGGCAGCGGGCGGACGGTCCGGCCGGGCCGGGGACCGACCTCCATCTGGATCTGCCGCGGGGCGGCGGGACCGGGGTGCGGGACGCGCTCATCCGGGCCCTGCGCGACGCCGTCCGCGGCGGGCGGCTCGCCCCGGGCACCCGGCTGCCCTCCTCCCGCTCCCTCGCCGCCGACCTCGGCATCGCCCGGAACACCGTGGCCGACGCCTATGGGGAACTGGTGGCCGAGGGCTGGCTGACGGCCCGGCAGGGCTCGGGCACCCGGGTCGCCCGGCGCGTCGTGCCGCCGGAGCCCGCGCCGCCGCGCACACCGCCGCCCGCCGCCGTGGCCGCCACCCGGCCCGCCTACGATCTGCGGGCCGGGCAGCCCGATGTCTCGGCCTTCCCCAGGTCCGCCTGGCTCTCCGCGGCCCGGCGCGCCCTGACCGCCGCGCCGAACGAGGCCTTCGGCTACGGCGACCCCGCCGGACGGCCCGAGCTGCGGCGGGTCCTGGCCGACTATCTGGCGCGCGCCCGCGGGGTGCGGGCCGCGCCCGAACGGATCGTGGTCTGCGCCGGGTTCGTCCAGGGGCTGGCCCTGCTCAGCAGGGTGCGGGCGAAGGCCGGACACCGTGAGGTGGGCGTGGAGTCCTACGGGCTCGACGTGCACTGGAACGTGATGCGCGGGGCCGGGCTGCGCACCGTGCCGCTGGCGGTCGATCAGCAGGGCGTGCGGACGGCGGAGCTGGACCGGTCGGCCGGGCTGCGGACCGTTCTGCTCACCCCGGCGCATCAGTTCCCCACCGGGGTTTCGCTGCACCCCGACCGGCGCGCCGCCGTGGTCGACTGGGCGTCGCGGGTGGGCGGGCTGATCCTGGAGGACGACTACGACGGGGAGTTCCGCTATGACCGTCACCCGGTCGGGGCACTCCAGGGGCTCGACCCCGAGCATGTGGTCTATCTGGGCACCGCCAGCAAGAGCCTGGCGCCCGCGCTGCGGCTCGCGTGGATGGTGGTGCCGGACCATCTGCTGGACGACGTCCTGGCGGTCAAGGGAACGGGGGAGTGGCAGTCGGGCGCGCTGGATCAGCTGACGCTCGCGGAGTTCATCGACTCCGGTGCGTACGACCGCCATGTGCGCGGTATGCGGATGCGCTACCGGCGGCGCCGCGACCAGTTGGTGGCGGCGCTCGCCGAACGCGCCCCGCGGGTGCGGGTCACGGGCATCGCGGCGGGGCTGCACGCTGTGCTCCAACTGCCGCCGGGTACCGAGCGGTCCGTGGTGCAGGGCGCGGCCTGGCAGAGCCTCGCTCTGGATGGGCTGTCCCGCTACCGCTACCGCTACCGCTATCGCGAGCAGCGGCAGCCGGACGAGCCCGGACCGGATCCGGACGGGCAGCCGGACGGGCAGCCGGACGCGCTGGTCTTCGCCTATGGCGCCCCGCCCGACCACGCCTTCACGGGCGCCCTGGAGGCACTGTGCCGGGTGCTGCCATGAAGGCCACACCGCCGTTGGCCTAAGGTGGGCGGTCGCGGTCCCGGGGGCCCGGGGAGAGGACGCCCGGGCGGGACGACTGCCTCGGAGGAGCTGACGGCCCCGGGGGAGAGGAACGGGGAGACGGGGATGGAACGGAAGACGACGCGGCGGCTGCGGTCGAGCACCGTGATACTGGGCGGTATGGGCGCGCTGGCGGCGGCGCTCACCTCCTGTGGTTCGGAACCGGACAAGCGCTGTGTGGACCGGAACAGCTATGACGCGGTGAACGGCTATCGGGTCGTCGACTCCAGCGCCTGCAAGGGCTCTTCGTCCACCACGGGCGGCAAGGGCAAGAAGAGCCGGGGCACATCGGGCGTCGACGGCGAGTGGTACTACGACTCCGACGTCAGCGGCCGGTGGGCGGACTACGGCACCTTCGACAAGAGCAAGGCGGCCGACCGGGGCGGCTTCGGCTGCTCGGGCTCCAGCGGCGGCTGAGCGGACCGGCCCACGATGAAGCGCCACACCATCGACCCCCGCCCCGACTGGCAGTCCACGGTGGAGGAGCAGGGGGTCATCTATCCGCTGACCCGCTACCCGGACGGCTCGCTGCGCCCCTACTGGGACGAGAGCGCCTACTACGCCTTCTCGCTGCCCGAGGTCGAGGCGCTGGAGGAGGTCGTCGAGGAGCTGCACCGGATGTCGCTGGCGGCGGCCGCCCATATCGTCGAGACCGGCCGCTTCGCCGACCTCGGCATCGACGATCCACGGCTGGCCGGGCTGATCGCCGAGTCCTGGCACCGCAGGGCCGAACAGCCCAGCGTCTACGGCAGGTTCGATCTGCGCTACGACGGTGAGTCGGGCCCGGCGAAGCTGCTGGAGTACAACGCCGACACACCCACCTCGCTGGTGGAGGCGGCCAGCGCCCAGTGGTTCTGGATGGAGGACCGCTTCCCCGGCGCCGACCAGTGGAACTCCCTCCATGAACGGCTGGTGGACGCCTGGCGCACCCAGGCGGCGCTGCTGCCGCCGGGGACGCCCCTGTACTTCGCCCATTCGGCCGGGGACGAGCTGGGCGAGGACCTGATGACGGTGGCCTACCTCCGGGAGACGGCCGAGCAGGCCGGGCTGAGCACCGAGGCGATCTCCATGGAGGACATCGGCTGGGAACGGCTGTCGGGCCGCTTCGTGGACAAGCGGTTCCGCTTCATCCGGAGCTGCTTCAAGCTCTACCCCTGGGAGTGGCTGGCCACCGACCGGTTCGGTCCGCATGTGCTGGACACGCTGGACAACGGGGGCGGCACCGGATCCACCCTGTGGATCGAACCGGCCTGGAAGATGCTGCTGTCCAACAAGGCGCTGCTGGCCGTGTTGTGGGAGCTCTTCCCGGGCCACCCTCATCTGCTGCCCGCCTACCTCGACGGCCCCCGGGAACTGGCCCGCACCACCGGCTATGTGGCCAAACCGCTGCTGGGCCGCGAGGGCGCGGGGGTCACCGTGCATCCGCCGGGCGAGGAGCCCGTCGTACGTGACGAGCCGTGCTGCTACCAGGAACTGGCGCCGCTGCCCGACTTCGACGGCAACCGCGTGGTGCTCGGCGCCTGGGTGGTCGAGGGCGAGTCGGCGGGGCTCGGCATCCGCGAGTCGGCCGGGCTGGTGACGGATGAGTACGCGCGCTTCATTCCCCATGTGATCCTCTGAGCCGCGCGGGGTCACGGAGCTGCACGGGGCCGCCGTGCCGTACGCGCTCACTCGGCCAGCACCGCCCTCAGCTGATCCAGCCCCCACTCCAGATCCTCCTCGCTGATCACCAGGGGCGGGGCGATCCGGATCGTGGCGCCATGGGTGTCCTTGACCAGCACTCCGCGGTCCATCAGCCGCTCGGAGATCTGCCGCCCGGTGCCCCGCGACGGATCGATGTCCACCCCCGCCCACAGCCCCCGGCCGCGCACCTCCTGGACCCCCTTTCCCCGCAGCAGCCCCAGCTCCCGGTGGAGCAGCTCGCCCAGCGCGGCCGAATGCCGCTGGAACTCCCCGGTCCGCACCATGGCGATGACCTCCAGGGCGACCGCGCAGGCGAGCGGGGAGCCGCCGAACGTCGAGCCGTGCTCCCCGGGGCGGTGCACCCCGAGGACCTCGCGGGAGGACACCACCGCCGACACCGGCACCACCCCGCCGCCCAGCGCCTTGCCCAGCACATAGGCGTCGGGGACCACGCCCTCGTGCTCGCAGGCGAAGGTGGTGCCGGTCCGGCCGAGGCCCGACTGGATCTCATCGGCGATGAACAGCACATTCCGCTCCCGGGTCAGCTCCCGGACCCCGGCCAGATAGCCGGGCGGCGGCACCACCACCCCCGCCTCGCCCTGGATCGGCTCCAGCAGCACGGCGACCGTCTCCTCGGGCGCGGTGTCGAGCGCCGCCGCCATCGCCGCCAGATCCCCGTACGGCACGATCGAGAACCCCGGGGTGAAGGGGCCGTGGTCGGCACGGGCCTCGGGATCGGTGGAGAAGCTGATGAGGGTGGTCGTCCGGCCGTGGAAGTTGTTCCCGGCGGCGATGATCCTGGCCCGGCCGTCCGGGACGCCCTTGATCCGATAGCCCCATTTGCGGGCGGTCTTGACGGCCGTCTCCACCGCCTCCGCGCCCGTGTTCATGGGCAGCACCATCTCCATGCCGCACAGCTCGGCCAGCTCGGAGCAGAAGGCGCCGAAGCGGTCGTGGTGGAAGGCGCGCGAGGTGAGGGTGACCCGGTCCAGCTGGGCCTTGGCGGCCTCGATCAGCCGGTGGTTGCGATGCCCGAAGTTGAGCGCCGAGTATCCGGCGAGGAGATCGAGATAGCGGCGGCCCTCGACATCGGTCATCCAGGCGCCCTCGGCGGACGCGACGACGACCGGCAGCGGGTGGTAGTTGTGCGCGCCGTGGGCCTCGGCGGCGGCGATGGCCCGCTCCGCGGAGCGTCCCGGTCCCATCTTGTCCTCCTTGTCTCACTAGCTAGAGTGGGGGTGCGCATCGTGACTGGCGAGCCGAGCGTGGAACCGACCACGAGGAAGCGATGCGCGGCCACAGCGCCACGAGGTGCCGCCCGCCTGGGCACCCCGGGACACGACCGGACCGTCACCGATCGCCCCGGAGGACTCGATGAGCCTGCCCCTGTCCCATCCCGCCCTTCTCGCCGCCGACCCCGAACTGGCCTCCCTCGTCGGCTCCGAGGAGCTGTTGCAGTCCGAGACCCTGCGCCTGATCCCGAGCGAGAACTATGTCTCCGCCGCCGTCCTGGAAGCCTCCGGGACGGTGCTCCAGAACAAGTACAGCGAGGGCTACGCGGGCCGCCGCTACTACGAGGGCCAGCAGGTCATCGACCAGGTGGAGACCCTGGCGATCAACCGGGCCAAGGCCGTCTTCGGCGCCGAGCACGCCAATGTCCAGCCCTACTCCGGCTCGCCCGCCAACCTCGCGGTCTATCTGGCCTTCGCCAAGCCCGGTGACACCGTGATGGGCATGTCACTGCCCATGGGCGGCCATCTCACCCATGGCTGGGGCGTCTCCGCCACCGGCGCCTGGTTCCGCGGCGTCCAGTACGGGGTGCGGCAGGACACCGGCGCGATCGACTTCGACCAGGTGCGCGAGCTGGCCCGCACGGAGCGGCCCAAGCTGATCTTCTGCGGTGGCACGGCGGTGCCCCGCACGATCGACTTCGCCGCCTTCGCGGAGATCGCCCGCGAGGTGGACGCGGTGCTCGTGGCCGATATCGCGCATATCGCCGGTCTGATCGCGGGCGGCGCCCATCCCTCGCCCGTCCCGTACGCCGATGTCATCTCCACCACCACCCATAAGACGCTCCGGGGTCCGCGCGGCGCGATGCTGATGTCGCGGGAGACCCATGCCAAGGCCATCGACAAGGCCGTCTTCCCCGGGCTCCAGGGCGGTCCGCACAACCAGACCACCGCCGCCATCGCGGTGGCCCTGCACGAGGCCGCCCAGCCCGCCTTCCGTGACTACGCCCAGGCTGTGGTCGCCAACGCCAAGGCGCTCGCCGAGGAACTGCTCGCCCGCGGCTTCGAGCTGGTCTCCGGCGGCACCGACAACCATCTGATCCTGATGGACCTGACGCCCAAGGAGGTGCCGGGCAAGGTCGCGGCCAAGGCCCTGGACCAGGCCGGGATCGTGGTGAACTACAACACCGTCCCGTACGACCCGCGCAAGCCCTTCGACCCCTCCGGTATCCGGATCGGCACCCCCTCCCTCACCTCGCGCGGTCTGTCCACCGAGCACATGCCCGCCGTGGCCGACTGGATCGACCGCGGGGTGACCGCCGCGGGGAGCGGTGACGAGGGCGCCCTCACCAAGATCAGGGCCGAGGTGTCCGAGCTGATGGCGGCCTACCCGGCGCCCGGTCTGCCGACCGGCTGACCCCCGGCGCGGGGCCCTGCCCGGCCTCCAGGCCGGGCAGCGGCCGCCACCACTGCTCCTCCCGGATCCGGTCGTCGTCGGCCACCGGCACCGGCAGGCCCACGATCCGGGCCAGCACCCGCTCGACCAGCGTCTCCCCGCCCCCCGGCGGGACACCGCCCTCCGATGCCCCCGGGGGCGCGCCGCCCTCCGGCTCCATGCCGTCCTCCGGCCCCACGCCGCCCGCCTGTGACACGCCGCGCCGCGACGGTCCGCCGGACGGCGGTATCCCCGGCCCCCGTCCGAGCGCCCGCAGCTCTCCGGGCAGCCCTTCCTCGGCCATCTCCGTCGCCTCCCCACTCCATCCCATCGGCCGTCTCCCTCTCGCTCTCCGGCGTCTCCGACGGCCCCAGCAGCAGCTCCAGCCGTCTCAGGGCGCGGCTCAGCCGCGATTTCACCGTGCCGCGAGGCCAGCCCAGCGCCTCCGCGGTCTCCCCCTCGTCCAGATCCAGCAGATAGCGGTGGACCACCACCCGCCGCTGTGGCTCGCTCAGCTCCTCCAGCGCGGCCAGCAGCCGCGCCCGCCGCTCGCCCGCCAGCGCCACGGCCGCCGGATCGGCCGACTCCGGTATCACCGGCTCGGCCCCGGCCAGCAGCGCCCCCTCCCGGTCCGCCGCCGTCCGTCTCCGGCGCGCCGAGCGCACCGCGTTACTCGTCTCATGGGCGACGATCCGCAGCAGCCAGGGGCGGAACGCCGCCTCGCTCTGGAACCGCCCGAGCGCGAGATACGCCTTCACAAAGGCGTCCTGCACCACATCCTCGGCATCCGCGCCCGCCCCGAGCAGCCGGGCGGTGCGGTGCGCGATCGGCGCATGGGCCCGCACCAGCTCGGCATACGCCTCGGCGTCGCCGGTCCGGACCCGCGCGATGATCTGTGCTTCACCAGTCCTCACACATCTCATACACCGGCGGACGGAGTCTGGTTCCACACCTGAGAGAATGGGTGCCATGGCCCTCGATCGTCCCCGTGCGCTCTCCGGTATCCAGCCCACCGCAGGTTCCTTCCACCTCGGCAACTACCTCGGCGCGATCCGGCAGTACGTCGCGTTGCAGGAGACCCACGACGCGTTCTACACCGTGGTGGACCTGCACGCGATCACCGTGCCGCAGGATCCGGCGGAGCTGCGCGCCAACAGCCGGCTCGCCGCAGCCCAGCTGCTCGCCTCCGGTCTGGACCCGGACCGCTGCACGCTCTTCATCCAGAGCCATGTGCCCGAGCACGCCCAGCTCGGCTGGGTGATGAACTGTCTCACCGGCTTCGGCGAGGCGTCCCGGATGACGCAGTTCAAGGACAAGTCGGCCAAGCACGGCGCCGACCGGGCCACCGTCGGCCTCTTCACCTACCCGATCCTCCAGGTCGCGGACATCCTGCTCTACCAGGCCAACCACGTCCCCGTCGGCGAGGACCAGCGCCAGCACATCGAGCTCACCCGCGATCTGGCCGACCGCTTCAACGGCCGCTTCGGCGAGATCTTCACCGTCCCCGAGCCGTATATCGTCAAGGAGACGGGCAAGATCTACGACCTCCAGGACCCGACGATCAAGATGAGCAAGTCGGCGTCCACACCGAAGGGCATCGTCAGCCTCCTCGACGAGCCCAAGGCCTCGGCGAAGAAGATCAAGAGCGCGGTGACCGACCTCGAGACGGAGATCCGCTTCGACGAGGAGAAGAAGCCGGGCGTCAGCAATCTGCTGACCATCTACTCGACCCTGACCGGCACCGCCATCGCGGAGTTGGAGCGCCGTTACGAGGGCAAGGGCTACGGCGCGCTCAAGACCGACCTCGCCGAGGTGCTGGTCGAGTGGGTCACCCCGTTCCGCGAGCGGACGCAGGAATACCTGGGCGACCCGGCGACGTTGGACGGAATCCTGGCCAAGGGCGCGGACAAGGCCCGAGCCGTCGCCGCCGAAACACTGGCCGCCACCTACGACAAGGTGGGCTTCCTGCCCGCGGCGCGCTGAGCGCCACGCCGAGCACCGTGCGCACCACCCGGTGAGCACGGCGCGCCCCGCGCACGTATTCATACGGACCCGCTTCATATGGACCCGCGCGGACAGCGGAACACACCGGTCCGGCCCCCTGGCCAGGGGGCCTTTGGACGGGTGTGCCGAAGGACCGAGGAATCTAGCCGCGAGGGCGGCGCAGCCGCCACACTGACACGGGTGCAGCGGCCAGAACCCAGCAGCCCGGGAGGGCCAGGAGGGAGAACGCAGTGGGGACCGTAACGCTCGGCGTTTCGATCGCGGTCCCGGAGCCGTACGGCAGCTTCCTCCAGGAGCGGCGCGCGGGCTTCGGGGACCCGGCCGCCCATGGCATCCCCACGCATGTGACCCTCCTGCCGCCGACCGAGGTCGACGTCTCGGCGCTGCCCGCCGTGGAGGACCATCTGGCGCGGGTCGCGGCCGAGGGGCGGCCGTTCCCGATGCGGCTGGAGGGCACCGGCACCTTCCGGCCGCTCTCGCCGGTGGTCTTCGTCAGGATCGTCGAGGGCGCGGAGGAGTGCGCGGTGCTCCAGGAGCGGATCCGGGCGGAGTCCGGGCCGTGCGCGCGTGAGCTCCAGTTCCCGTACCACCCGCATGTCACGGTCGCGCACGGCATCGACGAGGAGGCCATGGACCGGGCGTTCGCGGAGCTCAAGGACTACGAGGCCGCCTGGACGATCACCGGCTTCGCGCTGTACGAGCAGGGGGCGGACGGGGTCTGGCGGCTGGACCGCGAATATCCCTTCGGGGCGGATGAACAGCCGGGCGGTGTGCCGCCCGTGGTGCCCCGTCAGGTGGATCTCTCGCGCCCGGCGGCGCCCTCTCGTTAGCCGAGCGGCAGCCGGGAGACGGCGCGGGGCAGCAGGCGGCGTGCCGCCGTCACCAGCCGCAGCGCGCCCGGCGCCCAGACGACCCCGGCGCGCCGCCGAAGCCCCTCCTCGATGGCCTTCGCGACCGCCTGGGGTGAGGTGGCAAGCGGTGCGGGCCGCAGCCCGGCCGTGAGCTTCGTACGGACGAAGCCGGGGCGTACGACCATCACATGGACGCCCGTGCCGCGCAGCGCGTCCCCCAGCCCCCGGGCGAACGCGTCGAGCCCGGCCTTGGCGGAGGAGTGGACGAAGTCGGTGCGGCGGACCCGTCCGGCGGCGGCCGAGGTGAGCACCACCAGTGAGCCATGGCCCTGGCGGCGCATGGCGTTGGCGCAGATCAGGGCCGCGGAGACGGCGCCGGTGTAGTTGGTCCGGGCGATCCGGACCGCCGCCTGGGGATCGGTCTCGTCCCGCGCCTGGCCGCCCAGGACGCCGAAGGCCAGCAGCACCAGGTCGATGTCGCCCTCGGCGAAGACCTTGCCGAGCGTCACCTCGTGGGCCTCGGGGGCGAGCGCGTCGAAGGGCACCGTAAGGGTGTCGGCACCGAGGTCCCGCAGCTGCCGCGCGGCCGACTCCAGGGCGGGCGAGGGACGGCCGGCCAGCCAGACCGTACGGGCGCGCCGGGTGATCAGGCGGCGGACGGTCGCCAGGGCGATCTCGGAGGTGCCGCCCAGGACGAGCAGCGACTGCGGGGAACCGACGACGTCCTTCATGGAGGGAACTTATCCCCCCGATCCGGGGCATATGGAGTGATCGTGCGCCCGTATGTCCGCCCTCACCGAAAAGAGTGATGAGGGGAGCGCCGGTCCGGGGAACCCGGATATTCATACCGCGCGCCCGGCGCGCCGAGGAGTGACAACGCGCAGAAGGGTAATTGCTGATCATGGAATCGTTGACCCGGCTGCCTGTCGTCGGCCCCGCCCTGGCCTGGCTGATGCACACCCACGCCTGGCGCACCTACGAACGGCTCGACCGCGTCCACTGGACCCGGCTCGCCGCCGCGATCACGTTCACCAGCTTCATCGCCTTCTTCCCGCTCATCGCCGTCGGGGCGGCGATCGGCGCGGCGACGCTCAGCCGGTCGCAGATGGCGCAGCTCCAGAAGAAGCTCGCCCAGCAGATCCCCGGTATCTCCGGCCAGCTCGACCTGGGCGCACTCGTCCAGAACGCCGGCACGATCGGGGTCGTCGCGGGCGCCCTGCTGCTGTTCACCGGCATCAGCTGGGTGGGCTCGCTGCGCGAGTGCCTGCGCGCCGTATGGGAGCTGGAGGAGGACCCCGGCAATCCGCTGGTGCGCAAGGTCAAGGACGCGTACGTGCTGGTCGGGCTGGGCGGGGTGGCGCTCGTCTCGTTCGCCGTGTCCGCCCTGGCCGCCACCGCCGTGGGCCGGGTCGCCCGGCTCATCGGCATCCCCGAGAACGGGGTCGGCGGCTGGCTGCTGCGGATCGCCGCGTTCCTCATCGCCGTCGGCGCCGACTTCCTGCTGCTGTGCTACGTGCTGACCTGGCTCCCCGACGTGGAGCCGCCCCGCCGCACGGTCGCGGTCGCCGCGCTCATCGGGGCGATCGGCTTCGAACTGCTCAAGCTGCTGCTCAGCAGCTATCTGAAGGATGTCGCCGCCAAGAGCATGTACGGGGCGTTCGGGGTGCCCATCGCGCTGCTGCTGTGGATCAACTTCACCGCGAAACTCACGCTGTACTGCGCCGCCTGGACCGCCACCCCGCCCGCCGCCCAGGCCGGGCACGAGGAGGAGTGGGCGGCCGAGGCGGACAAGGCCCAGCCGTCCGAGCCCGAGGAGCCGTCCGGGCCGTCCGAACCGTCCGGGCCGCCCGAGCCGTCCGGGCCGTCCGGGCCGTCGGGGCGGCCCGAGCCGGAGGTCGAAAAGCACCGCGCCGGCAGGCCGGAAGGCCCGCCGGCGGCGGCGTGACAACGGACGGCGACGACCGTAAGGCGGCCACGGCGGCCGTAAGGCCGTAAGGCGCTACGGCGACCGTAAGGCGGCCACGGCGGCCGTAAGGCCGTAAGGCGCTACGGCGACCGTAAGGCGGCCACGGCGGCCGTAAGGGCTTCGCTCAGTCGCGCGAGCGGCGGCGCACCAGCTCCGGGAGCGGCCAGCGGCGGTGCACCCCGAAGGCCACCGCGCCCAGCAGCGCCAGGGAGCCGCCCGTGATGCCCATCGCGGTCCACATGCCGCCGGAGCCTCCGTTGTCCGTCGAGACGGACGCCTGGGCGTGCTCATGGCCGTCCTCGCCACCGGCCGAGGAGTGGTTCGCGCCCGCCGCGCCCGGTCGGACGAGGGTGCCGACCGGGTTCACCGAGCCCGACGCCTTGAACCCCCAGTCGAAGAGCTTCGCGGTCTCCTTGTAGACCTCGTTCGGCTGCTTCTCCTGCGGGTTCATGACGGTGACCAGCAGCACCCGGTTACCGCGCTGGGCGACCCCGGTGAAGGTGGCGCCCGCGTTCGTGGTGTTGCCGTTCTTGACCCCGGCGATGCCCTTGTAGGGCTCGACGCCGAGGCCGGTCAGCAGCCGGTTGGTGTTCTGGATGCCGAAGCTCGAGCGGGTCTTCTTGCCCTTCTTGTCCTTCTGGAACACACCGGGGAACTGCGCGGTCGCCGTCGAGCAGTACTCCCGGAAATCCGCCTTCTGAAGCCCCGAGCGGGCGAACAGGGTCAGGTCGTACGCGCTGCTGACCTGGCCCTTCTCGTCGTAGCCATCCGGGGTGACCACATGGGTGTCCCGGGCGTTCAGGTGCTTCGCGTGTGCCTGCATCTCCCTTACGGTCGCCGGGACCCCGCCGTTCATGGCCGACAGCACATGGACCGCGTCGTTGCCCGAGCGCAGGAAGACGCCGAGCCACAGGTCGTGGACCGAGTAGGTGTAGTTCTCCTTGACCCCGACCAGGCTGCTGCCCTCGCCCATGCCCTCCAGGTCGGACAGCTGCACCTTGTGGGTCTTCGTCTTCGGCATCTTCGGCAGCAGCGTGTCCGCGAACAGCATCTTCAGCGTGGACGCGGGCGGCAGCTGCCAGTGGGCGTTGTGCGAGGCGAGCACATCGCCCGACTCGGCGTCGGCCACCAGCCACGACTTCCCACTGAGCCCCTTGGGCAGCGCGGGCGCGCCCGGCTTCGGGTCCATCTGGGTGCCGGGGCGGCCGAGCCGCTTCCCGCCCACCGTGGACATGTGCGCGGGCGGCTTGACCGCGTCGGTGGAGCCGCCCGGCTGGTCGGCGGCGTGCGCCGGAGCGGCGGCGAGCGGACCGCACAGCAGGAGGGCGGCGGCGGTGGCGGCCAGCGGGGCCACGGCGCGGCGGGCGGGGGGTCGGCTCTTGCCGGAGATCTTGTCGGTACTCTCGCCGGTGCTCTTACGGGTGCTGCGTCGGACGTGA
Source organism: Streptomyces sp. NEAU-174 (assembly GCF_052665095.1). Lineage (NCBI taxonomy): Bacteria > Bacillati > Actinomycetota > Actinomycetes > Kitasatosporales > Streptomycetaceae > Streptomyces > Streptomyces sp. NEAU-174. The sequence goes on along the minus strand of NZ_JBQTCE010000001.1, from coordinate 87,995 downwards.
GTGCTGGTGAAGGAAGGTGTGGGCACGGAGGTGAACGTACCTGGCGTCGCTGAGGAGAGCGACAGCAGCGCCGACGTATTGACGGCAGACCCCCGCGTGGAGGTATGGGAGGCCTTGCCCATACTGGAGACCATGAAGCTCAGCCGCCCCGTGTCCTGGTTCCTGCTCGCCTTCGGGGTCTGGAGCTGGGTCATCTGGTTCACCTTTGTCAAAAATTTGTGGAAGGACGCCAGCGGACTCGCCTTCGACGACTCCGGTGACCCCACCGCGTACTTTTGGGTGCATCTGCTGCTCGCGATCACCTCGTTTCTCTTGGGGACGGCGATCGGGGTGATCGGGTTGCGTGGTGTGCGCGCCCTGCGCCGGAACGACGCCTCCGAGTAACCGTTTCGGGCAGCCGTGGCAGGCAGCCGTGGCAGGTAGTCGCGTAGTGGCTAGGGGAGGGGACCGGGGATGGTCGTGCTCTACGTCCTGATCGCACTGGTCGTCGTCGGTCTGCTGACCGGCGTCCACTGGTACGTATGGCGGCGGCTCGTCCGCGATACGACGGCGCGCGCGGGGTGGGCGCGCCGTACGGGCACGGCGGCGGCCTTCGCGCTGCCACTGATCAGCGTCGGCGCGCTGATCGCGGGCCGCGCGGGCGCGCCCTTCCCCCTCCAGCGCGCCCTCGCCTGGCCGGGCTACCTCTGGCTCGCGCTGCTCCTGTACCTGACCCTGGCCCTGCTGGTTGGCGAGGCGGTGCGGCCCTTGCTGCGCGCCTGGCTGGGGCGTAACGAGCCCGCTGATGTGCGGTTGACCGACGTTCCGGCCCCGGCCGTGGGCGGGTTGGTCGGCGTTGCGGCGGTGCCCGAGGGTGGGGGTGGGGTGGTGTGCGACGGCGCGGGCGCCGCTGTCGTGAGTGAGGCCGAGGTCGTCGTCGACGGGGCAGCCAAGACCGCTACGGACGCCGCCAAGGGCGGCGCCGCGGACCCCGCTCCCGCGTCCTCCTCTCGCCGTCTCTTCGTCGCGCGGGCCGTCGCCGTCGGGGCCACCGCCGTGGCGGCCGGGACGGTGGGGTACGGGGCGTACACCGTGTTGCGCGGGCCGCGGGTCAAGCGGATCACCGTGCCGCTCGCCAAGCTGCCGCGCCGGGCGCACGGCTTCCGGATCGCCGTCGTCAGCGATATCCACCTCGGGCCGATCCTGGGCCGTGACCACACCCGGCGGGTGGTCGAGGCGGTCAACCGCACCAACCCCGACCTCGTCGCCGTCGTCGGCGACCTCGTGGACGGCAGCGTGGCCGACCTCGGCTCGGCGGCCGAGCCGTTGCGCGGGCTGAGCGCCCGCCACGGCAGCTACTTCGTCACCGGCAACCACGAGTACTACTCGGGCGCGGCCGAATGGGTGGACCACGTCCGCGAGCTGGGCCTGCGGCCCCTGGAGAACGAGCGCACCGAGCTGCCCGGCTTCGATCTCGCCGGGGTGAACGACGTCGCGGGCGAGAGCGAGGGCCACGGCCCCGACTTCGGTAAGGCGCTCGGCGACCGCGACCGCTCACGTGCCTCCGTGCTGCTCGCCCATCAGCCGGTGGTGATCCACGACGCAGTGAAGGCGGGCGTGGATCTCCAGCTCTCCGGCCACACCCACGGCGGTCAGCTGTGGCCCGGCAACTATGTGGCCGAGCTCGCCAACCCGACCGCCGCCGGGCTCGACCGGTACGGCGACACCCAGCTCTATGTGACCCGCGGCGCGGGCGCCTGGGGCCCGCCGGTACGGGTCGGGGCGCCCCCGGACGTCACCGTCGTGGAGCTCGCCTCGACCCGCGCCTGAGCGACCGCCGTCACCTCAGCCCGCCGTCACCTCAGCCTGCCCCGAGTCGGCCTGCCCCGAGTCGGCCTGCCCCGAGTCGGCCTGCCCCGAGTCGGCCTGCCCCGAGTCGGCCCGCCCCGCGTCAGCGGGAGTTGGCGGCGGACCGCTGCGCCCCCGCCGGACCCGGGCCGGTGGTGACCAGGGTGGCCACGGGACGGCCGGGTGCGGCCGCCGGTGCCTCGGCGTCCACCCGCGCCACCGCGAGCGGGGCCTGGTCGGCAGCCCGCCCCGCACCCCGCGCCGCCGCCAGCACCGCCCGCCGGTGCGGCAGCGTCGCGTTGCGGATGCCCGAGAGGCGGTCGTGCGGGGCCAGCCGGTCCGGGTGGCGCAGCGTCTTCCGTACGCACACCGCCGTCAGCGTGAACCCGGCCATCACCGTCAGCAGTTGAACGGGGCTCAGCGCCATGAGAATCGCCGCCGCGCCCTGCGTGCCCGAGTCGCGGGCGCTGGCGTACAGGCGGGCCGGATACGGCTCGTCCAGCAGGGTCAGCACCGCCAGGAACAGCCCCGCCAGGAACGGCATCACCAGCGCCCCGAGCAGCAGCGCGCGCAGGGCCAGCCGCCAGGCCACCAGCGGGCCGCCGTCGTCCGCCACCAGCTTCAGCAGCAACAGCCGCTTTCCGGGGGTCGCCCCCGTCGCCAGCGGCAGCAGCACGAACCAGGCCACGAAGATTCCCACCAGCATCCCCGTCGGGGCCGACCCGCCCCGGTAGACCACGGCGGTGATGAACACCGAGACGACGACATATCCGGCCACATCCACGACCAGCGCCGTCAGCCGCCGCCCGAACGGAACCGGCCGCGCCGCCAGCGCCCGCCCGTCCAGCGTCTCCAGCGTCGGCAGCATCCGCGCGACCGGCCCGGCCAGCAGCCAGCCGGCCATCGCCCCGGCCGTGTTGACGATCAGGTCGTCCACGTCGAAGAGCCGGTACGGGCAGCTGTAGAGACCCCACACCCCGGTCCACTGCGTCAGCTCGAAGGAGAGCGAGACCGCGAAGCCGATCGCGGCGGTGGCGGGCAGCGAGCGCCGGAAGTGATAGCGCAGGAAGACACCGAGCGGCAGGAGCAGCAGCAGGTTGAAGACGGTTCCGGCGACGGCGGGGTTCTGGAGGACCAGCGCGTTGAGCCCGACCTTGTGGTCCGCTTCCTTCCAGATGTCTCTGAAGGTGTTCCCGGGCATCCACTGCGGATGGGCCACCATCGCGAACCGCCGGCACATATCGGGGGTCTGCTTCGGCAGCGGCACGATCGTCATGCAGAGGGCCGTGAGCGAGTAGTAGAGGAAGCCGTACAGCGACAGGGCCCGGCCCCGGGACATCACGCCGTGGCGGCGGTACAGGGCGACGGCTGTCGGCAGCAACAGTAAGAGCGCCAGCAGAGGGAAGAGCGCGGCAGCGGTCTTGATCGGGAGAACGTAGGCGGTGGCCATGAGCACGACTATACGCGATGTGTATACCCACTGTGCATAGTTCCTCAGCACCCACCGAAACGACGAAGCCGACACGGCGAAGGCCGGAATGACAAAGGCCGGAATGACGAAGGCCGGAATGACAAAGGCCGGAATGACGAAGGCCGGAACGACGAAGGCCGGAACGACGAAGGCCGGAACGACGAAGGCCCCGCCCCCGGAAACCCGGGAAGCGGGGCCCTCGCCCGTAGCCTTCCTAGAAGCGCCGCGTGATCAGCGCGCGCTTCACCTCCTGGATGGCCTTCGTGACCTCGATCCCTCGCGGGCACGCCTCCGTGCAGTTGAAGGTCGTACGGCAGCGCCAGACGCCGTCCTTGTCGTTCAGGACCTCCAGCCGCTGCTCACCGCCCTCGTCACGCGAGTCGAAGATGAAGCGGTGCGCGTTGACGATCGCCGCCGGGCCGAAGTACTGGCCGTCATTCCAGAACACCGGGCACGACGAGGTGCACGCGGCGCACAGGATGCACTTGGTGGTGTCGTCGAACCGCTCGCGGTCCTCCGCGGACTGGAGCCGCTCACGCGTCGGCTCGTTGCCCGTCGTGATCAGGAAGGGCATCACATCGCGGTACGCCTGGAAGAACGGCTCCATGTCCACGATCAGGTCCTTGAGGACCGCGAGCCCCTTGATCGGCTCGACAGTGATGGGCTTCTCCGGGCTGATGTCCTTGATCAGCGTCTTGCAGGCCAGCCGGTTGCGGCCGTTGATCCGCATCGCGTCGGACCCGCAGATGCCGTGGGCGCAGGAGCGGCGGAAGGTCAGGGTGCCGTCCAGCTCCCACTTGATCTTGTGGAGGCCGTCGAGGACGCGCTCCTTCGGATCCAGGTCGATCTGGAAGTCCTCCCAGACCGCCTGGTCCGAGACCTCCGGGTTGAAGCGCCGGATCCGGAAGGTGACGGTGATCAGGTGCGAGGCGGTGGCGGCGGCCGCCTCGGGGGCCTGGTCGGACTTCTCAAGCGTGGGGGTGCTCATCAGTACTTACGCTCCATCGGCTGGTAGCGGGTCTGCACGACCGGCTTGTAGTCGAGGCGGATGGACTCGGAGCCGTCCGCGCCCACCTCTCGGTACGCCATGGTGTGCCGCATGAAGTTGACGTCGTCGCGGTTCGGGTAGTCCTCGCGGTAGTGGCCGCCGCGCGACTCCTTGCGGGCCAGGGCGGAGATGGCCATGACCTCGGCGAGGTCGAGCAGGTTGCCCAGCTCGATGGCCTCCAGCAGATCGGTGTTGAACCGCTTGCCCTTGTCCTGGACGCTCACGTTCTTGAAGCGCTCGCGCAGGTGGCCGATCTCCTCGACGGCCTCCTTGAGTGTCTGCTCGGTGCGGAAGACCATGACGTTCTTGTCCATGGTCTCCTGGAGCGCCTTGCGGACCTCGGTGACCCGCTCGGTGCCGGTCGCGTCGCGCAGGTTCTCGACCTGGGCCTGGACGAATCCGGCCGGGTCCTCCGGGAGCTCGACGAAGTCGGCCGTGGCGGAGTACTCCGCGGCGGCGATGCCCGCCCGGCGGCCGAAGACGTTGATGTCGAGCAGCGAGTTGGTGCCCAGGCGGTTGGCGCCGTGCACCGAGACGCAGGCGACCTCGCCGGCCGCGTACAGACCGGGCACGACGGTGTCGTTGTCCGCCAGCACCTCGCCCTGGACGTTGGTCGGGATGCCGCCCATCGTGTAGTGCGCGGTGGGCTGGATCGGGATCGGGTCCGTGTACGGCTCGATGCCGAGGTAGGTCCGCGCGAACTCGGTGATGTCGGGCAGCTTGGCGTCCAGCTGCTCCGGCGGCAGGTGGGTGAGGTCCAGGTAGACGTGGTCGCCCTCGGGGCCGCAGCCGCGGCCCTCACGGATCTCGGTGTAGATCGACCGCGAGACGACGTCGCGCGAGGCGAGGTCCTTCATGACCGGCGCGTACTTCTCCATGAAGCGCTCGCCGTCCTTGTTGCGGAGGATGCCGCCCTCACCGCGGGCGCCCTCCGTCAGCAGGATGCCCATGCGCCAGATGCCGGTCGGGTGGAACTGGAAGAACTCCATGTCCTCCAGCGGCAGCCCGCGCCGGTAGGCGACCGCCTGGCCGTCACCGGTGAGGGTGTGGGCGTTGGAGGTCACCTTGAAGAACTTGCCGCAGCCGCCCGAGGCGAAGACGACGGCCTTCGCGTGGAAGACGTGCAGCTCGCCGGTGGCCAGCTCGTACGCCACCACACCGGCGGTGCGCTTGACCCCGTCGACCTCGGTCATCAGGAGGTCCAGGACGTAGAACTCGTTGTAGAACTCCACGCCCTCCTTGACGCAGTTCTGGTACAGCGTCTGGAGGATCATGTGGCCGGTGCGGTCCGAGGCGTAGCAGGACCTGCGGACCGGGGCCTCGCCGTGGTTGCGGCTGTGGCCGCCGAAGCGGCGCTGGTCGATGGTGCCGTTCGGGGTCCGGTTGAACGGCAGGCCCATCTTCTCGAGGTCCAGGACCGAGTCGATGGCCTCCTTCGCCAGGATCTCGGCGGCGTCCTGGTCGACCAGGTAGTCACCGCCCTTGATCGTGTCGAAGGTGTGCCACTCCCAGTTGTCCTCCTCGACGTTGGCGAGGGCGGCGGCCATGCCGCCCTGCGCGGCGCCGGTGTGGGACCGGGTCGGATAGAGCTTGGTGAGCACCGCGGTGCGGCTGCGCTTGGTCGACTCGATGGCCGCGCGCATCCCGGCCCCGCCGGCGCCGACGATGACGGTGTCGTACTTGTGGATCTTCATGAGTGGATACCTCAGCCCCGGGGCCTAGCGGATGTTCGGGTCGAAGGTGAAGATCACCAGAGTGCCGAGCACGATGGTGAATCCCGCCGCCGTGTAGAGCAGCGCCTTCAGCCACAGGCGGGTGTTGTCCCGCTCCGCGTAGTCGTTGATGATCGTGCGCAGGCCGTTCGCGCCGTGCAGCGTGGCGAGCCAGAGCATGATCAGATCCCATGCCTGCCAGAACGGCGAGGCCCAGCGGCCGGCCACGAAGGCGAAGCCGATCTTGGTGACACCGCCGTCCAGCACCAGCTGGATCAGCAGATGGCCCAGGACCAGGACGACCAGCAGGACGCCGGACAGGCGCATGAAGAGCCAGCCGTACATCTCGAAGTTCGTCCGGGTCGCCCTGGGCGTCTTACGGGTGCGGGCCCGCGGCGGCTCGATGACCGGGGCCGGGTGATCCACGTCGTACGCGCTGACCGCGTCGCTCGCGGGGGTGGTGGTCTCGGCGGACATGTGCGTCAGCTCCCGAACAGTTCGCGCAGCGTGTGCTGGAGGACCGGGTAGAAGGCACCGGCCATCAGCACGACCCAGATACCGACGACGCCCCAGAGCATCTGACGCTGGTACCTCGCGCCCTTGGACCAGAAGTCGACGGCGATGACGCGAAGGCCGTTGAGGGCGTGAAACAGGATGGCGGCCACCAGGCCGTACTCCATCAGGTTCACGACGGGATTCTTGTACGTGGCGACCACGTCGTCGTACGCCTCGGGCGAGACGCGGACCAGCGAGGTGTCCAGCACATGTACGAACAGGAAGAAGAAGATGAGGACGCCGGTGACTCGGTGAGCCACCCAGGACCACATGCCTTCCCGGCCGCGGTACAGCGTTCCAGCCGGCACGGAAAAACCCTCCGGAAGCGGGATTGGGGCCTGCCGGCTTCGGGGTCGGTCGGGCCCGGCCGGGTACGGTCCACCGGCCCTGGCCATCGTACCGACGTGTTGTCGGAGGGTTCCTCCGGGGGGCTCAAGTGTGATCGATCAAGCACGGACGGGCGATCATGCGATCCGGAACCCGGGCACTTCCGGCGAACGGGATCGATTTCCGGTCAGCCGGACCAGTCTGCCGCGGGCGATGCGCCGCAGCTCCTCGGCGGTGTTGTCCCGCTCCCGTTCCTGCTCGTTGCCCAGCCGGTCCCGGATCCCGGTCAGCAGCCGGTCCAGTCGCTCCTCGGGCCGCAGACCATCCAGACAGATGACGAAAACGTGACCGAATCGACGCTCGTACGCGTCGTGGGCGGCCTGGAGCGCGGTGTGCGCGGCCAGCGACCCCAGGCTGTCAGCGGGCGGCAGCTCATGGCCGACGACCGACTCGTCCGCGAGCGCCTCGTCCAGATCGGCGGGGGTGAGGTCATAGCTGGCCTCGTCCCCGGCGGCCAGCAGCGCCTCCAGATCCGGGTACGGGCGGTGGGCCGCGATCAGCCGGGCCCAGCGGCGGCTGCCGCAACAGGCGAGAAGCGCGGCCTCGGCCGCGTCGGCGGGGGCGGTGTTGAGCCGGTCGAGGCGGGAGGCGGCGGCGCGGGACCTGGACCTGGACAGCGTGGACTCCTCGGACACGCATGAGGCGCGCATGGGAACGGACGCCCGGGAGAAAGGGACCCGGGGGAGGCGTGGGACACATGGGCTGGGCGCGTGAGCAGTACACGCTAACGACGCGGGGAGGCGGGTGTGCCGGAGGGAACGCGATATCACCCGAACGGGGAGGTTTTATCGCATGCGGTGGACGGCATTCGGGGCGGAGGGCGTTTTTCGGCCATACGCGGCCGAACGCCCGAAGCGGGGAGGCCCGAGGAGGAGGTACACCGCCATGGGATTGCCGCTCAGAGCCACCAGGGCGACCTGTGTCCGCGGTCTCGTCGCGGGGGCCGTCGGCGCGCTCGTCCTGACCACCCTCGGCTGTCAGCAGACGGAGGGCGGGCAGGGTACGCCGGGCACCCGCTCGCCCGCGCGGCCCTCGGCGCACGCCACGACGGCCACCTCGGCGCGGTCCCCCTCGGCCGTCCCGCCGCACCGCACGGCGGCCGCCGCGCCGCCCCGCACCATCCCCTCCGTCCGCGACTTCACCCCGGCCTCGGGCCCCGGCTGGCGGCCCGGCGACGACAGCAGGGTGGTGGCCGATCTCGAGGGCCCGCTCGCCGACGAGGCCCGCCTGATCGCCGCGGAGCTGGGGCTGCGCACCACCTCAGGACCCGCCCGCCGCGGTGACCTCTGCCTGGGCCTCGCCCCGAAGGAGAGCGGCGGCCCGAAGGAGAGCGGCGGCGAGGCGTACACCCTGAAGGTCGCGGGCGGCCGCGCCCGGATCACCGGCCCCGCCGAGGCGGGCGTCTTCTACGGCACCCGTACCGTGAAACAGGCCCTTCGCTCCGGCGGCCGGCTCCCCGAGGGCGTGATCCACGACCGGCCCGGCCGCGACCAGCGCGGCCTCAACCTGGACATCGCGCGCAAGTTCTACTCGGTCGGGTGGATCGAGGCCCGGATGCGCGAGATGGCCGATCTCAAGCTCAACCAGCTGGCCCTGCACTTCTCGGACGACCAGGGCTTCCGCATCCAGAGCACCAGCCACCCCGAGATCGTCTCGACCCCGCACCTCACCAAGGACCAGGTCCGGCAGATCGTCGCGCTCGGGCAGCGGCTGCACATCACCGTCATCCCCGAGATCGACTCGCCGGGCCACCTCGGCGCCGTCATCCGCGCCCATCCGCAGCTCCAGCTGCGCAACGCGGGCGGCACCACCTTCCAGGGCTCGGTGGACATCTCCCATCCGGCCGCGGCCCGCATCGTCGACGACCTGATGCGCGAGTACGCCCCGCTCTTCCCCGGCCGCTGGTGGCACCTGGGCGCCGACGAGTACCTCGCGCTGACCGTCAAGGACCCCCAGGCGTCGTTCCCCAAGCTGGCGGCCGCCGCCAAGCGGGAATACGGCCCCAGCGCCCGGGTGCAGGATCTGGTCACCGGCTGGCTGAACGACCGAGCCCGGCTCGCGCGGCAGCTCGGCAAGCGGCCCAAGGCGTGGAACGACGGCTTCTTCGCGGGCGGCGTCGTCCAGCCCGCCAAGAACATCGAGGTCGAGTACTGGACGGGACGGCTGAAGGAGACGGCACGGCAGCCGGAGGAGTATCTGAAGGAGGGCCGCGAGGTGGTCAACCTGAACGACTCCTTCCTCTATTACGTGCTCGGCCGGCCCGGCGGCTTCACCTATCCGACCGGGGAACGCATTTACGAGAACTGGTCCCCGGCGGTGCTGCGCGGCTCCACGCCCGTCGCCGACAAGAGCCTGACCGGACCCGACCGGATCCTCGGCGCCCGCTTCGCGATCTGGGGCGACCGGCCCGAGGCCCAGACCCCCGCCCAGGTGGCCCAGGGCATCCGGCTGCCGCTCGCGGCGCTGGCGCAGCGGGTGTGGGACCCCGGGAAGCCGCCGCTGAGCTGGTCGGACTTCACCCGGCTCGCGGAGCGGCTGGGGGTCTGAGCGCGGAAACCTCGCGGGCTCGGAGAGCGCTGCGGGAGGGAGAAAAGAAGGACGGTCGGGGCCGCCACCCCCCACAGGAGAGGCCCCGACCGTCGATCAGGAGAGCCTGGAACAGGCTCGTACCCCTTACAGCGTCGCACGCCTCGATTACGTCACACCTCCCCTTGCGCGAAACCGGGGACTTCACCCCGTTGTCCGGGGCCTGATCCGCTCTGGACGGGACCGGTCGGATGCCCGTAACGTGCAGGTCCGCGCTCTGGGCGCGGTCAGAGGCTTATTTTCTCGCGTGGCCCGGAGCGGTCACGTTCCCAGGGGGACTCAAACGACCATGTATCCGTGTGGGAACTGCCGCGCTGTCGCCGTCGGCCCCGACGGGCGCTGTGCCGCATGCGGGACCTACCAGCAGCAGCTCCAGCAGCCGACCGGCCCCCCGCCGCAGCCGTCCGTCCCGCCGCAGAGCCCGCCGATGCCCGGCGGCTACGGCTACCCGGCCGCTCCGCCGATGGGCATGCCGACCGGCGGGGTCGATCTGCGGCGCGGTCTCTCCACCACGCTCGTCGTGCTGTTCGGGCTGGCGCTGCCCGCGCTCATCTTCCTCCTTGTGGCGCGATCCGGCCAGTACAGCGTGATCGGGGACATGCTGGACGCGGTCGAGGGCAAGTCGGTCTCCATCACCGAGGACGACCTCAACGACGCCGACGACATGTTCACCACGGCCCAGGTCATCTACTCGCTGCTCACCGTCGCGATCGCCGTGGTCTGGGCGATCTGGTTCCGCCGGCTGCGGCTGAACGCCGAGGTCTTCGCCCCCGGCCAGCACCGCTTCAGCAGCGGCTGGGCGGCCGGTTCATGGTTCACCCCGGTGGTCAACCTCTGGTTCCCCAAGCAGATCGCCAACGACATCTGGCGCGCCAGCTCCCCGCAGGGGCCGCAGGCCGTCAGTCGCGGGTTGCTCAACGGCTGGTGGGTCACCTGGATCGTGGCGCTGGTCACCAACGCGGTCGGCGGGATCCGGTACAACCTGCTGCGGGGCAAGGTGGAGGGCGACGACTACGCCCCTTCTCCCTCGGAGGCGAAGAGCGACATCGAGAGCCTGCACTCCATCCTGGCCTTCGACATGTTCGCCATCGTGATCTTCATGGCCGCGGCGGTCCTGGCGCTGCTGCTGGTCCGGCAGATCACCGCGATGCAGGAGCAGCGGGCCTCGCTGCCCCCGCAGATGGCGGGTCCGGCCGCGTACGGAATGCCGTCGCCTAACCCGTACGGCTCCCCGGCCCCCGGCTCCGGGCCGTATGGTGCCCCTCAGATGCCGCCGACCCCGCCGCCCGGCCAGCCCGGTCAGCAGTACCCGCCCTACGGGCAGGGCTAGCCCGCGGGTTACGCCGGAATCGACTGGACCACGGATTCTCCGAGTGGGGCAGGAAGAGAGCGTGCAGGGCGACGACGCGGAACTGACCGCCGCGGTGCTCGCGGCGCAAGAAGGGGACGAGACCGCCTTCCGGACCGTCTACCGGTCCGTGCACCCTCGCCTCCTCGGCTACGTACGCACGCTGGTCGGTGATGGCGACGCGGAGGACATCACCTCGGAAGCATGGCTGCAAATAGCCCGTGACCTGCAACGATTCAGCGGAGACGCGGACCGTTTCCGGGGCTGGGCGGCCCGGATAGCCCGCAATCGCGCGCTGGACCACATACGGATGCGCGGCCGCCGCCCGGCCATCGGCGGCGATGAGTCGGAGCTGGAGTTCCGGCCGTCCGACGCGGACACGGCCGGTGAGGCGATGGAGGCCATCGGCACCGGCAAGGCGCTCGGGCTGATCTCCCAGCTGCCGCAGGACCAGGCCGAGGCGGTGGTGCTCCGGGTGGTCCTCGGCCTCGACGCCAAGAGCGCGGCCGCGGTGCTGGGCAAGCGGCCCGGGGCGGTGCGCACCGCCGCCCACCGGGGTCTGCGGCGGCTCGCCGATCTGATCGGCCCCGCGGCCGGGGGCGATTCGGTGCTCGACGGGGTCCCGGGGCAACGTGAGTCACACGGCGGCGGCGCAACCAAGCCGGGTGCGGCGAAGTCTGCTGGTGTGACGGATTCACGCGCGCCAACGCAGAAGGACATGTGATGGCCGAAGACCACCGCTACAGCTGGCTGGATGACAGTGCCGCGGAGCGGTTGCTTCGCGGCGAACCGGTCGAGGGGCAGCCTGGAGCTCCCGACGGCCGGGGCGACCAGTCGTATGCCGACGCGGAACGGTTGGCGGCCGTGCTCAGCGCCGCCGCCGGCGCGGGCCGTACGGCGGTCCCCTCCGACGCGTCCGCGCTGCCCGGCGAGGAGGCGGCCGTGGCCGCCTTCCGGGCGGCCCGGGTCGAGGCGGGCGCCGGGGCCGGGGCGGGGTCCGTGGCGGGGGCGGAGCCCGTGGCCGGGGCGGTGTCCGTGGCCGAAATGGACATGGCCCGGCGGCCGCACCGGATCCGCCGGTTCAGAGAGAGACAGCCGCGGCTGCGGCGCCCGCTGCGCGCGGGCATGGTCGCGGTCGTGGCCGGATGCGCGCTCAGCGGATTCGCGGTGGCGGCAGCCGCGGGGGTACTGCCGACACCGTTCGGGCAGAGCGATCACACTCCGGGCCCCTCGGTGAGCATGCCGGACGGCGGTTCCGGCGGGGACTCCGCCCATCCGGAGATCTCCGAGGACGGCGGTACGACGACGCCTGATCCCAGTGGTTCGGGCGACAACGATGCCAGCGATGTGGGCTCGAACGGCGCCCAGGGCGGAACGGTTCCCTCCGACCCGGAGGGCGACGGCAAGGGCAAGAACGGTACGTCGAACGGCTCCTCGAAGGGGAAACCCGGCGTTCCGGAGTGGGCCCTGCGCGTCTGCCCGCGCTACCTGGACTCGGAGACGGGTGTGGGCGCGGGCCTCGACAAGAAGTCGCTGAAGAGGCTGACGAAGGCGGCGGGCGGCGCGTCCGCCATCCACGGCTACTGCACGCAGGCCCTGGCCGACGACGGTGCGGGCAGCACCCCGCGCAGCGACGAGAGCACGGGCAGCGGCGGCGACAGCGGTGGCACGGACAGCGGCAACGGCGGGAGCGGCAGCGGCGGCTCCGACGGCTCCGGTTCCGGGTCGGGCTCGGGCTCCGGCTCCGGTGACAGTGCCGGTACGGACAGCGGTGGCGATTCCGGCAGCGATCCGGGAAAAGGTGGCGGGGACGGCGACCCGGCCCCGCCGCCCCCTCCGCCGGACACCACCGACACGCCGACCGACGCCACCACCCCCACGACCGCCGCTGACCCCTTGAAGTCCACGGAGTCGCCGAAGTCCACGGAGTCGCCCGCTTCGGGCGGCCCGACGACCACCGCGGGAACGGGCGCCGACTGAGACTCCGGCACCCAGGTGTGACGTTTTTTTCAGCGGTGACGCTGAAAGAAACGGGCCGACTGGTCATCGGCCGCGCGGGAGCCGAGGTTCCCCCCGTACCGACGGCTCCGCGCATTCGGCGCGGGCAGAGCACGTTCCCCCGGCTCTGCCCGCGCCGCCCCTTTTTGCGCCTAAACCGGCGCCGCTTTCGCGGGCCGGGTGCTCGCCGTCGGGGTTGCTCAATTGATGGTTGCGGGCCTACTTGTAGACCACGACCTTGTCGCCGGCCTTCACCTTCTCGAAGAGGGCGGCGATCTTCTTCTTGTCCCGGACGTTCACACAGCCGTGTGAGGCGCCGCTGTAGCCGCGGGCGGCGAAGTCCGAGGAGTAGTGCACCGCCTGGCCGCCGCTGAAGAACATCGCGTACGGCATCGGCGTGTGATAGATCGTCGAGACATGGTCCCGGCTCTTGAAGTTGACCTGGAACAGCCCCTCCCGGGTCGGGGTGTACTCCGAGCCGAAGCGCACATCCATCGCCGACACCACCCGGCCGTTCACCATCCAGGCCAGGCTGCGGCTGGTCTTGCTGATGCACAGCACCCGGCCGGTCAGGCAGCGCGGATCGGGCTTGGCCAGCGGAAGGGTGGTCGGCGGGTAGAGCTCGTCGCGCGTGGGCGTCTTGGTCGCCGAGCGCAGTGAGGTCCAGGTGCGTTGGCTCACCGAGCCCGTGACCGCGAGGCCGTGGCCCCGCTGGTACGCGCTGACCGACGCCTGCGTGATCGTGCCGAAGTACCCCGTCGGGTTCCGGTGGAAGAGGCCGAGCGCGCGCAGCCGGGCCTGGAGCTCGCGCACCCGGTCCCCGCTGGTGCCGAAGGGGATCACCGGCGGGGCCACCCTCGGCGCGGTGCGCCGCGGCGCGGGAGGGGCCGTGGTGCGCGGCGGGCGCACCGCCACCCGCTTGGGCTTGGCCTTGTGGGTGTACGTGCGCCGCGGCCGGGGCGGCGTCTCGCGCGCGGGCGCGCTCGTACTGGCCCGGGCCTGGGGCCGGTCCTGCCCCCGGCCGTTCACGGTCGCCTCCCCCGGCCGGCACCCGGCGACCAGTGCCGCCGCCGTGGCCGTGGCCAGCGCGGTGCCGACCACCGCTGTCCGGTGCATCCGAACCCCTCCCCTGATCTTTTTGCTCTGAATGCTTCCCGGGGCTGCCGTGGGGCGAACATCGACGCATGCTGTGAACAAGGCCCCGTACCGGGAGAACGCCCGGTATCAGCCATCAGGAGGCGTGACTCATGGCGCGCGAGTCGGAGTCGGGATTCCCCGTCGAGCCGGTGTACGGGCCCGGCGCGCTCAGCGGCTGGGACCCGGCCGGGCGGCTGGGCGAGCCGGGGGAGTACCCCTTCACCCGCGGGGTCTATCCGACGATGTACACCGGCCGACCCTGGACCATGCGGCAGTACGCGGGGTTCGGCACCGCCGCCGAGTCCAACGCCCGCTACCGGCAGTTGATCGAGCACGGCACCACCGGTCTTTCGGTGGCCTTCGACCTGCCGACCCAGATGGGCTACGACTCCGACGCGCCCCTGGCGCACGGCGAGGTCGGCAAGGTGGGCGTGGCCATCGACTCGATCGAGGACATGCGGGTGCTGCTGGGCGGCATTCCGCTGGACCGGGTCTCGACCTCCATGACCATCAACGCGCCCGCGGCCCTGCTACTGCTCCTCCATCAACTCGTGGCCGAGGAGCAGGGCGTGTCCGGGGCGCGGCTGACCGGCACCATCCAGAACGACATCCTCAAGGAGTACATCGCCCGCGGCACCTACATCTTTCCGCCCGTCCCCTCGCTGCGGCTGGTCGCGGACACCTTCAAGTACTGCAAGGCCGAGCTGCCCAAGTGGAACACCATCTCGATCTCCGGCTACCACATGGCGGAGGCCGGGGCCTCGCCCGCGCAGGAGATCGCCTTCACCCTGGCCGACGGCATCGAGTACGTCCGTACGGCCGTCGCCGCGGGGATGGACATCGACGAATTCGCGCCCCGGCTCTCCTTCTTCTTCGTCTCCCGCACCACGCTGCTGGAGGAGGTCGCCAAGTTCCGGGCCGCGCGGCGGATCTGGGCGCGGGTGATGCGGGAGGAGTTCGGCGCCCGCGATCCGAAGTCCCAGATGCTGCGCTTCCACACTCAGACCGCGGGCGTCCAACTCACCGCCCAGCAGCCCGAGGTGAACCTCGTACGGGTGGCCGTCCAGGGCCTGGCCGCCGTCTTCGGCGGCACCCAGTCGCTGCACACCAACGCCTTCGACGAGGCCATCGCCCTCCCGACCGACACCTCGGCCCGGCTGGCCCTGCGCACCCAGCAGGTGCTGGCGCACGAGACCGATGTGACGGCCACCGTGGACCCCTTCGCGGGCTCTTACGCCGTGGAGTCGCTGACCGACGCCGTCGAGGAGGCGGCCGTCGATCTGATGCGGCGGGTCGAGGACCTGGGCGGTGCGGTGGCCGCCATCGAGCGGAACTTCCAGAAGGAGGAGATCGAGCGGAACGCCTACCGGATCGCCCGGGAGACGGACGCGGGTGAACGGGTCGTGGTGGGCCTGAATCGCTTCCAGCTGGCGGAGGAGGCGCCGTACGAACCGCTGCGGGTGGACCCCGAGATCGAGGCCCGGCAGCGCGACCGGCTCGCCCGGCTGCGCGCGGAACGCGACCGGGCGGCGGTGAGCGCGGCGCTGTCGTCCCTGCGGAAGGCCGCCGAGAGCGAGCCGGGCACGGCCAATGTGCTGTACCCGATGAAGGACGCGCTGGCGGCGCGGGCCACGGTGGGCGAGGTCTGTGACGCGCTGCGGGAGGTGTGGGGGGCGTACAAGCCGGTGGACGCGTTCTGAGTACTCCCCGGGCGTCGTACTCTCCGGGCGTCGCTCTGGGGCCGTTGTCGGAGGGCTGGGCGACACTGGACCCATGTCGTCGTCACCCCGCCGCACCTGCCCGGTCTGCACCCGAGAGATCGCGGTCGTCGGCGGGCGCTTCGCCCGCCATGACCCGCCGGGGCGGCGCTCCGCGTACGAGTTGATCTCCTGCCCCGGCTCGCGACGGATCGCGCCGCTGCTCACGACTCCGCCAAAGCTGTTCGGCGAGGAGGAACCCCCGACCCCGGGCCAGCAGGCCCTGTTCTAGGCCACGCCCAGCAGCCGCGAGGCGATCGTCACCCCAGGGCTGGAGGCCATCAGGGCCTCCATCAGCTGGTCGCCGGCCGCCTTGAGGGCCGTGTCGTCCATCGGGCCCAGCGCGTCCAGGACGAACATCGCCCGGGTGGTGTCATGCGTGAGCCGGGTGCGGGTGCACTGGCGCCAGTTCCAGCGGCGGCAGGTGGCGCCCGTGTCGTCCCGCCACACCACCTCGCCCGGTGCCGGGTGCTCGATCACGGGCTCGCCCCCGGCCGTCGTCTCGAAGGTCTCGTCGCCCTCGGCGCGCACCAGCCGGGCCGCGCCCACGTAGTGGTCGAGGTCCTCGCCGCCGAGCGGGATCACATGGCCGACCGAGATCGCGTTGTAGATGTCGGTCAGCCGGTCCACCCGGGGCAGCCCGGCGGACAGCCGGCGCAGCAGGGCCTCCGCGCTGGGCCGGGTGCGCTGCGGCTTCGCGCCGAAGGCGCGGAACGCCTCGCGCCAGGCGGCCAGATGCGGATGCTCCTCCACCGGCCCGTCCCCGAACCGCTCCCGCGCCGCCGACTCGGCGTCGGCCAGGAGCCGCTCGCTCAGCTCGTCGCTGGGCCCGGGAAGCAGCCCCTCGGCGGTGATGAGCAGCGCCCGGTAGTCGGGGCGCAGGGCGAGTACGGCGGGGTCGATGGTGGCGGATGTCAGCCAGGCCGCGGCGTCGAACGTCATGTGGTCCACTATGGCATACGGCGCGGTGCAGTGTGCTGTACGGCTTCGGGGACACATGACCACGCATACGTCCGGCTCCGGCCCGCGCCGCCGGACCCTGCCGGCCGCCACGGGCCGTCGGCCCGCTACCCGGAGGGGCGGTTCGTCGACTGAGCCCGGCGTCCGGGCCGGGGCCTAGAACAGCCCGAGCTGCGCGGTGAGCAAGGCGAGGACGACGACCAGCGACCAGCCGAGCAGATGCTCCAGCAGGTGGTCCTCGCCGTCGGAGGGGCCGCCGGTGCGGGTGTGGAGGCCGGTGCGGCGCGCCGCGATGTCGGTCATGCGGGTGTCCTCTGTGCTCAGCGATGATCGTGATGAACGTGATGGATGTGATGGACGTGATGAAAGGGGCCACCACCGTTGCCCAGGGTGCGTCGAGCGGCGACCTGGGGTAAAGGGGGAGTGGCCGAACTCACCCGAGGAGGTCCACGGTGACCAGCGTCATTCCCAAGGGTCTGGGCGAGCAGATCCGCGCCCTGGCCGGGGGCGAGGTGACCTCCCGTGCGCTGGTGGAGCAGTCGCTCCAGCGCATCGCCGAGACCCAGCCCACGCTCAACGCGTTCCGCCGCGTCCGCGCCGAGGCCGCCCTGCGGGAGGCCGCCGAGGCGGACCGGCGGCTGGCGTCGGGGGAGCGGCTGCCGCTGCTCGGCGTCCCGCTCGCGGTCAAGGACGACACGGACGTGGCGGGCGAGCCCACCGCCTTCGGCTGCTGTGGCGACTTCCCCGCCAAGGCCGAGGACGGCGAGGCGGTACGGCGGCTGAAGGCGGCCGGGGCCGTGATCGTCGGCAAGACCAACACCCCCGAACTGGGCCAGTGGCCGTTCACCGAGGGCCCCGCCTTCGGCGACACCCGCAACCCCTGGAGCCCGGAGCACACCCCCGGCGGCTCCTCCGGCGGCGGTGCGGCCGCCGTCGCCGCCGGTCTGGTCCCCGCCGCGCTCGGCTCGGACGGCGCGGGCTCGGTCCGCATCCCCGCCGCCTGGACGCATCTCATCGGCATCAAGCCCCAGCGCGGCCGGATCTCCACCTGGCCGGACATCGAGGCATTCAACGGCATCACCTGCAACGGCCCGCTGGCCCGTACGGTCGCCGACGCGGCGCTGCTGCTGCATGCCGCGACCGGCAACCACGAGGGGGAGCTGCACCGCCCGGAGCCTGTGGATGTGCTGTCCGCGGTGGGCCGCGACCCGGGGCGGCTGCGGATCGCCCTGTCGTTCAAGACGGCCTTCACCGGCACCCCGAAGAGGCTGGACCCGGTGGTGCGGGCCGCCGTCGTCCGGCTCGCCGAGCGGCTGGCGGCCCTCGGCCACGAGGTCGTGGAGGCCGATCCGCGCTACGGGCTCGTGGGCTTCTCCTTCCTGCCGCGCGCCACCGCCGGGCTCACCGAATGGTCCGGCCGGGTCCCCGATCCGCTGCTGCTGGACATCCGCACCCGCGGCGCCGTACGCAACGGCCGCCTGCTGGGCGGCGCCGCGCTGCGGTGGGCGCGGTCGTTCGAGGAGCCGCTGCGGCGCCAGGTCGGGGCGATCTTCGACCGCTTCGACGTGGTCCTCTCCCCGACGACGGCCACGCCGCCGCTGCGGATCGGCGCCATGGCCGGTCTGTCCGGGTGGCGTACGGATCGAGCCATGATCGCGGCGTGCCCGTACGCCTGGCCGTGGAACGTGCTGGGCTGGCCCGCGATGAACGTCCCCGCCGGGTTCGCCGACCCCGAGCGCGGCACGCTGCCGCTCGGCGCCCAGTTCCTCGGCCCGGCCAACAGCGAGCCCGTGCTCATCTCGCTGGCGGCCCAGCTCGAGGCCGACCAGCGGTGGTATGAGCGCTGGCCCCAGGTGTCCCGCCCCGGCCCACCGTGACCCTTCTCTCACACTTTTCAGACATACCCGCTTGAGAGAGAAGGCCAGGTCACGGCTACCTCCGGTAACGAGGAGGGCACTCCTCCGAGTGGTCACGGGCATGCGAACGCATCGCTACACTTCCGCCACATGGTGAAGAGGGTGACCGAAAAGCGTCGGCGAAGAAAACAAACCGGTCAGATATTCGTCAATGCCTCCGGTGGCCGGAGACAGCTCCTGGCGCTCGCGGCGCTGGCTGTCGGCTGTGCCTGCCTCGGTTATCTGCTGCTGCTCGTGGCCGCCCTGTCCGGAGTGGTGTGGCAGGGCGGCCAGGAGCC
Source organism: Streptomyces sp. NEAU-174 (assembly GCF_052665095.1). Lineage (NCBI taxonomy): Bacteria > Bacillati > Actinomycetota > Actinomycetes > Kitasatosporales > Streptomycetaceae > Streptomyces > Streptomyces sp. NEAU-174. The sequence goes on along the minus strand of NZ_JBQTCE010000001.1, from coordinate 69,015 downwards.
GCCGAAGACCGCCGAGCGGTCCACCAGCGGCAGCGCCCCGACCGGACGGCCCTGGCCCAGCTCATACACCTACGGCACCGCGGTGACCGCTCCCCATGCCGCCGACTCGCCGTCCGGGGGCGGCCCCTGGTGAGCCGGCACGCACACCGCCCCGAGCCGCGCGGCCACTGGCTGCTGCTGATCGTCGTCGTCTCCGCGGTCGCCGCCGCGCTGGTCTTCGATGGCTGGACCACCCACGAGGTCGCCTCCCAGCCCACGCGCAGTCCCTGTACGAGCCCGATCCCGAAGGCCGCCGACACCGGGAAACCGGTGGTGCGCATCTCCGGCGGCAGGGTGCAGACGTCCGGGATGCCGGCCCGCACCGTCGCCCTCACCTTCGACGGGGGACCCGACCCCGTATGGACCCCACGCCTGCTGGACCTGCTGCGCGCGCACCACGCGCACGCCACGTTCTTCCTCTCCGGCGCCCAGGTGGTCCGCCACCCCGAGCTGGTGCGACAGATCCGCGACGCGGGCCATGAGATCGGCTCGCTCACCTACACCGGCTCCGACCTGGGCGCGGCGTCCGCCGTACGCACCCGGCTGGAGCTGTCCCTGACCCAGACGGCGCTGGCGGGCAGCGCGGGGACCACCACCAAACTGCTGCGGCTGCCGCTCACCACCCAGGCCGACACGATGTGCGGCGGCGAGTGGACGGCCGCCCGGCGCGCCGCCGAGCAGGGGTATCTGCTGGTCGCGGCCGACCGGCCGGACCGGAAGCCGGAGCGGGGCGTCGTCCAGCAGTACAGCCAGACGGACAGCGCCTACAGCGAGATCAAGAAGCTCTTCCGGAACCCGAAGATCGAGAAGTACACGACGGTGTCCGAGGGGCTCGGCCAGGCCCCCGTCAACACCCCCGCCTCCACCGTCGGCGAGTTGCAGGGCAAGGCGCTGCTCCAGGTCCAGTCCATAGGGCACGGCTTCGTCCAGGCCATGACCTGGGTGCTCGGCATCGCGGGCACCCTGGCCCTGCTGCGGCTGGTGCTGATCGTCTTCTTCGCGCGGGCCCATGTCCGGCGCCTGCACCGCTTCCGGCCCGGTTCGCCCTGGTTGCGCGAGGTCAACGAGCCGGTGACGGTGCTCGTCCCCGCCTACAACGAGGAGGCGGGCATCGAGACCACCGTGCGGTCACTGCTCGCCTCCACCCACCGATGGCTTCAGATCATCGTGATCGACGACGGCTCGACCGACCAGACCGCGGACCTCGCCACCTGGATCGACGATCCTCGGGTCTCGGTGATCCGGCAGCCCAACGCGGGCAAGGCGGCCGCCCTCAACACCGGCCTGGTCCACGCGCAGTACGACATCGTGGTGATGGTCGACGCCGACACCGTCTTCGAACCGGAGGCCATCCACCAGCTCATCCAGCCGCTCGCCCACCCGGCCATCGGTGCGGTGAGCGGCAACACCAAGGTGGGCAACCGCCGTCGGATGCTGGGCAGGTGGCAGCATCTGGAGTACGTCTTCGGCTTCAACCTCGACCGCCGGATGTACGAGGTGCTGGAGTGCATGCCGACCGTGCCCGGCGCGATCGGCGCCTTCCGGCGGGACGCGCTGATGGGCGTCGGCGGGGTCAGCGAGGACACCCTCGCCGAGGACACCGACCTCACGATGGCGCTGTGGCGGGCCGGTTGGCGGGTGGTGTACGAGGAGTCCGCGATCGCCTGGACCGAGGTGCCCACCTCGCTGCGCCAGCTGTGGCGGCAGCGGTACCGCTGGTGCTACGGCACGCTCCAGGCCATGTGGAAGCACCGCCGCGCCCTCCGTGAGGTCGGCCCGGCCGGACGCTTCGCCCGCCGGGCGCTGCCCTACCTTTTCCTCTTCCAGGTGGTGCTGCCGCTGCTCGCCCCCGTCGTGGACGTCTTCGCCCTGTACGGCGTGGCGTTCGCCGATCCCGTGGAGTCGATCGGGGTGTGGCTCGTCTTCCTCGTGGTGCAGCTGTTCGGCGCCGCATACGCGTTGCGGCTGGACAACGAACGGCTGCGGGCGCTGTGGGCGATGCCCTTCCAGCTCGTCATCTACCGGCAGTTGATGTACCTCGTGATCATCCAGTCCGTGGTCAGCGCCCTGTTCGGCACGAGGCTGCGCTGGCACCGCATGCAGCGATCCGGCTCCGCCGGAGAGCAGCGGATCGTCGAACCGGCCGGGCGCCAGAGTCTGTCCAAGTGAGCGGGGGTTGGAGAAGCATGTCGAACCCATGGCCAAGTGAGGACTCGTGGCCGGGTAATGGCTCGTGGCCGGGCGAGAGCCGGTGGCCGGGCGAGAACGCATGGCCGGGCGGCGACCCGCAGCCGTTGGGGCAGGGTCACGAGCCTTTGACACCGCGCCACGAGCCGTTGACACCGCGCCATGAGCCGCTGACACCGCGCCACCGGATACCGCCGGACCCGTACCGGCCGCGTGACGAGGACGACGGCGCCGACGAGCCCGCCTCCGGCCGCCGGTGGCCCCGGCGGTTGCGGCGCACGGTGGTCGTCGTGCTCGCGGTGGTCGTGGTCGGAGCCGCCTCCACGTACGGCTGGGCCTGGTCCCAGCTGAACAACGACGTCGACCTGGCCAAGGTCGAGCACCGCCCCGCGCCGGGCAAGGGCACCAACTACCTCATCGTGGGCTCCGACAGCCGGGACGGCCTCTCCCAGGACGACAAGAAGAACCTCCACACCGGCTCCGCCGAGGGCCGCCGCACCGACTCGATGATGGTGCTGCACACCGGCGCCCACGGCGCCACGATGGTGAGCCTGCCGCGCGACTCCTGGGTGACCCTCCCGCCGTTCACCTACCCCATGACCGGCAAGCGCCCCGGACCGTCGAAGAACAAGCTCAACGCGGCGTTCTCGCTGGGCGGTCCCGAGCTGCTGGTGCGGACGATCGAGTACAACACCGGGCTGCGGATCGACCACTACGCGGAGATCGGCTTCGCGGGCTTCGTGAACGTCGTCAACTCCGTGGGCGGGGTCCGGATGTGCCTCGAGAGGCCCGTCAAGGACAAGAAGTCCGGCGCCGACCTGAGGGCAGGGTGCCAGACGCTGGACGGTCGCCAGGCCCTGGCCTTCGTCCGCCAGCGCCACCAGGAGGCCAACGGTGACCTCGGGCGCAGCCAGAACCAGCAGAAGTTCCTCGCGGCGCTGGCGAAGCGGGCCGCGCAGCCGGACCAGGTCTTCGTCCCGTGGAAGTCCCTGCCGACAGTCGGCGCGGGCCTGGACACGCTCATCGTGGACAAGGGGTCCGATCTACGGACGCTGATGTCGTTGTTCCAGGCGATGAAGCGTGTCGCGGGCGGCAGCGGCAACCGGCTGAGCGTTCCTGTGGCGCGTCGTGGGGTCGCGACGTCCAAGGGCGACGCGCTGACGTGGGACGAGGGGCGGGCGAAGCGGCTCTTTGAGCGGTTGCGGGACGATCGGCCGGTGGGTCATTCCCCTACCCGCCCCTCCCCGTAACTGGGGCTCCGCCCCAGACCCCGGCCCGGGGCTCCGCCCCAGACCCCGTGGGGCTCCGCCCCAGACCCCGTGGGGCTCCGCCCCAGACCCCGTGGGGCTCCGCCCCAGACCCCGTGGGGCTCCGCCCCAGACCCCGGGCCGGGGTTCCGCCTCAGGTCCCGGACCGGGGCTCCGCCCCAGACCCCGGGCCAGGGTTCCGCCTCAGGTCCCGGACCGGGGCTCCGCCCCAGACCTCGGACCGGGGTTCCGCTCCAGACCCCGGGCTGGGCTGGGGCCCGCCCAGGCCCCAGATCGGGGCTCCGCCTCGGGCACCGGGTTGGGGCTCGGCTCAGGCCCCGGGCTGGGCCCGCCTCAGATCCGGGGCCGGGGTTCCGCCTCAGGTCCCGGACCGGGGTTCCGCCTCAGGGCCCGGGGTCTGGGGCGGAGCCCCAGTTTCGGGAAGGGGCGGGGAGGGGATCAGCCCGCCGCAGGCGGCAAGGCGCGCCGAGCCCTTAGTTGTTGCTGGCGTACGTGAGGAACGCGGTCCAGGCGGTGGGGGTCACGGTGAGGTGCGGGCCGTTGGGGTTCTTGGAGTCGCGGATGTGGATGGTGGAGGGGGTTGGGGCGACCTCGACGCATTGCGGACCTTCGTTGCTGCTGTAGCTGCTCTTGGTCCAGGCGACCTCTATGCAGTCGTTGCTGTTGCTGGCGCTGTAGCTGCTCTTGATCCACTCATTGGGCTTGAGGGTCACGTCTCTCCCCGCAGTTTCTCGATGAAGGCCAGAGACTCACGCGGCGTGAGGGCCTGCGCTCGGATGATCCCATAACGCAGCTCAAGGATCTGGACCTCTTTGGGGTTGGAGATCACGCGGCTGGTGAGTGGCGCCTCCGAGTAGCCCACGGTCGTACCGTCCTTGAGCTTCAGCAGGCCCGACTCACCACCCATTCCCGCATGGTCCTCGCGGTTCGTCGGCATCACTTGGATTTCGACGTGTCGCAACTGGCCTAGTTCCAATAGGTGTTCGAGCTGGTGGCGCAGGACCATTTTGCCCCCGAGCGGGCGGCGCAGCGTCACCTCTTCCTGGACGAATGTCAGCGTAGTCGCCGGGCGCCGCCCGAAGATCTCCTGTCGGGCGATTCGTGCCGCCACGTGTTGCTCGACCTCGTCCTCGGAGTACGAGGGCCGTCGCATGTCGTACAAGGCACGGGCGTACTCGGGCGTCTGCAACAACCCATGCAAGTTGTGGTTGCCGTATCCGCCCAACTCGACGGCCTCGTCCTCCAACTTGGCCAGATCCCGAACCTTCTTCGGGTAACGAGCCTCCGCGACATCCTTCTTCATCGCGGCGATCTTGCCGCCCGCCTCCAGCACCCGATCCGCGTTGTCCAGGAACTCCGGGCTGGGGATGCGTCGCGCCCGTTCGACGGCCGAAACTTGCTCCTCGCCGTAACCGATCGCCGCCCCCAACTCCGCCTGCTTCAGCCCGGCCGCTTCCCGCCACAGCTTGATCTGACGGCCGACCGTCCTCAGGACCGCGCCGCTTTCCTCATCCTCCATACGGGTCCACCTCCCACCCGACACCGTCGGACAGGTCCGGACGATGGCCGGACAGTCACTGCACGTATCGGCGCCGCTACTTTTCAGCCTATTGGCGCGCGGCCACGCTGAGTGACGTGAAGCAACAAATCACTCGAACCGACACTTCCGTTTCGCACTACACGGTCCTGCTCTCGGCCACCCGCAAGGGCGCCCGCCTGGCACGACTCCTCGGGACGGAGCGCATTCGCTCATGGGGGCTGCCGCATGAGACGCCGGCGCTGATCATCGCCGAGCTGGCCGCGAACGCCGCGCTGCACGGTCGCGTACCGGGGCGGAACTTCCGGCTGACACTCACCGTCACCGGTCCCACGCTCCGTATCGAGGTGCGGGACGCCCGCGTCGAACGTATGCCGACCGTGCGCCCGGCCCCCGAGCCCGACGCGCCGCGCGAGTGCGGACACGGGCTGTTGCTGGTCGAGGAGTTGGCGGATCGCTGGGGCGTCGTACCCGAGCTGATCGGCAAGACGGTGTGGGCCGAGATCGGGACCTGAGTCGTCCCGCCTGTCATAGGTGGGTGTTTGACTCCCCGGATGGATCCTGAGGCTACGTTTTCCGCCCTGCACGGCTTCTGCGCCGAGCGACTCGGCGCCCCCTTGGCCGCGCGCCTCGTACGTCTCGCCCGGCCCGGTTTCGAGCTCACCGAAGCCGGGCCGGGCGAGGCGGCCGGGCACAGTCGATTCGGCGGCCGGGCGATGCTGGAACCGGGCACGCCGTGGCCCGACTGTGAGGGCGTACCGCTGAGCCTGCTCGCCGTCCTCGACACCGACGCCCTGGCGCCCTGGCTCGGTGGTCTGCTCCCCGCCGGGACGGGCCTGCTGAACTTCTTCGCGCTCGACTCCGAATCGGAGCGGTGCGATCCCGCCGCCCCTGAACTGTCGCTCAAGTTCGACCTCACCGACCCGCGCCTGGGGGCGGTCGTCCCGGCCCGTTCCGCCCACGCCATGGAGACGGACGCACCAGCCCGGTCGAGCGTCTTCGAGCCGGTCGCGTGGAAGGCGTCACCCGGGTTCGCCTTCCCCGACACCTGGGACCCGGCCTGGGACACGGTCGACTTGGGATCTGTGGTCGACGACATGCCCGTTTACGAGATCACCGATCTGCTCCCCGACTGGTCGGAGCAGCCGTACGCACTCCACGCCGAGGACATGGCCTTCGGCTGGCCGGTGTTCCCCACGGGATCCTCGCCGACGCTGCCGGACGACGAAGAGTCGAGCCGTTACCAGCACTTGCTCCAGTTGTCCGGGCAGGACGAGTGGTGGATCGGCGGCGACGGCGGCTGGATGCACTGGTCGATCCCCGCCGACGCACTGCGTGGTGGCGACTTCAGCCGGGCGATCCCGGCACCGGACATCTGGTGATGTCCTGGCCCACGAGGATGCCTCTGACAGGTTGACCGGGCCGCGGGGTTCACCAAGGGACGGTCTGGCCGAAGCGGTCCAGATACGCCAGGCCGGGCGTGCCCAGTCGGGAGAGCAGGACATCCACCAGCAAGGGGACGGTCTCCTCGATGGTGAACGGCGCGTCCGGACCACCCAGGGCGGTGCGTATCCAGCCCGGCGCCATGAGCACGAAGGCGCGCTGCGTCTCACCTTGCCGGGCCGCGAAGCTCCGCAGGAACATGTTCAGGGCTGCTTTGCTCCCTCGGTAGACCTCGCGGCCTCCGGTCGTGTTGTTCGTGATGCTGCCCTGCCCGGAGGACATCGCCCCGATGAGTCCCGCCGGGGACACCAGGTCTTCGAGGGCCTCGATGACGCGCATGGGGCTGAGCGCGTTGGTGACCATCACGTCGATGAAGTCGGCTGTCGCGACCGCGCCGACGGGCGTCTGCTCATTGTTGGTGGTGCCCGCGTTGACGAAGAGCATGTCGAGTCGACGGTGCGCCAGGCGTTCGTGCAGCGGGGGCAGCTGGCCGGGGTCGTTGATGTCGAGATGTTCGATGGTCATCCGCCCGTCGGCGTGGTCCGCGAGATCGTGCAGCGGCGTTCGGGCAGTGGTGTCGCGAACGGTGCCGACGACGTTCCAGCCCCTGTCGAGGAACTCCGCCGCCATCGCGTGGCCGAGGCCGCGCGAGGCCCCGACGATGAGGGCCGTCGAGGGGTGTTGTTCGGTGCCAGTCGATGACATCCAGCGTCAACTCCGTTCTTCGAGCGTTGTACTCCGTCAAGTGTTTCGCCCGCACCGCATCGCGGGCGAGCCACGAGCGCTCGTTTGTACGATTGCTGATATGGCAAGGGCGCTCATGACGGAATCCGCTTCGGTAGAGCCTGATGATGTACGAATCATTCGGGCGCTACAGATCGCTCCGCGGGCTTCGTTCGCCGCGATCGCGTCCGCCCTCGGCCTGACCGAGGGCGCCGTCAACCGTCGGTATCGCCGCCTGCGCGCCGACGGCGTCATCCGCGTGGCCGGTGTGGTCAACCCGGGCGCCCTGGGACAGAGCAGATGGCTGGTGAGACTGCGCTGCCGCCCTGGCAGTGTCGCGGCGATCGCCGACGCGCTCGCCAAGCGTGATGACGTCAACTGGGTGGCCCTGAGTGCGGCGGGCTGTGAGATCACCTGCGCGACGCAATCCCGGACGCCGGAACAGCGCGAGGACCTCCTGGGGCAGCGGCTTCCCCGCACCGCGGCGGTGATCGACATCAACGCCTTCGCCATGCTCCGCCAATTCCTCGGAGGCCGCGGCCACTACTGGTCCGCCCTGGAGGGCACACTGTCCCCGGAGGAGGAAGCGGCGTTGGGGAGTGGCGGGCCTCCCTTCACCGAGTGTCCGGTTGTCACTCGCGAGCCCCTGCGCCTCACCCCCGAGGACGAGAAGATGCTCGATGCGCTCGCCGCGGATGGCCGCGCCAGTCTCGTCGATCTCGCCACGGCCGCCGACCTCACTCCGGGGCGCGTCTCGCGACGCCTTGCTGTTCTGCTCCAGCACCGCGTCGTCCACATCGACGTCGAGATCGCGGCAGCGGCCTTGGGCTATCACGCTCGCGCGAACCTCTGGCTTCGCGTGCACCCGTCAGCGGTGAAGGGCGCGGGACGCACACTCGCGCAGGAACCCGAGGTCGCCTTCGTCGCAGCCATCTCCGGGCCCTGGAACATTCACGCCGTCGCACACTGCCGGGACCTCGACGAACTGTTCGAGTTCACTTCGGATCGCATTGGGTCCCTGACCGGACTTCAGGGCATGGAGGTCTCACCCGTGCTGAGGCACGTCAAGCAGGCCGGCACTCGGCTCTCCGACGATGGCCTCCTCAAGCCATGAGAGCTCGCGGCTCCCCGCTGGGATCGGAACCCCCCTCGGGCGGACTCAGGGCGCGGGCGGCCAGTTGCGCAGCGCCACCTCGGCCACCTGCTGGAGCTCCTCCTGTGTGGCACCGCTGGCCGCTTGGACGGCGATGCCGTTCGCCACGGTCATGAGGTAGCGGGCGAGCACTCCGGGGTCGGTGTCCGGTGGCAGATCGCCCTCGTCGACGGCCCGCCGGAACCGGTCGCGGAGGCGGGCCGTGCCCTCGTTGCGCCAGTCGATGAGGGCGTCGCGGGCGCTGCGTCCGGGGTCGCCGGCGGCGAGGGAGCCCTGGACGCCGAGGCAGCCGGCGGGACAGTCGGGGCGGGTGTTGGCCCGTACGGAGCCGTGGAGGAACGCGGTGGCCACCTCCCGGGCGGTCGTCTCCCGCATGGCCCGGTCCGCGTAGGCGGCGGGGCCCTCGGTGTAGCGCTCCAGGGCCTTGCGGAACAGCTCCTCCTTGTTGCCGAAGGCCGCGTACATGCTGGTGCGGGTGATGCCCATGGCGCGGGTCAGGTCGGTGAGGCTGGCGCCTTCGTAGCCCTGCTCCCAGAAGACCCGCATGGCGCGCTCGAGGGCCTCATCGGCGTCGAATCCCCTCGGTCGGCCGATCGGTGCCTGCTGCCGCGTCGTCATGCCGTCGAGCATACCTCCTCGGTACCGATCGGTTCAGAAGTGCGCTACGCTCGCTTTTGGTACCGATCGGTACCGAACTTTGAGGAGGTCATTGTCATGGGACAGCTTGAGGGCAAGACCGCCGTCATCACCGGCGGCGGCACCGGGATCGGCCTGGCCACCGCCGTACGGCTGGCGGCCGAGGGCGCGCACGTGTTCATCACCGGACGACGCAAGGCCGAGCTGGACGCGGCCGTCGAGGCCATCGGCCCGGCGGGGGCCACCGCGGTGGCGGGTGACGTCACCGACCCGGCCGACCTGGACCGGCTCTACGACGCGGTCCGCGCCCGGGGCCGGGGTCTGGACGTGGTCTTCGCGAACGCGGCGACGGCCGCCTTCGCGACGCTGGAGGAGGTCACCGAGGAGCACCTCGACCGGACCTTCGCCGTCAATGTGCACGGCACGGTGTTCACCGTGCAGAAGGCGCTGCCGCTGCTCAACGACGGCGCCTCGGTGATCCTGAACGCCTCCACCGCCGCCGACAACGGCACGGAGGCGTTCGGCGCGTACGCGGCGTCCAAGGCCGCGATCCGGTCCTTCGCGCGGACCTGGGCCAACGAGCTCAAAGGCCGTGGCATCCGGGTCAACGCGGTCTCGCCGGGCCCGGTCGAGACTCCGGCCATCACGGCCCTCGCCGGCGAGGACAAGGCGGCCGACTTCAAGGCACACCTCGCCACGACCACCGCGATCGGCCGGATGGGGCGCCCGGAGGAGGTCGCCGGGCTGGTGGCGTTCCTCGCCTCCGAGCAGAGCAGCTTCGTCCTCGGCGCCAACTTCTACGTCGACGGGGGTGAGAACCAGATCTGACCCGGGCGCGCACCGGCCGCCACCGGCGGCGCGGACCTCGCCGTCCCGCCGTCCCGCCGCCCTGCCGTCCTTACGGCGCCAGGATGTCCAGCTCTCGCAGCGCGCCCACGGTGATCTCCCGCGTGTGGCGCTCCGCCGCCTCCGCGTCGCCCGCGCGGACCGCCTCGGCCACGCGGACGTGGAGGGTGACCGCCTCCGGGTCGGGGTCGCTGAACATGACGCGGTGCTGGGTGCGGCCGGTGAGGACCTCCGCGACGACGTCGCCGAGGCGGGCGAACATCTCATTGCCCGAGGCGCGCAGGATCACGCGGTGGAAGGCCACGTCGTGGACCAGATAGGCGGGGAGCTGCTGGCCGCGCGACGTGGCCACCATGTTGAGCGCGTGCTCGGTGAGTTCGGCGCACTGCTCGGGCGTGGCGTGCTCGGCGGCCAGCCCGGCGGCGGCGGGCTCGATGGCCGAGCGCAGGGCGGTGAGGGAGCGGAGCTGGCGGGGGCGGTCGGGGCCGGCCAGGCGCCAGCGGATGACCTGGGGGTCGAAGACGTCCCACTCCTCGGTGGGGCGCACGGTCACCCCGACCCGGCGGCGGGACTCCACCAGGTGCATGGACTCCAGGACCCGCACCGCCTCCCGGACGACCGTGCGGGAGACGTCGTAGCGCCGCTCCAGTTCATCCGTGCGTAGCACCGTGCCGGGCGGGTAGTCGCCCGCCGTGATCGCGGGGCCGAGAGATTCCAGGACGCGGTCGTGCAGCCCCCGGCCCCTGGGCCTCTGACCACGGCCCTCGGGCCCCTGTTCGTCCATGCGCTCAGCCTACGCGGCCACCCATCCATCAAATAAGTATGACTTTTAAGTCACGGACTCTTGAATACGTCGTATCTGTGGGGTTGAGTGTCCGGCGGCGCCGAGGTCGAGGAAGACAGCGAGGTTTCACACAATGCACGCCCCCCAGGTTGTCGTGGTCATGGGAGTGTCCGGTACGGGCAAGACCACGGTCGGCCCCCTGCTGGCGGAGGAGCTCGGCGTCCCGTACGCCGAGGCCGACGACTTCCACCCGCCGGCCAACATCGCCAAGATGTCGGCCGGGACCCCGCTGGACGACGACGACCGACGCCCCTGGCTGGACGCCATCGGTGCCTGGGCCCACTCCCACGCCGAGGGCGGGGGAGTGGTGAGCTGCTCCGCGCTCAAGCGGATGTACCGCGACCGGCTGCGGTCCGCCGCCCCCGGCATCGTCTTCCTCCATCTGACCGGCGACCGCGAGCTGATCGCCGAGCGGATGAAGGAGCGCAAGGGCCACTTCTTCTCCGGGGACCTGCTCGACTCGCAGCTCGCCACGCTCGAACCGCTCCAGCCGGACGAGTACGGCGTCGCCGTGGACGTCTCCCCCGAACCCGATGCCATCACCGAGCGGGCCGCCGCCGAACTGCGGCGGCTCCAACATCAGTAACGCACGTGAGGAAACCCGCCGTGACCAGACTCAGCGCCGAGATGCTGGCAGCGGACACCGTCGACCCGATCACGTCGGCCGGTCACGCACAGCTCGGCATAGCCGTCCTCGTCGGCATAGCCGTTCTCGTCCTGCTCATCACCCAGACCAAGCTGCACGCGTTTCTGTCGCTGACGATCGGCTCACTGGCGCTCGGCGCCGTCGCGGGAGCCCCGCTCGACAAGGTCATCACCAGCTTCTCGGCCGGTCTCGGATCGACCGTCGCGGGCGTCGGCGTGCTGATCGCCCTCGGCGCGATCCTCGGCAAGCTGCTCGCCGACTCCGGCGGCGCGGACCAGATCGTCGACACGATCCTCGCCAGGGCCAGCAACCGGACGATGCCCTGGGCCATGGTGCTGATCGCGGGGATCATCGGGCTGCCGCTCTTCTTCGAGGTCGGCATGGTGCTGATGATCCCGGTGGTGCTGCTGGTCGCCAAGCGCGGCAACTTCTCCCTGATGCGGATCGGCATCCCGGCGCTCGCGGGCCTCTCCGTGATGCACGGCCTGGTGCCGCCGCACCCCGGCCCGCTCGCCGCGATCGACGCGGTCCACGCCGACCTGGGGATCACCCTGGCGCTCGGCGTCCTCATCGCCATCCCCACCGCGATCATCGCGGGCCCGGTCTTCTCGCGCGTCGCCGCCCGCTGGGTCGACGTCACCCCGCCGGACCGGCTGATGCCCACGCGTCCTTCGGAGGAGCTGGAGCGGCGTCCCGGGTTCGGGGTCACCGTGTTCACCGTGCTGCTGCCGGTCGTGCTGATGCTGATCAAGGCACTGGTCGACATCGTGGTGGACGACCCGGAGAACGGCGTCCAGCGCGTCGCCGACGTCATCGGCAACCCCCTGATCGCGCTGCTGGCGGCCGTGCTCGTGGGCATGTTCACGCTGGGCCGCCCCGCGGGCTTCACCCGGGACCGGCTCTCCTCCACCGTCGAGCACTCGCTCGCCCCGATCGCGGGCATGCTGCTGATCGTCGCCGCGGGCGGCGGCTTCAAGCAGACGCTGATCGACATCGGCGTCGGCAAGATGATCATGGACATCTCGGAGGACTGGAGCGTCTCGGCGCTGCTTCTCGCCTGGCTGATCGCGGTCGCCATCCGGCTGGCCACGGGCTCGGCGACGGTGGCCACGATCTCGGCCGCCGGGCTGATGACCCCGCTCGCCGCCGATATGTCCAGCACGCATGTGGCGCTGCTGGTGCTGTCCATCGGCGCCGGGTCGCTCTTCTTCAGCCATGTCAACGACGCGGGATTCTGGCTGGTCAAGGAGTACTTCGGGATGAGCGTCGGGCAGACGGTGCGGACCTGGTCGGTGATGGAGACGATCATCTCCGTCGTCGGGCTCGTCTTCGTCCTGCTGCTGTCACTGGTGATCTAGCGCTGAGCAGAGGCGTCTGAGCTGAGGCAACTGAGCAGAGGTAACTGAGCTGAGGTAGGGGTACGTACGCCATGACGACACATCCGCTCTTCGACATCGCGGGCCGCACCGCGCTGGTCACCGGCTCCAGCCGGGGCATCGGCCACGCCTTCGCGCGGGGTCTGGTGGAGGCCGGCTGCACGGTGGTGCTCAACGGGCGCGATCCGCGGGCCCTGGAGAAGGCCGCCGCCGAACTCGGCGGCATCGGCGGCGCCGACGGCGTTGGTGCGGGGGGCGCGGAGGTGCACACCGCCGCGTTCGACGTCACCGACGGCCCGGCCGTCGCCGCCGGTATCGCCGATGTCGAGGAGCGGGTGGGCCCGCTCGACATCCTGGTCAACAACGCCGGGATGCAGAACCGGGCGCCGCTGCTGGAGTTCACCGACGACGCCTGGCGGCAGATCCTGGACACCAACCTCACCAGCGCCTTCCTGGTGGGCCGCGAGGCCGCCCGACGGATGACCGCCCGCGGCCACGGCAAGATCGTCAACATCTGCTCCCTCCAGAGCGAGGTCGTCCGCCCCGGCATCGCGCCCTACGCGGCGACCAAGGGCGCGCTGAAGATGCTCACCAAGGGCATGTGCGCGGACTGGGGCCGGCACGGAATCCAGGTCAACGGGCTCGGACCCGGCTACATCGAGACCGAGCTGACCCGGCCGCTGGTCGAGGACGAGGAGTTCAGCGCCTGGGTGCGCGGGCGGACCCCGGCCGGACGCTGGGGCCGCACCGAGGACCTGATCGGGGCGCTGCTGTATCTCGCGTCCCCGGCGGCGGACTTCGTGAGCGGACAGGTGCTGTACGTAGACGGCGGCATGACGAGCGTGTTGTGAACGCCGGGACACCAGGTGAGCTTGAGGAGGCTGGGCGAATGGTGCTGGGCTGTGTGATCCACGGGCAGGGCGATCTGCGGGTCGAGGAACTCCCGGAGCCGGAACCGGCGCCCGGGCAGGCGCTCGTGGCGATCCGCTACGGCGGGATCTGCGGATCGGATCTCCACTACCACCGGCACGGTGGGGTGGGCGACTTCCGGCTCCAGGAGCCGATGGTGCTGGGGCACGAGGTCGTGGGCACGGTGGTGGCGTACGGCGAGGGCGCGACCGGGCCCGCGGTCGGCACCCCGGTCGCGGTGCATCCGGCCACGCCGTGCGAGGTGTGCCCCGAGTGCGCCGACGGCCGCGCCAACGTCTGCCGCGACACCCGCTACCTGGGCAGCGCCGCGCGCTTCCCCCACGTCCAGGGCGGCTTCGCCTCCCGTATCACCGTCCCGGCGGCCCAGTTGCGCGCCCTGCCCGACGGACTGGACCCGCGCCGGGCGGCGCTCGCCGAACCGCTGTCCGTCGCGCTGCACGCGGTGCGGCGGGCGGGCGTGGTGAAGGGCCGTCATGTGTTGGTCACCGGCGCCGGTCCGATTGGCTGCCTGACCATCGCGGCGGCCCGCGCGGCGGGCGCGGCGACCATCACAGCGACCGATCTGCTGCCCCGTGCCCTGGAGTTCGCGGCGGCGGCCGGAGCGACCGCGTGCGTACGGGCCGACGACCCGGACGACCCCAACTGGCCCTCGGCCGAGGTCGACGTCGCCATCGAGGCGTCGGGCGTGGCCGCCGGACTCGACACGTGCCTGAGGAGGGTGCGGCGCGGCGGGGTGGTGGTGCAACTGGGCATGCTGCCCCCGGGGCAGAGCCCGTTTGCCGGGAACGTACTGGTTGCCCGGGAGATCGAGCTGCGGGGCGCCTTGCGTTTCCACGCCGAGTTCGACGACGCGCTGCGGCTGCTGGCGGCTGAGCCGTCGTTCGACGCGCTGATCAGCGGGGTGCGGCCGGTGGGGGAGGCGGTGGAGGCGTTTGCCTTGGCGGCGGATCGTGGGCGGTCGTGCAAGGTGCTGTTGGACTTCGCGTAGCCGTCCGGACCGCACCGCCTGCGGCGGGCTGTCCCCTCCCCGCCCCTTCCCGTAACCAAGGGCTCCGCCCCTGGACCCCGGGGAGGGGCGAGGTGCTGGCTGTTGTGCGGTTGGCTCGCCAGCTGGGGTTCGGGGTAGCCCTCCAGTTCCGCTCTGCCTCTGGACCCGGGGAGGGTTGAGGTGCTGGCTGTTGTGCGGTTGGCTCGCCAGCTGGGGTTCGGGGTAGCCCCCCAGTTCCGCTCTGCCTCTGGACCCGGGGGGAAGAGACGAGCAGACCGTCGCTGCGGTCAGCTCACCGGCCCGGGCGACGCCCGCGCTACCCGCGACGCGGCCGGGGTCTGGGGCGGAGCCCCAGTTGAGGGAAGGGGCGGGGAGGGGACAGCCCGCCGCAGGCGTCACGATCGCCCAGCCGGGGCCGACCCTGGGCTCGCTCAGTGCGTGAGTAGGGGGCGTACCCGGGCGCCGGCCGCCGCCCAGCAGACGTAGCCGTCCGGGCGGATGAGGAAGAGGGCCGGGGCCGGGCCGTAGGCGGTGGTGAGGTGACCGTTCGGGTCCAGGAGGTCGGGGGACGGGCCGCCTGCCCGGATGGTACGGACGCATCCCGCCGTCCCCAGCGTCGGGGCCAGGCCCCCGAAGTCGGCGTCCGGCTCGGGCGGTGCCGCGTCGCCGAGGATCAGCAGGGTGAAGTGCGGGCCGCGCAGGACGTCGAAGAGCCGGACGGGCGTTCCGTCGGGCAGAGCGCACGGTGCGTCCGGTGCACGGTCACCGGCTCCGACTGGGCCCGGGTGGTGCCGGTCATCCCGGTCGTTCCGCTCGTCCCCGTCGTTCCGGTCAGCCTCGTCGTGCCGCTCGGCCCCGTCGTTTCGCTCGTCCACCGCCAGTGGGCCCTCCCGGTAGGACAGGCCCAGCTGGTGGACCTCGCTCGTGCGGCGCCGCCCCTCCGCGTCGCCCGCGCGGTGGGCGCGGTGGAGGCGGGTGCTGATGCCGAGGACGCCCGCCGCGATCGGCAGGCGTTCGGCCTCATAGCTGTCCAGCAGGGCCGGGTCCGCGCGGTGCCGCAGTACCTGGCCGAGCTTCCAACCCAGGTTGTACGCGTCCTGGACGCTGGTGTTGAGGCCCTGGCCGCCCGCCGGGGAGTGGATGTGGGCGGCGTCGCCGATCAGGAAGATCCGGTCCGCGCGGAAGCGGTCGGCCATCGCCGCGCGCGGGGTGAACGTCGAGGCCCACCGCACCTCGCGTACGTCGGACGCGGCCAGATGCGTGCGGTCGGCGATCAGTTGGCGGACCGCCTCGGCGGAGGTGTCGGGGACCGCGTCCGGGTCGTCGTACTGCGCGGCGACCTGGAACTGGTCGGTCCCGGGGAGCGGGCACAGCGCGATGGCGCCGCCCTTCGCGTCCTGCCATACGTGCCAGTGGTCGCGGCCCAGGCCCCGCTCCGCGCCGTCGATGACCGCGTCGCCGTCGATGGCCGTGTCGCCATCGATCAACGCATCGCCGTCGATCACCGTGTCGCCGTCGGCGACCGCGTCGTCATCGATCAACGCATCGCCACCGATCACCACGTCCGCGATCAGCGCCGGCGCCGGGTCGACCGTCTCGCCCGTCATGCCGATGCCGAGCCGCTTCCGGACGGTGCTGCGGCCACCGTCCGCCGCCACCAGGTACGCGGCGCGCGCGGTTCCGGCCGAGCCGTCGGCGTAGGCGAGACGCACGGTGACGCCGTCCGCGTCCTGCTCCAGGCCGGTGAGCTCGGTGCCGAACTCGACGCCGCCGCCCAGCTCGCGGAGACGCGCGTAAAGGATCTCCACCGTCCGCCACTGCGGCAGCATCCAGATCTCGTGGTACGGCCGGTCCGGCGCCGGATCGGTCCGCTCGATCATCTGGAACGTCCCGAGCGGCTGCCCGTCCCGCCAGCCCAGCATCGGCGGGTACGGGCCGCCCGCCTCCCGTACGGCGTCGCTCACGCCGAGGTCGTCGAAGACCTCCTGGGTGCGGGGCTGGAGCCCCTTGCCGCGCGAGCCCGGGAACAGCGCCTCTCCGCGTTCGACGACCCGGGCCCGCACCCCGCGCCGGGCCAGGTCGATGGCGAGAGTGAGGCCGGACGGACCGGCCCCGACGATCAGTACGTCGTTCAGCACGCCGCCCTTAACGTTGTTAAGTTCCATGTTCGAGAGCGTGCCCTTAACGGTGTTAAATTGTCAAGGGATCCCTCATGGGCAGGGAGAATGACCGGATGGCGACGACGCGACTCGACCAGACCCTCGTGGTGGACACCGCCCTGCGGCTGCTGAACGACGTGGGTCTCGAAGGGCTGACCCTGCGCCGCATCGCCAAGGAGCTGAACGTCCAGGCCCCCGCCCTGTACTGGCACTTCAAGAACAAGCAGGCGCTGCTCGACGCGATGAGCACCGCCATGTACCGGCGCATGTTCGAGGCGTACGGCGACCTCGGCGACGGCACCTGGCAGGAGCGGCTCGTCCACGTCCACCGCGCCCTGCGCGGGGCGCTGCTCGGCTACCGCGACGGCGCGAAGGTCTTCAGCGGCAGCCGGTTCACCGGCACCGACCACGCCGGGCCGCAGGAGGACCACCTGCGCGCCTTCGTCACGGCCGGCTTCACCCCGAGCGCCGCCGCCCGCGCCTCGTTCATCGCGTACAGCTTCACGCTCGGCTTCGTGATCGAGGAGCAGTCGGTCGAGCCCCGGCCGGGGGAGCGGACCCCCGGCTACGACGTCGCCGAGCGCGAGGAGCGCATGGCCGCCGAGGGGTATCCGCTGGCCGCGGCGGTGAGTTCGGATCTGTTCCAGGACTACGAGGCGCGCTTCGAGGAGGGGCTGCGTGCCATCGTGGCGGGCATCGAGGCGACCCTGGCCCCGGCGGCCTCGCGCCAGTAGTCGGCATATCGGGGCGCGTCACAAGCGCGCTGGATCGGGGCGCGTCACAACCGCGCTCGCGTGTCACAAGTGCGCTAGGTGGATCCCTAATTGTGACGTCCGGACTCATGGCAGGTCTGGACCAGTCGTGGCACCCTACCGGCGACAAAGCGTCGGACAACGTTGTCCGACGCTCTCGGGCACCTCCAACGGACTTGGAGCCGACCGCATGAGACGTGTCGCCACCTTATTCAGCGCCCTCACCCTCGCCACGCTCAGCTGGACCGCCGGAACCACCGCCCACGCCGCCACCCACGCCGCCACCTCCGCCCTGTCCCACCCCGCTCCCTCCGCCCAGGGGACCTCCGTCGCCACCGAGGAGCAGCGCGCCGCCGTCCGCTTCTGGACGGCGGAACGGCTGCGCACCGCCAAGGACGTCACCACCCTGCCCGCCGCCCGCACCGCGAAGCTCGCGGACCCCGCGCCGGCCGCGGGGGAGCGGGTGGCCGTGCCCCCGCTCCCGGGCCCCACCGCCCCCGTCTCCGCGCACTCGCCGCGGGCCACGTCCCCCACCGCCTGGACCGGCGGCGGCCTGATCAGCACCACGGCGGGCAAGGTCTTCTTCCAGAACGCCTCGGGCGGCACCTTCGCCTGCTCCGCCACCGTCGCCAACAGCGACAACAAGTCCGTCGTGCTCACCGCAGGCCACTGCACCGTGGACGCCGCCACCGGCACCGGCTACCGCAACTGGGTCTTCATCCCGGGCTACAACAACGGCAACCGCCCCTACGGCACCTTCGCCGCCCGCCGCCTCTTCTGGGACGCCCAGTACGTCTCCACCCGGGGCAACGCCAACTGGGACTACGCCTTCGCCGTGATGAACACGCTGAACGGCCGCACCCTGGCCGACACCGTGGGCGCGCAGGGCATCGCCTTCAACTCGCAGACCGGCCGCCATGTCCACTCCTTCGGCTACGGAGGCTCCGCCGCCGAGGGCAACGGCGAGCGGCTGAACCACTGCGAGGGCAACGAGTTCGCCGACGCGGGCCGCCCCGGCTCCACGATGTGGGGCATCGACTGCGTCCAGACCGGAGGGTCGAGCGGCGGCGGCTTCCTCGCCGACTTCTCCGGCGGCGCGGGCTATCTGATCGGCAACATCAGCGTCAGCGCGGGGACGAACGAATACCACCCGACGCTGGGCAACGCGGCCCTCGGCCTCTACCAGCAGGCGGGCTCCGCATAGCCCGCCACCCACCTCGCACGGCCCGCCCTCTCCGTCCCCGACCAGGAGGAGGGGGCGGGGCTCCGCGTCCTGCGCCTCGGCGCACAATGTGCCCATGACGAGGAGCGATGTATCACCCCGGGATACGCGGGACGCGGCCACCGCCCACGCGTGGGCCGCCCTCGGCGGCGACCTCGCGCTGCTGGAGCGGGTGACGTACCGCGCGGTGAGCGGCGGACTGCCCGCCCGGCTGCCCGTGGCCGAGCTGGCCCGCGCCACCGTGGGCGTCTGCTCGCTGGCCGCCGCCGAACTGGGCGCGCGGCGCTCCGGCGGGGCGGTTCCGGCGGTACGGGTCGACGAGGGTGCCGTCGCCACCGCGTTCGTCAGCGAACGGCACCTGCGGATCGACGGCCGTAAGCCCACCAACTTCGCCCCGCTGTCCGGCTTCTGGCGCGCGGCCGACGGGTGGGTCCGTACGCACGCCAACTACCCGCACCACCGGGGTCGGCTGCTCGCCGCCCTGGGCCTGTCCGGCGACAGCGGGCCGGACGAGCTCGCGGCGGCGCTCGCGGCCCGTCCCGCCCGCGCGATCCAGGAGACCGTTTACGCGGCGGGCGGGTTGGCGGTGGCCGTGGCGGAGCCGGGTGAGAGCGAGATCCCGCTGGGTGCGCTGCCGTTGGTCGAGTCCCGGCGGGTCGGGGATGCGGTCCCGCGCCGCCTCGGGGAGGCGCCCCAGCTGGCGAACGGCGTGCCCGCTGGTGGGGCGCTGTCCGCGAGCGGTGTGCTGCCGGCGGGCGCCGTGCCACCCGCGAGCGGTGTGCTGCCCGCGGGCGGCGTGCGCGTGCTCGATCTGACCCGGGTCATCGCCGGACCGGTGGCCACCCGCACCCTGGCCCTGCTCGGCGCCGATGTGCTGCGTATCGACTCACCCCGGCTGCCTGAGGATCCGGATGCCCACGCCGACACCGGTTTCGGCAAGCGCTCGGCCGCGCTCGACCTCGCCGTGCCCGAGGACCGCCGGACCTTCGAGGCGCTGCTCGCCGACGCCGATGTGGTGGTCACCGGCTACCGCCCCGGTGCGCTCGATCGCTTCG
The DNA here is from genome assembly GCF_052665095.1 of Streptomyces sp. NEAU-174. NCBI lineage: Bacteria > Bacillati > Actinomycetota > Actinomycetes > Kitasatosporales > Streptomycetaceae > Streptomyces > Streptomyces sp. NEAU-174. The sequence goes on along the minus strand of NZ_JBQTCE010000001.1, from coordinate 49,211 downwards.
GGCTCGCCCCGGACGCGCTGCTGGAGCGCCATCCTGGGCTGGTCGTGGCCCAGTTGTGCGCATGGGGCTGGTCCGGGCCGTGGGCTGGGCGGCGCGGCTTCGACAGCCTGGTCCAGGCGGCCACGGGTATCGCCGCGATCGAGGCGAAGGGGGATGGCGACGGGCGCCCGGGGGTGCTGCCTGCGCAGGCGCTCGATCACGGCACTGGGTATTTGCTGGCGGGGGCGGTGTTGCGGGGGCTGACCGAGCGCCAGGACACCGGCGGCGGACGCCATCTGCGGCTCTCCCTTGCGGGTACGGCGTCGTGGCTGATCCATGGCATCGCTCCCGCCGCCGAGGTGGACGGCCCGGCCCATGACTCGGCGCCCTGGCTGGCCGAGACCGCCTCCGACCTGGGTGCGCTGCGGTACGCCCGCGCGCCGATCGCCACCCCGGCCGGCCCCCTCGACTGGGCCCGCCCACCCGGCCGTCTGGGCGCCGACGCCCCGCGCTGGCTCTGAGCCGAGCCCGGGTGGGGCGTGCGGGGTGTCCGGCGGATCTTTCCCCAGCCCCGCCCCTTCCCGCAACTGGGGCTCCGCCCCGGGCCCCGCTCCTCAATCGCCGGAGGGGCTGGATTGGCTCCCTGCCCCTTCCCGCAACTGGGGCTCCGCCCTCGGGCCTGCTCCTCAATCGCCGGAGGGGCTGGATTGGCTCCCTGCCCCTTCCCGCAACTGGGGCTCCGCCCTCGGGCCTGCTCCTCAATCGCCGGAGGGGCTGGATTGGCTCCCCGCTCCTTCCCGCAACTGGGGCTCCGCCCTCGGGCCTGCTCCTCAATCGCCGGAGGGGCTGGATTGGCTCCCCGCCCCTCGGGCCCCGGTCCGGGGTCTGGGGCGGAGCCCCAGTTGTGGGAAGGGGCGGGGAGGGGAACAGCCCGCCGCAGGCGGCACGATCCGTCGGGCACCGGGCCCCCAACGCCCGCCCGCCAGCGCAAATTCGGTTGCCGCCAAGACCTCCCCTGACGCTCCCCTCGCCGTGGAACGGCGGGACAGCGGGGGGGAGCCCTGAAGCCCTGAGCGCGTATGCGGCCCCTACAGCCGAGCCGTGCTCAGCGAGCGCTTGATCATCGGGGTGAACCGTTGCTCGACAAACCGGTACAGCAACCACGCCAGGCCCAGCATCACCAGCACCGTCAGCGCGAACGTCCCGTAGGAAGGGATGCCCAGCTTCTGGTGGAGCACCCAGACGACCACCCAGCCCAGATGCTCATGGATCAGGTAGAACGGGTAGGTCAGGGCGCCCGCCACGGTCAGCCAGCGCCAGTTCGCCCAGTTCAGCTTGCCCAGCGCGATCAGCGTGACCGCCACATAGCCGAAGGCGACCACGGCGATGATGCCGGTGGCCGACCGGTAGGAGAAGGCGTCCATGTTGGCCGGGTGCCACAGCTCGCGGATCGCGTAGTGCTGGCCGATCAGGAAGCTGATCCCGATGATGCCCCAGGCCAGGGCGTCATGGCCGAAGCGGTGGAGCAGATAGATGCCCATGCCGCCGATGAAGTACGAGGAGTACTCCGGCATCAGGACCACGTCCAGCAGCGGCAGGTCCGACGCCTCGGCGAACGCCGAGCCCAGCGTCCAGACGGCGCAGAACAGCACCACGCGGTGCCGGGTCGCGCCCGGGAGCACCACGAACAGCGCGAAGAGGGCGTAGAAGCGCAGCTCCGCCCAGAGCGTCCAGCACACGCCCAGCACCCGGTCCACCCCGAGCGGCTGCTGGAGCATGGTGAGGTTGACCAGCGCGTCGCTGGGCGACACCGCCTTGTAGGCGACCCAGGGCAGTGCGAAGACGCCGGTCACCAGGATGATCGCGACCCAGTAGGCGGGGTAGAGGCGGGAGACGCGGGAGGCGAAGAACGAGCGCAGCGGCCGTCCCCATCCGCTCATGCAGATGACGAAGCCGCTGATGACGAAGAAGATCTGGACGCCCAGACAGCCGTAGGCGAAGTAGCTGGAGAGGGTGGGGAACTGGGCGCGGGGCGAGGAGCCCCACGCCTGGGTTATCTCACCGTCGCGCCCGCCGTAGTGGTACGCGGCCACCATCAGCGCGGCGAGCAGGCGCAGCCCGTCCAGCGCCCGCAGCCGCACCTGAGGACGGCCTCCGCCGCGCGCTGCCGCCTTGGCGGTGCGCTCGGCGGATCGCTCCAGGGCCATGTCGGGGGCGCGCGGCGGCGTCGGCGTGGGAGCCGTCGCCGCCGCGTTGGCTATCGGTCCGGCGTCCGGGTCGGATATCGGTCCGGCGTCCGAGTCCGCTATCGGTCCCGCGTCCGCGTCGGCTATCGGTCCCGCGTCGGCTATCGGCCCGGCGTCGGGGGTCGGCGGCGCGCTCATCCGGTGACCGTCCGCTTGAGGGCGGCCCGCTTCAGGGCCCGGGCCCGGCGCGCCACCTTGCGCACCGTCTCATTGCGCGGGATGAACGCCAGCTGCGAGGGCACCGCCCCGGGCAGGGCGAGCGCGGTCAGCCGGCGCTTCTTGAAGTAGCGCCAGGTGTTGTTGTCCAGGTGGGCGGCCAGATAGCGCTCGGTCGCGGGCCGCAGATCCGGGTAGATCTTGGCCTGCATACAGAAGCCGACCGCGGTGACCAGCCCGGTCAGCCGCTTGCCCGCCCGCTCGTCCACCGGCTGGGCGGCGGCCACCGCCTTGTGGTCCTCGAGGTCGGGCAGCAGCGCGTCCACGATCGTCACCGGCACGCGGTTGCTGTTCTGGTACGGGGTGAGCCGCTCCAGCAGCGTGTCGGTGCCGATCCGGGCCACCGGCAGCCCGTAGAAGACGTCGGCGGTGAGCAGCGCGGTGGAGAAGCAGCCGATGACCAGGGCCGGGCTCATCCGCTGGTACAGCACCTCGGCGAGGACCGGGGTGTCCATGACGGTCAGCTCCGCGCCCAGCTCGGCGGCCTTCTTCTCCAGCATCCGCGACCAGCGGGCCGGGGCGGTGGGGTGCGGCTTGAAGACGACGGTGCGATGGCCAAGGGCCACGGCGCCGCGCAGCATCCGCAGATGCAGCTCTTCCTCCTCCTGCGGGGAGAGGATGTCCAGCGCGGACAGGTACTGGCCGAGCAGCAGCGCCGGGCCGTTGCCGACCGCGATCCGCTCGCTGGCGGAGGCGACGCTGCGCGGGGCGGCCTCGGCCACCTCGCTGAGCACCTTGGTGAACACCTCGGTCGGCAGGATCTCCGGCTCGACGCCGAACTCGGTCAGCAGCAGCGGCCGCAGTCCGGGCACCAGGTCGAGGTGGAGCAGCCGGCGGATCCGGGTGCCGATCAGCGGGTCCAGCTTGTTGCGGGTCGGGCCGTAGCTCATCAGCCCGTCCGCGTAGACGTCGATGGGCGCGCCCTGGAACACATTGGCGACCGCCATCGCCGGGTTGACCTGGATGGACTCCAGGATCAGCTCGATCTTGTCGTCGCCGAGGTTCCACAGCAGCCGCAGATGGCGCTCCCACAGCGGGGCGTCGTCGACGCGCGGGGCCCAGCCGCCGGGGTGGAACGGCGAGATCGTCTCGTTCCAGGACAGCACCCGGTCGAAGCGGCCGCGCAGCCGCTCGAAGCCGGGCATCTCGTCCACCGGCGGGGTGGTCTCCGGGGTCGCGGCGTTGTTGCTGATCAGCAGCAGCCGGCGGTCGGCCGGGCCGACGCTGCCCGCGTCGATCGCGGCCGCGAGGGTCGCCGCCCCGTAGAGGGTCGAGGCGAGGAAGATCTGGGTGCGCTTGCGCTCCGCCAGGGGCTTGTAGGCGGACATCAGGCCGCCACCTCCGCCCCCGCGGACCGGCGCTTGACTCGCCGCAGTCGTGCGGCGCGCTCGTAGTCCATGGAATCCAGTGCGTCCTTCAATACGTCCTGGGGCATGCGTTTCATCGCCGCCGCCGACATGGAACGGAGTTTGCGTGCCACTTGTGGTTCGAATCTCTCGATGTTGCCGAGGTGGTGGGAAATGATCGCGCAATAGGTGCGGACGGCCTTCGGCAGCAGGGCGTCGGCGTCGCGGTCCCGCGCGGTTTCCTCGATCACCTGGTCGAATGCGCGAATGAAGTCCAGCTGCCGCACATCGCCGATCTGGGTGAGCGAGGAGGAGACCCCGCGCCGGTAGAACACCCCGGCCAGGCCGAGGACGGCGAAGCTGCGGGCCTCGCGGTGCAGCCGCCAGATCCAGGGCCGGTCCTCGGCGGTGCGCAGCCCGTGGGTGAAGTGCAGCAGCCCCTCGTCGACCAGGCGGCGGTGGTACATGCCCGCCCAGGCGTAGGGGTAGTCGACGGAGGTGGAGCGGTCGGCCGGGAGGATCACGTCCCGAGGGTTCATCACCTCATTGCGGCGGCCGTGCGGCACCCGGGTGATGGAGCGCGCCCGGGCGGTGCACTGGACATGGTCGGTGCGGACGAAGTCGCACCCCAAGTCCTCGATCGCCGCGAGCAGTTGGGCGTAGTAGCCGGGGGCCAGCCAGTCGTCGCCGTCGAGGAAGGCGATGTACTCCCCCGTGGCGTTGTCCAGGCCGGTGTTCCGCGCGGTGGCCAGCCCACCGTTCTTCTCATGCCGTACGTAGACGGCCCCCGGAAGGTCGCGTTCTGCCCGCTCCAGGATCTCCGGCGTCCCGTCGGTGGCACAGTCGTCGACGAGAATGAATTCGAAGTCCTCACGCGCGTTCGCGCGCAGACTTCTGAGCGTGTCGGGGGCATAGGTCTGCACGTTGTAGAACGGCACGATGACGGAGAGCTTAACCACGCGGGTGACGCTAGGTCGCCGGTCGGCATTCGTCTTGACCTAGGGTGTACGTAAAGGTGAACGAAGGACGTCGGAACGGTTAACCCGCCGCTCCAGCCAGCCGATTCTCCAATCGTCGATGTTCTGTTAACCCTTTGTTGCTCTTGCGTTGGGCCGTGAATCGACAACGCTTCCTAGCGTCTCCGATGTGTCCTCACGTACCAAATCCCCTGTGCGAGTCGCCGTGCTCGCCGACTCCGACACCCGGTGGAAATGGGGCGCGCTCACCGCGCATCGCCTCGTACCGGATGGGTCGGGTTCAGCCTCGGAGCGCCGCCTCGACGGCTTCCTGCTGCGCGGCCGCGCCACGCCGACCGCCCGGCAGCTCACCGAGGTCGGGGTGCGCGCCGACGCGATGCGCGAGGTCACGGGCGTGGAATTCGTACGGGCGATGGACCGTGAGCGCTATGACGTGATCGTCCTCTCCCTGGTCGGCGGCGCCGTCCAGGCCATGCTGCACGGACTGCGCCACGCCTGGGAGGGCGCCGAGCGCCGCCCCGTGGTCGTCACCGGCTATGTCGGGGTCGTCTACGAGAAGCTGGCCGACGGGCTGCTGCTGCGCCACGGCGCCGATGTGGTGCTGGCCAACTCGCGCCATGACGCCGAGCGCTTCCGTGACGTCTACCAGGGCGTCGGCGCCGACGCGGAGAGCGTCGTGGAGTGCGCGCTGCCCTTCCTCGGCGGCGACCGCTACGACGAGAAGGCGCGGCTGGGCCGGAAGTACCCCGGCGGCACCGTCGTCTTCGCCGTCCAGCCGTCCGTCCCGGACAACCGCGCCGACCGCACCTATCTGCTGCGCCGCGCGGTGGAGCACGCGCGCCGCCACCCGGACCGCGAGGTCGTGGTCAAGCTGCGCTCCAAGCCGGGCGAGCACACCACCCACATCGAGGAGCTTCCCTACCAGAAGCTGATCGCGAAGTTCGGCGACGATCTGCCCGCCAACTTCCGGCTCGCCTACGGCAACATGGGCGAGGTCCTGGACACCGCGGACCTGCTGGTCACGGTCAGCTCCACGGCCGCCCTGGAGTCGCTGCACCGCTCGATACCGACCGCCGTGCTCACCGACCTCGGGGTGCGGGAGACGCTCGGCAACCACCACTTCCTCGGCTCCGGCTGTCTGGCCTCCTGGGACCAGCTGGACGCCGGGCACCTGCCCGAGCCGGACGCCGAGTGGCTCGGCCGCCAGGGCGTGGCCGCCGACGGGCCGTACGAGACCTGGTTCGACGCCGCGCGGGAGCGGGTGGCCGAGCTGGCCGCCGCACCGGCCCTGCCGCCGCTCGACCCCTTCTACACCCCCGTCACCGCACCCGGCTATCTGCCCGGCCGGCTCGCCCGGTACGGCTTCGAGCCGGACGGCTCACCACGTCCCGGCGCCTCCGCCGAGGACGAGGCGCAGGTCTCCGCGTTGCGGCGGGTGGTGCGCAACACGATGCGGGAAGCGGCCCGCGGCGCCTATCGCCATGGCGTCCAGCGCGTGGCTCCCGTCATCCGGCGGATGGGGGAGCTGTGAGCGGCGACCCGCGCGCGAACCAAGAGGAGGCCGGGACGGCCTCGATCACCTCTGCAAACCCTGAAGGAGCCGCCATGACCGCCTCGAGCCCGTGTGTGCTCGCCGTGATCCCCGCCCGTGGCGGATCGAAGGGCGTCCCCGCGAAGAACCTCGCCGCCGTCGGCGGTGTGCCGCTGGTCGCCCGCGCGGTCATGGAGTGCCGGGCGAGCCGCCTGGTGACGGACGTGGTCGTCTCCACCGACGACACCGGCATCGCGGCCGCGGCGCGCGGGGCCGGCGCGGTGGTCATCCAGCGGCCCACCGACATCGCGGGGGACACCGCCACCAGCGAGGCCGCGGTGATCCACGCGATGGACGCCTACGAGGCGTCGCACGGCACCACCGTGGACGTGGTGCTCCTGGTGCAGTGCACCAGCCCCTTCATCATCAGCGAGGACATCGACGGGGTGGCCGCGGCGGTCGCCGAGAAGGGCGCCGACACCGCGCTGACCGTCGCCCCCTTCCACGGCTTCGTCTGGCGCGAGGGCGAGAACCCGCAAGACGACGGCGGCGACGGGGTCAACCACGACAAGTCGTACCGCCCGCGCCGCCAGGACCGGCCCCAGGACTTCCTGGAGACCGGCGCCGCCTACGCGATGGACGCGCGCGGCTTCCGCAAGGCCGGGCACCGCTTCTTCGGCCGCACCGACCTGGTGCGCACCGACCCCGCCCGGGTGCTGGAGATCGACGATCCGCACGATCTGGCCCGCGCCCGCGCGCTTGCCCCGCTGTTCGACGCCGAGCGGCCGGGCGCCCTCCCCACCCGCGACGACATCGACGCGGTGGTACTCGACTTCGACGGCACCCAGACCGACGACAGGGTGCTCGTCGACTCCGATGGACGCGAACTCGTGGCCGTGCACCGCGGCGACGGGCTCGGGATCGCCGCCCTGCGCCGCGCTGAGCTGGCGCTGCTGATCCTGTCCACCGAAAAGAACCCGGTCGTCGCCGCACGGGCCCGCAAACTCCAGGTCCCCGTGCTCCACGGCATCGACCGAAAAGATCTCGCACTGAAGCAGTGGTGCGAGGAGCAGGGCATCGCGCCGGAGCGCGTGCTCTACGTCGGCAACGACGTCAACGACCTCCCGTGCTTCGGCCTCGTCGGCTGGCCCGTGGCGGTCGCAGGTGCGCACGACGTCGTGCGCGGCGCTGCACGTGCGGTCACCTCCACCCCCGGAGGGGACGGCGCGATCCGCGAGATCGCCTCGTGGATTCTCGGAAAGGAACTGTCTTAAGTGAGCTCCAACTCTCGCCTCCGTACCCTCGGCGCGAAGACCGCCGGACCCGGCCACCCGGTCTATGTCACCGGTGAGATCGGCATCAACCACAACGGCGACCTGGAGAACGCGTTCAAGCTGATCGACGTCGCCGCCGAGGCCGGCTGTGACGCGGTCAAGTTCCAGAAGCGAACCCCGGAGATCTGCACCCCCCGCGACCAGTGGGACATCGAGCGCGACACCCCCTGGGGCCGGATGACCTACATCGACTACCGCCACCGCGTGGAGTTCGGCGAGGACGAGTACCGCGCCATCTCCGAGCACTGCGCCAAGCGCGGCATCGACTGGTTCGCCTCCCCGTGGGACACCGAGGCCGTCGCCTTCCTGGAGAAGTTCGACGTCCCGGCGCATAAGGTGGCCTCCGCCTCGCTGACCGACGACGAGCTGCTGCGCGCCCTGCGGGCGACCGGCCGCACGATCATCCTGTCGACGGGCATGTCCACCCCCAAGCAGATCCGCCACGCGGTGGAGGTGCTCGGCAGCGACAACATCCTGCTGTGCCACGCCACCTCCACGTACCCGGCCAAGGCCGAGGAGCTCAACCTGCGCGTGATCAACACGCTCCAGGCCGAGTACCCCAACGTGCCGATCGGCTACTCCGGCCACGAGACCGGTCTCCAGACCACCCTGGCCGCCGTGGCGCTCGGTGCCGCGTTCGTCGAGCGTCACATCACCCTCGACCGCGCCATGTGGGGCTCGGACCAGGCCGCCTCGGTCGAGCCGCAGGGCCTGACGCGCCTGGTGCGGGACATCCGCATCATCGAGGAGTCCCTCGGTGACGGCGTCAAGAAGGTCTACGAGAGCGAGCTCGGCCCGATGAAGAAGCTCCGCCGTGTCGCGGGCGTCGTCGCCGAGTCCGAGTCCGAGTCCGCCGACCGCGAGCCCGCCGCGGTCTGAGGCACTCTGCCGTGAATCCACCGGCCGGTGAGCCCGGCCCTTGCCCGGAAGCGGCGGGCACCCCTGACTCGTCGGGGGCTGCCCACCGCTTCCGGGCCCTGCCTTTGGACGGTGCGATGGTCTCCGCTGCCCCCTCTGCCTCTCCGGCCACGCTCGCCTTCGTCGAGAGCCCGGTTCAGCTGCTGAACGTGCTGGAGTGGGCGTACGCCGACGCCCAGCGCGCCGCGGGCCCCGGGGCCACGGCGCCCCAGGACCTCACCGTGGTGGTGCTCTCCCCGCACGATCCGATGACCCGCGGCCAGCTGCGCCGGATGGCCGAGCTGACGCGGGACGAGGGCTTCGCCGTGCGCTGGGAGGACGCCCGCGGCGGGGCCGGCGCGCCGATCAAGACCATCGGCGGACTGCGCGGACCGCTGCGCCGGGCCGGGCGGATCGTGATAGGCGATCCGTTCTCCCGCTATGTCCAGCTGCTGCTGACCCTCACCCGGGCCAAGGACCTGGTCGTGGTGGACGACGGCACGGCCACCATGGAGTTCATCTCCCAGCTGGCCAAGGGCGAGCCCCTGGTGCGCTGGCACCGGCGCGGCAGCAAGGGGCCGCGCGACATGGTGTTCGCGCCGGTCTCCGCCACCGCGCGCCGTCGGCTCACCCCGGGCACCAAGCGCCGGGTCGAGGTCTTCAGCTCGATGCCGGTGGAGCCGCCCGCCGGGGTCACCATCACCGCCAACGACTTCGCCTGGACCCGCGCCCGGTTCGGCCCGCCCCGGCTCACCGGCGGCACCGACCTGGTGGGCACATCCCTGGTCGAGACGGGCGTGGTGGACCTGGAGCGCTATCTGGAAGCGGTCGGCTCGCTGGCCCGCACCCATGGCGCCACCCGCTACTTCGCGCACCGCCGGGAGAGCGCCGAGAAGCTGCACCGGGTCTCGGCCGAGGTGGGCCTGGAGATCGTACGGCCCGATCTGCCGCTCGAGCTGATAGCCCGCCGCGGCCCCATCGGCCACACGATCGTGAGCTTCCCCTCGACCGTGGTGCACACCCTGCCGCTCGCGCTCGTGGGCACCGGCGTCCAGGTCGCGGTCTGCGATGTGGACCCCGCCTGGCTGACCAGGGACGCCTCCCCGCGCGCCCAGGGCTTCCTGTCCGGGGTCACCGGGACGGCGCGCGATGTGCGCCGGCTGGGCTCGGGGCCGCAGGCGGGGTCACCCCCGCCGAGGGACGCGGCCCCGCCCAGGGACTCGGTCCCGCAGCGGGACGCGGCCCCGCCCGCGAACCCGGGACCGCCCGCGGCACCGGTCGCGGCGTCCTGAGAGCGATCGCGCGGCGTCCTGAGGCGTCTCAGGTTCTGAGCTCGTCGCCCGTACGGCCGTGTGGCGCATCTCACCCGCGGCCGACCGGGAAATTGGGTGTTATACCCCCTGACTAGGAAGATCATGCAGCGGGGCGGGTACTTTTGCGTACCCGAACAGATTGAATTTTTGTTGATCGACATTCGGCGGACCCACCTGGCGTTCTACGCTTCTTCAGGTGAAGCAATTGATGTCCCTCGATGCGACCGATGTCACACCCACCGACGCGCCCGCGCTGCCCGGCACGCTCCCCGACGAGCTGCGTGCCGAACTCATCGCCTTCCGGCGCGACTTGCATATGCACCCCGAGCTCGGCAACTGCGAGTTCCGCACCACCGCCGCGATCAAGGCGCGGCTGGAGCAGGCGGGACTCGAGCCTCGGGTGCTGCCCTCCGGTACCGGTCTCATCTGTGACATCGGCCCGCGCGACGGCGTAGCGCCCCTGCTGGCGCTGCGCGCGGACATCGACGGGCTGCCCATCCCCGACACCAAGACGGTGGACTACCGCTCGACCGTCGCCGACCGCGCCCACGCCTGCGGCCACGATGTGCACACCACCGTCGTGCTCGGCGCCGGTCTGGTCCTGGCCGAGCTGGCCCGCGAGGGGCGGCTGGCGCGCCCGGTGCGGCTGCTGTTCCAGCCCGCCGAGGAGGTGCTGCCCGGCGGCGCGGCCGACGCGATCGAGGCGGGCGTGCTGGACGGCGTCGGCCGGATCCTGGCGCTGCACTGCGACCCGAAGGTCGAGGTGGGCCGGATCGGGCTGCGGGTCGGGCCGATCACCTCGGCCTGCGACCGGCTGGAGGTCTCGCTGGACGGGCCGGGCGGCCACACCGCGCGCCCCCATCTGACCACCGACCTGGTGACCGCCGTCGCCAAGGTGATCACCGAGGTGCCCGCGCTGCTGGCCCGCCGGGTGGACGCCCGCTCGGGTCTGGCCGTCACCTGGGGCCGGGTGGAGTCGGGCCACGCCTGCAATGTGATCCCGCAGCACGCCGAGCTGTCCGCCACGGTCCGCTGCCTGGACCTGCCCGCCTGGCGGGAGGCACCGGACCTAATCCATGCCGCGGTGGACGAGATCGCCACCCTGCACCGCGCCAAGTCGGAGATCAACTACATCCGCGGCGTCCCGCCGGTGGTCAACGAGGCGAGCTCCGTCGAACTGCTGCGGGACGCGATGATCGCCCGCCGGGGCGCGGACGCGGTCGAGGGCACCGAGCAGTCCCTGGGCGGCGAGGACTTCTCCTGGTACCTGGAGCGGGTGCCCGGCGCGATGGCCCGCCTCGGCGTCCGCAAGGTCGGCGACACCACCCGGCGCGACCTCCACGCGGGCGACTTCGACGTGGACGAGGGCGCGATCGCGGTGGGCGTGGAGCTGTTCACGGCCGCCGTGCTGCTGGACCGGAACGCGTAGCGCCGACCGGCCGGAACGCGTAGACCCGAAACGGCCTGAACGCGTAGATCCGGCGGTCGCGGCGCCGTGCGCTCCCCTTGGCGCGCGGCGCGATCACCCCTTCGTCACCGCCGGTACCGCTCGCGGACACGAGAGGTTCGCGACGATCCGATAACGGCTTCCGAGGGGGCCTTTATCTGGCATCTACGCGCGTTACGATGCGGCGGAGCCAGCGCCGCAAGGGGCGCTTCGAGATCATCAGAGGGGACCCTCGTGCGCCGGGTATCCACGATAGCTGTCGCGGGCATTGCCACCGCGGCTCTCGCATTTTCCGTCACCGCGTGTGGCAGCAGTTCCGAAGAGGGAAGCAAGGACGCCGGCGTCGGCCTGGCCTACGACGTGGGCGGCCGCGGCGACCACTCCTTCAACGACTCCGCCGCCAAGGGCTATGACAAGGCCCTGAAGGACTTCGACGTCAAGGGCAAGGAGCTGACGGCGAAGGACGGCGACACGGACGCCGACCGCTACGACAAGCTGGCGAGCCTCGCCGAGGCGGGCTACAACCCCGTCGTGGGCGTCGGCTACGCGTGGACCCCCTCGCTCACCAAGGCCGCCAAGAAGTACAAGGACACCGACTTCGCCATCGTCGACTCGGTCGTCGACGCCAAGAACGTGGCCAGCCTGGTCTCCGCCGAGCACGAGGGCTCCTACCTCGCCGGCGTGGCGGCGGGGCTGAAGACCAAGTCCAACAAGGTCGGCTTCATCGGCGGCACCGACAGCGCGCTGATCAAGAAGTTCGCGGGCGGCTTCCAGCAGGGCCTGAAGGACACCAACCCCAAGGCGTCCCTGGACGTCCAGTGGGTGCAGGTCGGTTCGCCCAAGGGCTTCGGCATGCCGGACCGCGGCAAGGACATCGCCGAGGGCATGCTCTCCAACAAGGTCGACGTGATCTTCTCCGCGGCCGGTGGCTCCGGCGCGGGCGCCATCGAGGCGACCGCGGGCAAGAAGGGCACCTGGTCGATCGGCGTCGACGGCGACCAGTACTACGACAAGGGCCTGGCCCAGTACAAGAACGCGATCCTGACCTCCATGGTCAAGACCGTGGACGGTTCGGTCTACGACTTCATCAAGAGCGTCGTGAAGGACAAGAAGCCCGAGAGCGGCGTCCAGACCTACGACCTCAAGCGCGGCGGCGTCTCCCTCTCCTACTCCGGCGGCTTCATCAACGACATCAAGCCGAAGATCGAGGCGGCCAAGAAGAAGATCATCGACGGTCAGATCAAGGTCCAGGACACCTACAAGGACTGACCCCTCGCGCCACGGACCCGCGACGAGACCCCCGGGCATCCGCCCCGGGTCCGCCCGGGTCCGTGGCGTACCCCGGCCGGTCCGGCCCCCGGCCAGCCCCACCCCCTCCGCCCCTCAGGAGTGCGCCATCAAAGCCGCCAGCCCACCCAAGGGCGCTCCCGCCGGTGCCGTCACCGACGTCGCCGTAGAACTCCACGGAATCACCAAGCGGTTCCCCGGAGTCGTCGCCAACCACGACATCGACATCACCGTGCGCCGCGGCACCGTGCACGCCCTCGTGGGCGAGAACGGCGCGGGCAAGTCGACCCTGATGAAGATCCTCTACGGGATGCAGCGCCCGGACGAGGGCACCATCGCGATCGACGGCGAGACGGTGGAACTGCACTCCCCGGCGGACGCCATATCCCGCGGCGTGGGCATGGTGCACCAGCACTTCATGCTCGCCGACAACTTCACCGTGCTGGAGAACGTGGTCCTCGGCGCCGAGAAGCTGCACGGCATCGCGGGCAAGGCGCGGGCCCGGATCAAGGAGATCTCCGACGCCTACGGTCTTGGCGTCCGCCCCGATGTCCTCGTCGAGGACCTGGGCGTGGCGGACCGTCAGCGGGTGGAGATCCTCAAGGTCCTCTACCGGGGCGCCCGGACGCTGATCCTCGACGAGCCGACCGCCGTGCTCGTCCCGCAGGAGGTCGACGCGCTCTTCGACAACCTCCGCGAGCTCAAGTCCGAGGGCCTGACGGTGCTGTTCATCTCGCACAAGCTGGGCGAGGTGCTGTCCGTGGCCGATGACATCACCGTCATCCGGCGCGGCACCACGGTCGCCTCCGTCGTACCGTCCGAGACCAACCCCCGGCAGCTGGCCGAGCTGATGGTCGGCAGCGAGCTGCCCTCGCCCGAGACCCGCGAATCCACCGTCACCGACACCGACATGCTCGTCGTGGACGGGCTGCGGCTGACCGCCACCGATGTGGACGGGGTCGAGCGGGCCGTGCTCGACGACATCGACCTCACCATCCGCAAGGGCGAAGTCCTCGGCATCGCCGGTGTGGAGGGCAACGGCCAGGCCGAACTGGTCGAGGCCATCATGGGCATGCGCGACCCCGACGCCGGCACGATCACCCTGGACGGCGCCGACATCTCCCACGCGCCCACCCGCAAGCGGCGCGAGGACGGCATCGGCTACATCCCCGAGGACCGCCACCGGCACGGGCTGCTGCTGGAGGCGCCGCTGTGGGAGAACCGCATCCTCGGCCATGTCACCGAGGAGCCCAACAGCAAGGCCGGGCTGCTGAACCCGGCCGCCGCCCGGCGCGACACCGAGCGGATCGTCGCCGCGTACGACGTGCGTACGCCGGGGATCGAGGTCACCGCGGCCTCGCTGTCCGGCGGCAACCAGCAGAAGCTGATCGTCGGCCGGGAGATGAGCCACCACCCCAAGCTGCTGATCGCCGCGCACCCCACCCGGGGTGTGGACGTGGGCGCCCAGGCGCAGATCTGGGACCAGATCCGCGCCGCGCGCCGGGACGGCCTGGCCGTGCTGCTGATCTCGGCCGACCTGGACGAGCTGATCGGCCTGTCCGACACCCTGCGGGTGATGTACCGCGGCCGGCTGGTCGCCGACGCCGACCCCGCCACGATCACCCCGGAGGAGCTGGGCTCGGCCATGACCGGCGCCGCCTCCGGCCATCTGGAGGGCCCGGCGGACGACGGGACCGAGGCCGCCCCTGGCAACGAGGCCGAGGCCGGAACCGCGACCGGGGGAGAGGACCGATGAAGAAGCTGGACAAGGAGCGGGTGCTGCTCGCGGTCGCGGCCCCGGTGCTGGCGCTCGCCGCCGCGTTCGTGGTGACCGCGCTGGTGCTGCTGGCGACCGGCAAGGAGCCGTTCAACGCCTTCGGCATCATGTTCGACTACGGCGTGAAGGCCGACAGCCAGGTCTACATCCTCAACAAGGCGACCACGTACTACCTGGCGGGGCTCGCGGTGGCCATCGGCTTCCGGATGAACCTCTTCAACATCGGCGTCGACGGCCAGTACCGGCTCGCCGCCTTCTTCGCCGCCGTCGTCGGCGGGGCGCTGAAGCTCCCCGGGCTGGTGCAGATCCCGCTGATCCTGCTGGTCGGCATGCTCGTCGGCGCCATGTGGGCGTCCATCGCCGGTCTGCTGAAGGTCTACCGGGGCGTCAGCGAGGTGATCAGCACCATCATGCTGAACTCCCTCTCGGGCATCGTCATCAGCTATCTGCTGGTGGACGGCCGGCTGGCCGACCTGGACAAGCAGACCAACATCGTGGCCACCGACCCGCTGCCGTCCTCCAGCCACTTCTTCACCATCCCGGCGGGCGGCGACCTCGACCCCATCTGGGGCTTCATCGTGGTCGCGGCGCTCGCGGGCGCCGGCTTCTGGTTCCTGCTCGGCCGCACCCGGTTCGGCTTCGACCTGCGCGCGGTGGGCCGCTCCGAGTCCGCCGCCCAGGCCAGCGGCGTGAACGTCAAGCGCATGGTGCTCACCAGCATGCTGCTCTCGGGCGCGATGGCCGGTCTGATCGGCATGCCGACCCTGCTCAACGACACCCACCAGTTCACCTCCGACTTCCCCACCGGCATCGGCTTCACCGGTATCGCCATCGCGCTGCTCGGCCGCAACAACCCGGTCGGCATCGGCCTGGCCGCCGTGCTGTGGGGCTTCCTCGAGCGCGGCGCCAACCGCCTGGAGTTCGAGGGGTACGACAAGGAGATCGTCGGCGTGATGCAGGGCGTGATCGTCCTGTGTGTCGTCATCGCGTACGAACTGGTGCGCCGCTACGGGCTCAAGCGCCAGCAGCAGAGGGTGGGCGCGGAGCTCGCCGCCCAGGCCAGGGCCGACAAGGGTACGGACAAGCAGGAGACGGAGGTGCCGGCATGAGTGCCACGGTGACCACCACCAAGAGCACGAGCACGCCGGGCAAGGGGAACGGGCCCGCCTCCCGGATGTCCCTGGGCAAGGTGCTGCTGATCGTCGCCGGGGCGCTGGTCGCGCTGTCGGTGCTGCGGGCGCTCGTCGACGCCGCCCAGCAGGCGGACTTCGACCGCGTCACCTCCGCCGGGCAGATCGGTGCCGCGCTCTCCATGGCCGTGCCCATCGGCCTCGCGGGCCTCGGCGGGCTGTGGTCCGAGCGGGCCGGTGTGGTCAACATCGGCCTCGAGGGCATGATGATCCTCGGCACCTTCTTCGGCGCCTGGGCCGGCTACCAGAGCAACCCCTGGGTGGGGGTGCTCGCGGGCGTCCTCGGCGGCGCGGTCGGCGGGCTGATCCACGCGGTGGCCACCGTCACCTTCGGGGTGGACCACATCATCTCCGGTGTGGCGATGAACATCCTCGCCCTCGGCGCCACCACCTATCTGGCCAAGCGCTGGTTCGAGCCGCTGGCCGACATCGGCGGCTCCCCGAAGAACTCCCCGCAGGTCGACCCCATCCAGTCGTTCACCGTCCCCGGACTGTCCGACTGGCTCGCCGACCTGGAGAACCACCACTGGTTCCTGGTCTCGGACGTCGCGGGCATCCTCGGCGGCCTGGTCACCGACATCTCGGCGCTGACCGTCGTCTCCGTCCTGCTGGTCGTGGGCAGCTTCTTCGCCCTGTGGCGCACCTCGTTCGGACTGCGGCTGCGGTCCTGCGGTGAGAACCCCACGGCGGCCGAGTCCCTCGGCGTCAACGTCTACCTCTACAAGTACGCGGCCGTGGTGATCTCCGGCGGCCTCGCCGGGCTCGGCGGCGTCTTCCTCGCCCTCGTCCGCTCGCACATCTACAACGAGGGCCAGACCGGCGGCCGCGGCTACATCGGCCTCGCCGCCATGCTCTTCGGCAACTGGCGGCCGGGCGGGCTCGCGATGGGCGCCGGTCTCTTCGGCTACTCCGACGCGCTCCAGCTGCGCAACGGCGGGGCGACCGTGCACGCCCTGCTGCTCCTGGTCGCGCTCGGCCTCGCCGCGCTGGCGGCCTGGCGGATTGTCCGCAAGAGTTATGTCGCGGGCGCGGTGTCCGGCGCCGCGGCCGTCGCGCTGCTGCTGTGGTACGCCCTGACCGACACGGTCCCCAACGACCTGGTCAGCGCCACGCCGTACATCGTGACCCTGCTGGTCATGGGGCTCGCCTCACAGCGGCTGCGAATGCCCAAGGCGAACAACAGGCCCTACCGGAAGGGACAGGGCACATGAGCACTTCCGCCGCCGCGGCCCCCGACTGGGAGTCGCTGCGGGTACAGGCCCGGGACGCCATGTCCCGGGCCTACGCCCCCTACTCCGGCTTCCCGGTGGGCGCCGCCGCGCTCGTCGACGACGGCCGCACGGTCAGCGGCTGCAATGTGGAGAACGCCGCGTACGGCGTCGCATTGTGCGCCGAATGCGGTCTGGTCTCCTCCCTCGTCGCCTCCGGCGGCGGCCGCCTCACCGCCTTCACCTGCTGCGACCGCGAGGGCACCGTGCTGATGCCCTGCGGCCGCTGCCGTCAGCTGCTGTGGGAGCACGGCGGCCCGGAGCTCCAGGTGGACACCGCCACGGGCATCCGCCCGCTCGCCGAACTCCTCCCGGACGCCTTCGGCCCCGCCGACCTGCGCCGCGCCGCGGCCCACGGCTGACGCCCGCGCCGCCTCGGCCCGGCCGGTCGGCCCGCTGAATCGGCCCGCGCCGCCTCGGCCCCCTGAACACGAAAGGCCCCGTACAGCCCTCATGGACGCCATCTCCGTCATCCGCGCCAAGCGCGACGGCACCCGCCTCACCGACGCCCAGATCGACTGGATCATCGACGCCTACACGCGCGGCGAGGTGGCGGACGAGCAGATGTCCGCGCTCGCGATGGCGATCTTCCTCAACGGCATGGACCGGGCCGAGATCGCCCGCTGGACCGCCGCGATGATCGCGTCCGGTGACCGGATGGACTTCTCCTCCCTGCCCCGCCCGACCTCCGACAAGCACTCCACCGGCGGCGTCGGCGACAAGATCACCCTGCCGCTCGCCCCCCTCGTGGCCGCCTGCGGAGCCGCCGTACCGCAGCTCTCCGGCCGGGGCCTGGGCCACACCGGCGGCACCCTGGACAAGCTGGAGTCCATCCCCGGCTGGCGCGCCCAGCTGACCAACGCCGACATGCTGGCCGTCCTCCGCGACGTCGGCTCGGTCATCTGCGCGGCGGGCGAGGGGCTGGCCCGGGCCGACAAGAAGCTGTACGCGCTGCGCGATGTCACCGGCACGGTCGAGTCGATCCCGCTCATCGCCTCCTCGATCATGTCCAAGAAGATCGCCGAGGGCACGGGCTCCCTGGTGCTGGACGTCAAGGTGGGCTCCGGCGCCTTCATGAAGGACATCGACTCCGCGCGCGAGCTGGCCACCACGATGGTCGGCCTCGGCAACGACCACGGCGTCCGTACGACCGCCCTGCTCACCGACATGTCCACCCCGCTCGGCCGCACGGCGGGCAACGCGCTCGAGGTCCGCGAGTCCGTGGAGGTCCTGGCGGGCGGCGGCCCGGCCGACGTCGTCGAGCTCACCCTGGCCCTGGCCCGCGAGATGCTGGACGCGGCGGGCCTGAAGGACGCCGACCCCGCCAAGGCCCTGGCCGACGGCTCCGCGATGGACCACTGGCGCCGCATGATCGCCGCCCAGGGCGGCGACCCGGACGCCCCGCTCCCGGTGGCCCGCGAACACCACGTCCTCCACGCCGAGTCGACCGGCGTCCTCACCCGCCTCGACGCCTACGCGGTGGGCCTGGCCGCCTGGCGCCTGGGCGCGGGCCGCGCCCGCAAGGAGGACCCGGTACAGGCGGGCGCGGGCATAGAACTCCACGCCAAACCGGGCGACCACATCACCGCCGGCCAGCCCCTCCTCACCCTCCACACCGACACCCCGTCGGCCTTCCCCTACGCCCTGGAAGCCCTGGCCGACGCGATCGACTACGCCCCCGCGAACACGGAATTCACCACGAACCCGATCGTGCTGGAGCGCATCGCCTGACCCGGGCGTCCTGCGCTCGCGACCGGCCTACGGCAGCAGTTGGCCCCGGCGGCTCAGCAGGAACTTCTTGAAGGCCGCCACCGGGGGTGTGTCGGGGTGGCCGTCCAGCCAGGCGACGCCGATCTCGCGGACGGCGCGCGGGGCGGTGACGGTCAGCTCGGCCACGCCGGGGCGGGGGACCGCCGGGGGTGGGAGGAGGGCCACGCCGAGGCCCGCGGCGACCAGGCCGCGGAGGGTCTCCGCCTCCTCGCCCTCGAAGGCGATCCGCGGGGTGAAGCCCGCCTCGGCGCACAGCGCGTCCGTGATGCGCCGCAGCCCGTAGCCCGGCTCCAGGGTGACGAACAGCTCCGAGGCGGCCTCGGCCAGCCGGACCCGGCGGCGTCCGGCCAGCCGGTGGTCGTCGGGGACCACCAGGCGCAGCCGCTGTTCGTCCAGGCGGCGGGCGACCAGGTCGGGGGCGTCCGGGACCGGGGAGGTCAGACACAGGTCGAGGCCGCCCGCGCGCATCCGCTCGATCATCGCCTCGCCGTAGTTCTGGACCAGTTGGAAGCGCACCCGCGGATGGTCCACCCGGAAGCTCCGGATCAGACCGGGCACGGTCTCGGTCCCCAGCGTGTGCAGGAAGCCGAACGAGACCAGGCCCGCCCCGGGGTCGGCGTCGGCCCGTACGGACTCGGCGGCGCGGTCGACCTCGGCGAGGGCCCGTTCGACCGAGCGCAGGAAGGTCCGTCCGGCCGGGGTGAGCGCCACCGTACGGCCCCGGCGGGCGAAGAGCGAGACGCCCAGGTCCTCCTCCAGCCGGACCATCGCCCGGCTGAGCGTGGACTGGGGCACCCCCAGCTCCTGCGCGGCGCGGGTCACATGCTCATGGCGGGCGACGGCGGCGAACTGGGCGAGGCGCGGGGTGAGCGCGGCGGCCCAGGACTCCGCCTCGACATCTGCTGTCACCGGAATGTCGTTTTCGTAACTGATGCGTGACACGGGCGGCCCTGACCTTTACTCATGCGGCAGTGGATTGATTATCGCCATTCCGTGCATTGGACGCATCAACCGTGGATACGTACGGTCGAACCATGCCTCCTGCTGATACCAGGGCGTCCACCGGGAACCACCGCGTGGACGCCTCCGCTTCGATGTCCCCGAACCCGAACCACTCCGAGTCCGAGCGGATGGGCCCGGGCCACCCCGGCTACCTCCGGATGCGGCTCGCCCTCTTCACCGCCGGACTCGCCACCTTCGCCCTGCTCTACTCGACCCAGGCGCTGCTGCCCGCGATCTCCGACGATCTGCGGGTCCAGGCGGACCAGGCCAGCTGGAGCGTCTCCGCGGCCACGTTCGGGCTCGCGCTCGCGGTGGTGCCGCTGAGCGCGCTGTCCGAGCGGTTCGGCCGACGCGCCATGATGACCGTCTCGCTCACGGTCGCGGTCGTCCTCGCCCTGCTGGTGCCCTTCGCACCGGACCTGGGCTGGCTGATCGGGCTGCGCGCGGTCCAGGGCGCGGCGCTGGCCGGGATCCCGGCCTCCGCGATGGCGTACCTCTCGGAGGAGGTCCACCCGAAGGCGCTGATCGGCGCGATCGGGCTGTTCGTGGCCGGTAACAGCGTCGGCGGGATGAGCGGCCGGATCGTCACCGGCTGGGTGGCGGACGCCTGGGGCTGGCGGGCCGCGCTCGCCGCGGTCGGCGTGATGGCGCTGCTGTGCGCGGCGACCTTCCGGCTGCTGCTGCCCAAGGCCCGGCACTTCACCCCGGCCTCGGTGAGCCCGCGGGCGCTGGCCCGCACCCTCGCCGGGCACCTCTCCGATCCGCTGCTGTGCCGGCTGTACGCGATCGGCGCGCTGTTCATGACGGTCTTCGGCGGCGTCTACACGGTCATCGGCTACCGCCTGGTGGCCGAGCCCTTCGGGCTCTCCCAGAGCCTGATCGGCTCGATCTTCCTGATCTACCTGGTCGGCACGGTCTCCTCGGCGGCCACCGGCAAGCTGGTCGGCCGGCTCGGGCGGCGCGGCGCGCTGTACGTGGCGGTGTCCACGACGGCCGCCGGGCTGCTGCTGTCCCTGCTGAACTCGATCCCGGCGGTGCTGGCCGGTCTGGTCCTGATCACCGCGGGCTTCTTCGCGGGCCACGCGGCGGCGTCCTCGGCGGTGAGCCGTACGGCCAAGACCGGCCGCGCGCAGGCCGCGGCGCTCTACCAGGCGTCGTACTACATCGGCAGCAGCCTCGGCGGCGCGCTGGGCGCGCTCGCCTTCCACGCGGCGGGGTGGGCCGGCACGGTCACCATGGGCCTGGTGGCGGTCGGCGGCGCGGCATCGATCACGGTGTACGCGACCCGAAAGGCCCGCGCCGAACGCCGCCAGCTGTGCGGAGTGCCCGCGTAGTGCCCCGACCCGCCGTCGATCGTCTGCGGCGCCGTCGTGGCCGGTCGCGCCCACGCGGCGGAGCCGCACATCGACACAGCCCCGCGCCCCTTCAGGGCGCCTGCGATCTGCTGAGGCCGACCCCCTGAACCCGAAGGGGCCGCCCTGCCACTGTCCGGCGGGCGGCCCCTTCGCCCGTGTGGGGCCCGGTTCGTGGACAGCCGGGAGGCACCCCAGTCGCTTGACGAATTAGTTGCGCCAGATCAAGCGTTTTTTGGAGGGGTACCCGGAGGGACCCGCAGTCCGGCGGGACCCCGGCCATCGAGCACGGAAGCCGCCCCGGCGCCTACACCCACCGGCCCGGCGCCCGGCGGCGAGGCCCGCGCCCCCCACACCCTGCCCCGCTGCTCAAAGGCGCCGAAGGCGCGAGACCAAAGCCGCACCCGGCAACGGACACGGACCCCGACACGCCAGGCGCCCCCACAGCCAAGCGCTCAGCGCCCCAGATTCGCCCCGAAGCCCGCCGCCAGCGGCATCCGCAGGCCCAGCGGCGGCGGAGCCGCCAGGGCGTCGGCCACCGGACGGGAGAAGCCGGAGTGGAAGAGGGAGCCGAGGAGGAAGTCCGCGGCCAGCGCCTGCACCTCGGAGCGGTGCTGATGCAGCCCGTGTCCATCGGTGTGCACCTCGAAGCGGCACACATCGCGGTTCGCCTTCTTGGCCCGCTCCGCCAGCCGGTAGGACAGTTCGGGGTCGGTGCGCTCGTCATTCGTGCCGTGGGCGATCAGCACCTGCCGTCCCACCAGCTGCTTCACCGGCTCGGGTTCGAGCACCTCGTCCGGCGCCGGAAGCCAGGGCGCCAGCGCCACCACCGAGGCGACGGCCTCGTGCCCGGCGGCGCGCAGGGCGGCGCGCCCGCCCATGCCGTGGCCCACGAGGCAGACCGGCACGTCGCCGTAGCGCCGCACCACCTCCTCCACCGCCCAGGTGGCGTCGGACGCGGCATCCGCGGCCGCCCCGTTCCAGCCCCGGCACCGGTAGTGGACGACATGGGCGGCCAGCCCCTCCTCCCGGCCCGCCCGGACCAGCCGCCGGGCCAGCGGCAGCGTGGCGGCCACCGAGAGTCTGGACGGCCGTCTGGTCCCACTGGGCTCCCCCTCGGGGAGCAGCAGCACCACACCATGTACGGTCGTTCGCGCGGCGGCCGCGCCCATCGGCCGCCCCAGCCGTGCGCCCCGCTCGGGCAACGCTTGCTGAGCCATGGCAGAAACGATCGCAGAAGGACTGGTGTACTCCACTACCCGTGCGGGTCACTGTTCCGTATCTATCCCTCACGTTCTACGCGCGTAGGGGCTACGCTGCCCAGATGACGAGCGAGCACACCCATGAGCCCACCCCCGAACAGATCCGCCGCGCCCCCAAGGTGCTGCTGCACGACCACCTCGACGGTGGGCTGCGCCCGGGCACCATCGTCGACCTCGCGAGGGAGACCGGGTACGCCGCGCTCCCGGAGACCGAGCCCGACAAGCTGGGCATCTGGTTCCGCGAGGCGGCGGACTCCGGGTCGCTTGAGCGCTATCTGGAGACGTTCTCCCACACCGTCGGCGTGATGCAGACCCGCGACGCGCTCGTCAGGGTCGCCGCCGAATGCGCCGAGGACCTCGCCGAGGACGGCGTCGTCTACGCCGAGATCCGCTACGCCCCCGAGCAGCACCTGGAGGGCGGGCTGACCCTGGAGCAGGTCGTCGAGGCGGTCAACGAGGGCTTCCGCGAGGGTGAGCGCCGGGCCTGGGAGAACGGCCACCGCATCCGCGTCGGCGCGCTGCTGACCGCGATGCGCCACGCGGCCCGCGCCCTGGAGATCGCCGAACTCGCCAACCGCTACCGCGACCTGGGCGTGGTCGGCTTCGACATCGCGGGCGCCGAGGCCGGGTTCCCGCCCACCCGCCACCTGGACGCCTTCGAGTATCTGAAGCGGGAGAACAACCACTTCACGATCCACGCGGGCGAGGCGTTCGGCCTGCCCTCCATCTGGCAGGCGCTCCAGTGGTGCGGCGCCGACCGGCTGGGCCACGGCGTCCGCATCATCGACGACATCGAGGTCGGGGACGACGGCTCCCTCACCCTCGGCCGCCTCGCCTCGTACGTCCGCGACAAGCGCATCCCGCTGGAGCTGTGCCCGACCTCCAACCTCCAGACCGGCGCGGCCAGTTCGTACGCCGAGCACCCCATCGGGCTGCTCCGCCGGCTGCATTTCCGCGCCACCGTGAATACGGATAATCGTCTGATGAGCGGGACGAGCATGAGCGCGGAATTCCAGCATCTTGTATCAACGTTCCATTACACGCTCGACGACATGCAATGGTTCACGGTCAATGCGATGAAATCGGCCTTCATTCCTTTTGACGAACGTCTGGCGATGATCAGTGACGTGATCAAGCCCGGATACGCCGAGCTCAAGTCCGAATGGCTGTTCCGCAATGTGGCCTCCGCATCGGCTGTGACCAGGGACTCCGCACCCGAGAGCAGCTGAGCGGGCGAAGCTGGCACACGACCCGAGCGGGGTAACGGAGGCCGTTTTCGGTGTTTGCGGGCAGCCGAAATCCATGGCTACGTTTCCGTATCGGTCAAGCCCCCGTCTCAAGGACAGATTTCTGATGAAGCAGGGAACCCTCAAGACTCTCGGTGTCATTGCCCTCGGTGCCGCCGCCGTCGTCGCCGGAGGCAGCGCCGCGTCCGCGGCACCGGTCCCCGGTGGCTCCGCGGGCCGTGTCGCCGCCCCGGGGCAGCCCACCGCCGGCCAGCCCGCCGCCCCCCAGGCCAAGCCCGCCCAGGGCATGCTGAGCCAGCTCCCGCTGGGCAGCCTCGGCCTCGTCAAGCTCGGCTGAACCTCGCCTGGGCACACGGCCGGGCCGCACATCCCGAACGGGGTGTGCGGCCCGGCCATTTCCGTAGGGGTCCGTATGCGGGGCAATGCCGCAGTACGTATGCGGGGTCACCCCGCGCCGTCGGCGCGACGGGTCACCACGCCTCGCGGTAGGCGTCCTCCGCCGGAAGCAGGAACCACAGCGCGATATAGAGCAGGAACTGCGGCCCCGGCAGCAGACACGAGACCACGAAGAGCACCCGCACCGTCGTCGGGGTGGTCCCGAAGCGCCGGGCGAGACCGGCGCAGACACCGGCGATCTTCTTGTCGTGGCGGGGGCGGACCAGCGGTGCGGCCATGATGGGCACTCCTCGTCGTCGGGTGGCTCGGGAAGAGCTGGTTCCCGATGTCCTCAACGCTATGTCCGCGACCCGGAGGAGACGTCGCTCCACGGTGCGATGCCGACCCTGGGAATCGTCGGGGTCGGGGCCTGGGCGCCGTCGTTCCGGGGGAGGGGAGCCGCCCGGCCCCGGTCGGCCCGGCGGCGGAGCCGGGCCCGTACGGCGGGCACCACCAGGACATGCGCGAGGGCGACCCCGACCGTGTTCAGCAGCACCGCGTCCACGTTCATGATCTGCCCGGTCACCTCGCTGCGCAGCAGCGCGAATCCCATGGCCACCATCGCCCCGGTGAAGGCCGTACGGACCAGCGAGGCCAGCGGATACGCCTCCACCCGGCCCCCGGCCAGCGGCAGCAGCACTCCCAGCGGCGCGAGCAGCAGCAGCCCGCCTCCGATGGAACGGGCGGCCGACCAGGGGCTGAGCGCCAGATCGGCGCGGATGGTGGCCAGTGGTTCGAGGGTGGACGCGGACACCCAGGGGACGTTCACCGGTCGCAGGGTCAGCCAGCAGACGAACGAGAGGTGGGCCACGAGGAGCACGAAGCCCGCGACGCGGTAGCGGAAGGCGGCCCTGCGGCCGAAAGGACCCTGCACGAAAATCAGGACGCGGCACGCGGGGGTCGCGGTTCCGCACCCACCCCGCTGGTCAGCACCTTGTTACCGACAAGTCGCCGACCTGGGACGGGCCGGTACCAACAGGTGACGAATCAGGACACCGGGAGCCGGAATGCAAACGGGCTTTGGGAGTTCAGGACACCAGGACCCCGGAATTGACCGCGATCATCGGATTGCGGCGCATCTCCTCGGTGCACTGGTACGCCTTGAGCGGATCCCGCTGGCTGTCCGGACCGCCGAGCACCACCTTGCCGTCGTCCCCGGCCACCGTGGTGTCCGCGAAGGTGCAGACGATCTGGGCGAGCGCCAGCGACTGGATCTCCTCCGGCGGCCGGTTCAGCCGCAGCGCGCTGTCCGGGTCGCCCTTGGCCGGACCGGAGATCTCCACCCAGTCCTCGACCGCCGTGGAGAACCCGGCCGACACCTCGGCCCCCGTCGGCGGCAGCCGCAGCTGCTCCAGCAGCGCCCGGGCGACCCGCACCGGCTCGTGGGCCGTCTTCTCGTCGCCCTGCCGGGTGGTCCGGCTCACCGACAGGATCCGCGAGGAGCACAGCAGATAGATCCGTACGGAGACCCTGCCCATCCCCTCGGCCGCCCGCTCCGACTCCGGCGCCCGGCAGGACGCCCGCGAGGGCGCGGCCCCGGCGTCCACCGGCACCGAGGTGCCCCGTATCCCGCACCCGGCCGCCAGCAGCGTGACCGCGCCGGTCAGCAGGAGGACGGCCGACCGGGTCCAGCGCGCGCTCATGGCCTGCCCTCCTCGTCCCGGCCCGTGCCCGTGCCGGTGCTCTTGCCCGTGCCCTTGGCCCCGCCGCCGTCGCGCTCGCCCCCGGCGGAGCCGTCGCGCCGGCTCCCCGCGGAGCCGTCGCGGTCGCGCTCGTCCTCGGCCTCGTCGGAGGCGATCCGGGAGGCGTCCATCGGCAGCCGCAGGGTAAAGACCGCCCCGCCCTCCGGCGAGTTCGCGGCGCTGATGTCGCCGCCGTGGATATGCGCGTTCTCCATCGCGATCGACAGCCCGAGCCCGCTGCCCTCCGAGCGGGGGCGGGACGCGCTCGCCTTGTAGAAGCGATCGAAGACATGCGGCAGCACATCCTCGGGGATGCCAGGACCGTGGTCCCGGACCTTGATCAGCAGCTCATCGCCGTCGGTGCGCACCGAGACCCGTACCGGCGAGCCGCCGTGCTTGAGCGCGTTCCCGATCAGATTCGCCAGGATCACATCCAGCCGCCGGGGGTCCAGCCGGGCCACGATCCCGCGCGCCGCGTCCAGCTCCACCGCGTCCAGCCAGGCGCGGGCGTCGATGCACGCCGTCACCTGGTCGGCGACGTCGACATCGTCGAGCACCAGCCGGGCCGTGCCCGCGTCGAAGCGGGTCACCTCCATCAGGTTCTCCACCAGGTCGTTCAGCCGCCGGGTCTCGCTCACCACCAGCTGCACCGCCGGAGCGATCATCGGGTCGAGGGAGTCGGCCTCCTCCTCCAGCACCTCCGTGACGGCCGTGATCGCGGTGAGCGGGGTCCGCAGCTCATGCGACATGTCCGCGACGAAGCGCCGACTGGACGCCTCCCGCGCGGACAGCTCCGCCACCCGCTTCTGGAGCCGCTCCGCGGCCCGGTTGAAGGTGTGGGAGAGATTGGCCAGCTCATCGGAGCCGGAGACCTGGAGCCGGGTGTCGAGATGCCCCTCGCCCAGCCGGTGCGCCGCCTCCCCGAGCCGCTGCACCGGCCGCAGCACCGTGGCCGCGGCGGCCTGCGCCAGCAGCGCGGCGCCGATCAGCGCGAGCCCGGTGGCGATCCCCAGCGACCAGGCCAGGGAGTTCAGATCCTGGCGCTCGGTGTCCAGCGACTTGAGCATGTAGCCGGTCGGCCCGCCACCGTTCACCTTGGCCCCGCCGACCAGGTACGGGGTGCCGCCCAGCGTGATCCGCTGCCAGTAGAGGTGGTACGGGGCGGTGTTCCCCTTGCTCACCGGGCGCTTCTGGTCCACCGCGCGCCGCAGCGAGGAGGGCACCACATCGAGGGTGAACAGATCCTTGTCCGAGGCCGCCGGGCAGCTTCCGGCATCCTTCGTCCGGGTGATCAGCAGCACCTCGTACTTCTGGGTGTTGTCCGCCATACGGCCCGCCGCCTCCCGCAATTCGGCACAGGTGGGGACGGAGGGCAGCGGGTCG
This sequence comes from Streptomyces sp. NEAU-174, assembly GCF_052665095.1. Classification (NCBI taxonomy): domain Bacteria; kingdom Bacillati; phylum Actinomycetota; class Actinomycetes; order Kitasatosporales; family Streptomycetaceae; genus Streptomyces; species Streptomyces sp. NEAU-174. Next base: position 22,270 of record NZ_JBQTCE010000001.1, on the reverse strand, counting down.
GTGTCGTCCTTCAGCGACTTGCGGAACTCGTCCAGCGCCGAGTCCTGGGTACGGGTCAGCACCGCGTCCCGGTTCAGCCAGTACGCGATGGCGGACGCGGACACGGCGGCGGTCAGCGCCACCAGGCCGAAGACCAGCATCAGCCGCAGCCGGAGGCTGAACCACCGCAAGAGCCCCGCGGCCCAGCCCCGGGCCCGACCGGGCTCATCGCTCACTGCGCTCAATTGCGTACTTCTCCGCCCCCGTGCGCGCGGCACATATTGCTCACTGTGGCGTGTCCAGCCGGTACCCGACCCCACGCACCGTACGGATCAGCGTCGGCGACGACGGTACGTCCTCCACCTTCGCGCGCAGCCGCTGTACGCATGCGTCGACCAGCCGCGAGTCGCCGAGGTAGTCGTGCTCCCACACCAGCCGCAACAGCTGCTGCCGGGACAGCGCCTGCCCAGGGCGGCGGCTGAGCTCCAGCAGAAGCCGCAGCTCGGTGGGGGTGAGCTGGAGATCCTCACCGTTCTTGGTGACCGTCATGGCCGCGCGGTCGATCAGCAGATTGCCGAAGGCCGCGGAGTCGTTGGCCTCCCGCTCCCCGCGCCGCAGCACCGCGCGGATCCGGGCGTCCAGCACCCGGCCCTGGACGGGTTTGACCACGTAGTCGTCGGCACCGGACTCCAGGCCGACCACGACGTCGATGTCATCGCTGCGCGCGGTCAGCAGGATGATCGGCAACTGGTCGGTACGGCGGATCCGGCGGCACACCTCGAAGCCGTCGATCCCGGGCAGCATCACATCGAGCACGATCAGATCCGGCCGCTGCTCACGCAGCAGTTTCAGGCCGTCCTCGCCCGTCGCCGCGGTCGCCACACGGTGGCCCTGGCGAGACAGCGAGAGTTCGAGGGCCGTGCGGATGGCGTCGTCGTCCTCGATCAGCAACAGGAAAGGCACGTTGGTCATTCTGGCCTACAAGGGGCCTGTAGTTCGACCGTCAGGGGTTTATCGGTCCGATCGCCTGTGACGAGCCTGTGACAGTCGACAGACACCCCCATGAAACTGGCCCGGCAAAGTCTTCTGTGCACCGGGCGGAACGACACCGGCCGGGGCAGCCAGAACCAGACCGACCAGGCTCCATCGACGGGGGGCGCGAAATGAGCACACTGCACTTCTCCACCACCAGCGCAGTTCGCACGCGCCTCCACGACGCCGGGCGGGGCAATGAGAAGTCCGGTGCCGTGAGCGGGCGGGGGTGCGCTCGCGGCGCCGGGCGTCAGCGGCCTCCTTACATGGTGGCCATTGACGCGATCACGGGGGACAAGGAGGCCGGCACCGGCCTCGGGGGGGACAACGGGGGACCGGGGGGCCACGGGGGAGGCTCGTACGGGGAGGCAGAGGGGGAGCGGCGCACCACGTCGGAGGCGGAGTTCACCGCCTATGTCCAGGAGCGCCGCGCCTCCCTGTACGCAACCGCCTACCACCTGACCGGTGACCGCTTCGAGGCCGAGGACCTGCTCCAGAGCGCGCTGTTCTCGACCTACCGGGCCTGGGACCGGATCAGTGACAAGGCGGCGGTCGGCGGCTATCTGCGCCGCACCATGACTAATCTGCACATCAGCGCCTGGCGTCGGCGCAAGCTCAACGAGTACCCGACGGAGGAGCTGCCGGAGACGGTGGGCGACCACGACGCGATGCGCGGCACCGAGCTGCGCACCGTGCTGTGGCAGGCCCTGGCCCGGCTCCCCGAGTTGCAGCGCACGATGCTGGTGCTGCGCTACTACGAGGGCCGGACGGATCCGGAGATCGCGGATATCCTGAACATCAGCGTCGGAACGGTCAAGAGCAGCATCTGGCGCTCGCTGCGCCGGCTGCGCGAGGACGAGACCCTCAGCTTCGGCCGTGACGAGGAGGAGTCCTTCGGCGAACTGGTCGCCTGACGGCGGCGGGGACGATCGAAGGCGGGGGAAAATCGGGGGATACGGGGGAAATGGGAGGGAGAAATCGGGGGAGCACGGGGGAAACAGGTGCGAGGCCGGACAGCCGAGGGGGGATGTCCGGCCTCGCACCTTTTTGGCGGCGTGGCCACGCGGTCATGCGGCCATGAGGTCATCCGGCCATGAGGTCTGCGGTTATACGGTCATGCGGTTATACGGACGCCTTCTGGCCGGGGGCGGGGATCCGCTCTCCCGCCGCCGCTATCCGGCCCAGAGCCACGCCCTTGCCGCACGCGTACGCGCCCAGTGCCGTCTGCCGGGCCACGATCCCGCGCTCCGCGCGCATCAGCCGCCAGCCGCGCCGCAGCAGATAGAGCGCGGGCTTACGGCCCTCCCGGAGGTCGCGCAGCAGCCTGCGCCGGAACGTGGTGGACGGGCGGCCGCGCAGACAGATCGCGTCCGCGAGCACCCCGAGGTCGGCACACCGCCCGACGATGTCGGCGGCGAAGATCCCTTCGGCGATGAGCAGCGGCGCCCACCCGATGTCCAGCGTCTCCTCGCCGACCCGGGCGCTGGTCGCGATGTCGTACAGCGGCACGGTGGTTCGTGACGTACGGCACAGCTCCTCGATGGCCGCGACGGCCGCGTCCGCGTCCCAGGACAGCGGCGAGTCCCAGTCGGCGCCCCCGCCGTCGGGGAGTTGGGGGAGCGTCGGGTCGCCGCTCTCCTTGTAGAAGTCGTCGAGGTTGAGCACGGGCAGCCCGGTGCGGGCCGCGAGGGAGGACTTGCCCGAACCCGAGGGGCCGGAGAGCAGGACGACACGGGCGGAAGGCGGTTGGCTGGTCACGGAACACCAGTGTGACGCATCCTTTCGCACGCGTGACCCCCGCGTAACCGTCAACCTAACCGGCGGCTCAATCACCCATGTGGCCCTGCCCCGCCGTCAGACGACCGCGCGCGGCCGTTCCGCCGCCGCCGTACGGGCCGGGCGGGTCCGGGGGCCGAAGACCGCCAGGACGAGGGCGCCCAGGAGCCAGGTGCCCGCGATGAAGTAGAAGACGCTCTGATAGCCGGTGCCGTGGTAGAGGGCCGCGATGATCAGCGGCCCCGCGGCGTTGGAGAGCCGGCCGAGTCCGTAGGAGACGCCCGTGCCCAGTGAGCGGCCCCGGGTGTCGAACAGCTCGGGGGAGTAGGCGTACCCCAGGGCCGTGTAGCCGCGTTCGAAGAGGTTCACCAGGAAACCGAAGACCACGATCAGGGCCGGGTTGAAGGTCAGTCCGTACAGCAGACCGCACAGCGAGATCACCGCGCCGAAGGCCACCAGGCACCATTTGCGTTCGAACCGGTCGGTGACCAGGGAGGCCAGGAACGAGCCGAGCGGCGCGCCCACGGTGGTGAGCGCCACGTAGAAGACCGACTTCTCGACGCTGAAGCCCTCCTTGGCCAGCAGGGTCGGCGCCCAGCTCGAGTAGCCGAAGAAGCCGATGGTCTGGGTCACCCACAGGACGGTGAGCAGCGCGGTCGGACCGAGGTACCGCTTCTTCAGCAGGAGGCGGGGCGACGCCTTGGCGGGCCGGGTCTCGTCGATCGGCGGCGCGGGCTCGGGGAGCGGGCCCTTCTCGGCGGCGACGCGGGCCTCGATCTGGCCGAGTACCGCCTCCGCCGCGTCGTACTCGCCCCGGCTCTCGTGCCAGCGGGGGGACTCCTTGAGGTGCCGGGTGAAGAGGACGAAGAGGAGGCCGAGCGAGCCCCACAGATAGACCAGCCGCCAGGACCAGTCGCTGAGCGGTACGACGGCGCTGGCGATGAGGTTGGTGGCCGGGGTACCGCAGATGCCGATGACGATGGCGTACGCCTGGAACTTGCCGCGTACGGCGGACGGGTACAGCTCGTTGACGTAGATCACCGCCACGACGGTCATCGCGGACAGCCCCGCCGAGGTCAGCACCCGGAAGACGCCCAGCGAGACGACGTCCCAGGAGAAGGCCGAGGCGAGCGAGCAGACCCCGAACCACAGCGTGGTCTGGATCAGCGCCTTCTTGCGGCCCCAGCGGTCGGCGAGGGTGCTCGCGACCACGGAGCCGATGAACATGCCGACGAATGACAGCGAGGTGACGTAGGCGATCTGGTCGACCGTGATGCCCCAGAGGTCGATGAGCTGGGGAGCGGTGGTGGCGAAGGTGTTGATGTCCGCGAACTCGAAGAAGTAGGCGAACGAGACGGCCAGCAAGGTGAGCTTGTGAAACCGGGAGATGGGGAGTCTGTCCAGCCGGTTCACCGCATTGGAGTGCTGCATGGGCGGCCCTTGTCGAAGAGGCGGGGAGGGGGACGGAGCGGGGGTTTCGGAGGCGTCGGAGGCGTCGGAGGCGCCGGGGGAGGCGGGGAAGCGGGATCAGGCGCCTTCGCCGGGCCAGTAGAGCCGCATGGGGTTGTCGACCAGCAGCTTCCGCCGCTGCTCGGGGGTGAGCGCCACCTGGGGCACGTAGTCGACCAGCAGCCCGTCGTCGGGCATATGGGCGGTGAGGTTGGGGTGCGGCCAATCCGTGCCCCACAGCACCCGGTCGGGGAACTCCTCGATCGCGCGGCGGGCGAAGGGCACCACATCGGCGTACGGGTGCGGCTCGGCGTTCAGGGCCGGGGGCCCGGTGACGCTGAGCCGCTCGGGGCAGGTCACCTTGACCCACACCTCATTGCGTTCGGCGAACCGCAGGAAGCGGGTGAAGTCCGGTCCGCCGACGGGTTCGGTCACATCGGGCCGACCCATGTGGTCCACGACGAGCGGGGTGGGCAGGGAGCTGAAGAAACGTTCCAGCTCGGGTAGGTCGGTGCCTTCGAAGTAGAGGACGACATGCCAGCCGAGCGGGGCGATCCGCCGGGCGACGGCGGCCAGCGCGTCCTGGGGCGCGGCGTCGGCCAGCCGCTTCAGGAAGGTGAAGCGCACCCCGCGCACCCCCGCCGCGTCCAGCCGGCACAGCTCGGCGTCGGTGACATCCGGGCGTACGGTCGCGATGCCGCGCGCCCGTCCGCCGGACGCCTGGACGGCGTCGACCATGGCGCTGTTGTCCGCGCCGTGACAGGTCGCCTGGACGATCACATTGCGGGCGACCCCGAGGTGGTCGCGGAGGGCGAAGAGGTCGTCCTTGCCGCCGTCGCAGGGCGTGTACTTCCGCTCGGGCGCGAAGGGGAACGCGGCCTGCGGGCCGAAGACATGGCAGTGGGTGTCGACGGTGCCCGGCGGGAGGGCGAAGGCGGGCCGGGACGGGGCGGGGTGCCAGTCCAGCCAGCCCGGGGTCTTGGGGGAGAGCGTGCTCATGAGGGCTCCTCTGGGCGGGTGGGTGGCGGGGCTGCGGTCGTCAGCGGGGGATGTGCGCGTCATCTCAGCGGCCCTGCTTCGTCAGCAGGGCGTCCAGACGCGGGTAGACGGTGCGGGCGTTGCGTTCGAAGACGCCGGTCAGGTCGTCCGGCGGCAGCCCGGCGGCCTCGGCGTAGCGGCGGGTGTCGTCGAAGTGCCGGCCGGTCCGGGGGTCGATGTCGCGGACCGCGCCGATCATCTCCGAGGCGAAGAGGATGTTCCGGGCCGGGATGACGTCGAAGAGCAGGTCGATACCGGGCTGGTGGTAGACGCAGGTGTCGAAGAAGACATTGCCCAGGACGTGCTCCTCCAGGGGCGGCTTGCCGAGCGCCATCGCCAGCCCGCGGAACCGGCCCCAGTGGTACGGAACGGCGCCGCCGCCATGCGGGATGATCAGCCGCAGGGTGGGGAAGTCGGCGAACAGATCGCCCTGTACGAGCTGCATGAACACCGTCGTATCGGCGTTGAGGTAGTGCGCCCCGGTGGTGTGGAAGGCGGGGTTCACGCTGGTGCTCACGTGCACCATCGCCGGAACGTCGTACTCCACCAGCTTTTCGTAGATCGGGTACCACGAGCGGTCCGTCAGCGGCGGGGCCGTCCAGTGGCCGCCCGAGGGGTCGGGGTTGAGGTTGACCGCGACGGCCCCGTACTCCTCCACGCAGCGGACGAGTTCGGGCACGCAGGTGGCCGGATCGACGCCCGGTGACTGCGGGAGCATCGCGGCGGGGGCGAAGCGCTCCGGGTACAGCGCGCTGACGCGGAAACAGAGCTCGTTGCAGAGCGCCGCCCACTCGGAGGAGGTGTGGAGATCGCCGATGTGGTGGGCCATGAAGGACGCCCGGGGCGAGAAGACCGTCAGGTCGATGCCGCGCTCGTCCATCAGCCGCAGCTGATTCGGCTCGATGCTCCGGCGCAGCTCGTCGTCGCCGATGCGGAGGTCGGTGCGGGTGGGGGTGCGGGCGGGGTCGGTGAGTCCGTCGATCTGCTGGGTGCGCCAGGCCTTCAGCGCGGGGGGCGCGGTGGTGTAGTGGCCGTGGCAGTCGATGATCATTCGGGGTTCCTTCGTGGCGTGCGGTTCCTCGCAACCTAACTGTCGATGAAATTGTTGACAATATGTGCGACGAAAAATGCCCCGTGAAGGAGGGCGGCGGGGGTGACGCCTGCGGCGGGCTGCTCCCCTCCCCCGCCCCTTCCCACAACTGGGGCTCCGCCCCAGCCCCCGGCTGGTGGTGGCTGGCCGCGGCGGCGGCCGGTTCGCCGGCCCGCCGGGGTCCAGGGGCGGGGCGGAACTGGGGCTCCGCCCTGGGTGCCGGTCGGGTCGCGGGGGGCGCGGTCTGCGCCCTGGTCGGTGGGGGCTGGTCGCGGTGGCGGTCGGTTCGTCGACTCGCCGGGGTCCAGGGGCGGAGCCCCTGGTTACGGGGAGGGGCGGGGAGGGGAAGGGTCCGCCGGTCTCGCCGCGGCAGCGCGGTAGGGGGTGCCCGGGGCTCCACCCCAGATCCGAGGGTCAGGGGCGGAGCCCTGCCACGCGGCGGAGCCGCATATCGACGCTGCGGGAAGGGGCGGGGGAGGGGAAAGGTCCGCCGGCCCCGCCGCGGCAGAGCGCTCGGGGGGCGCCGGGCACCTCGTAGGCGGGGCGTCCGGCGGGCAGCCCGGGGGCGGGGCGGTCGGGGCTAAGCAGGTCGGAGGAAGTCCGCTACGGTTCGGGCAGCGCCCCGAAGGGGCGCGGGGCTGTGTCGATGTGCGGCTCCGCCGCGTGGGCGCGACCAGCCACGACGGCGCCGCAGTCGGCCGACGACCCATCGCGACATTTCCAGCGGAGCGGTTAGGCGCCCATCGGGTGCCAGACCGTTTTTGTCTCCAGGAAGGTGAGGAGGCGGGCGGTGCCGGGGTCGGCCGGCCAGTCCACAGGTTGTGGGCGCAGGACGCGCTTGAGGTTGTCCGCGGCGGACTTTTCCAGCTCGGTCGCGAGTTCCGCATCCGCGCCCGCGAGGTCGATCGCGTTGACGTCCTGGTGCGCGGCGAGCGGGGCGGCGAGCTCCGCCGTGCGGCCGGACAGGACGTTGACCACGCCGCCGGGGAGGTCGGAGGTGGCCAGGACCTCGGCCAGGGAGAGGGCGGGCAGGGGGGCGGCCTCGGCGGCGACGACCACCGTCGTGTTCCCGGTGACGATCGCCGGGGCGATCACCGACACCAGGCCCAGGAACGACGAGTCCTGGGGCGCGAGGAGCGCGACCACGCCGGTCGGTTCGGGGGTGGACAGGTTGAAGTACGGCCCGGCCACGGGGTTGGCGGACCCGGCGATCTGAGCCGTCTTGTCGGACCAGCCCGCGTACCAGACCCAGCGGTCGATCGCCGCGTCGACCTGGAGGGCCGCCTTGGACTTCGACAGGCCCTCGGCGTCGGCGACCTCGCGGACGAACTGGCCGCGGCGGCTCTCCAGCATCTCGGCGACGCGGTAGAGGATCTGGCCCCGGTTGTAGGCGGTGGCACCCGACCAGCCGCCGAACGCCTTGCGCGCGGCGACGACCGCGTCCCGGGCGTCCTTGCGGGAGGCCAGCGGGGCGTTGGCCAGCCATGTGCCCTTTGCGTCGGTCACCTCGTACACCCGCCCGCTCTCCGAGCGTGGGAACTTGCCGCCCACGAACAGCTTGTACGTCTTCAGGACCGAGAGTCGTTCAGACATCGAGGTATGCCTCCAGGCCGTGGCGACCGCCTTCACGGCCGTATCCGGACTCCTTGTAGCCGCCGAACGGGGAGGCCGGGTCGAACTTGTTGAAGGTGTTGGACCACACCACACCCGCCCGGAGCTTGTTCGCCATCCACAGGATGCGCGAGCCCTTCTCCGTCCAGATGCCCGCCGACAGCCCGTACGGCGTGTTGTTGGCCTTGGCCACGGCTTCTTCGGGGGTGCGGAAGGTGAGCACCGAGAGCACCGGGCCGAAGATCTCCTCGCGGGCGATCCGGTGGGCCTGGGTGACGCCGGTGAAGAGGGTGGGCGCGAACCAGTAGCCGGAGCTGGGCAGTTCGCACCGCGGGGCCCAGCGCTCGGCGCCCTCGGCCTCGCCCGCGTCGGCCAGGGCGCGGATCCGGGCCAGCTGCTCGGCGGAGTTGATGGCGCCGATGTCGGTGTTCTTGTCCAGCGGATCGCCGACGCGCAGGGTGCTCATCCGGCGCTTGAGCGCGTCGAGCAGCTCGTCCTGGACGGACTCCTGGACCAGGAGGCGGGAGCCCGCGCAGCAGACATGGCCCTGGTTGAAGAAGATGCCGCCGACGATGCCCTCGACCGCCTGGTCGATGGGGGCGTCGTCGAAGACGATGTTCGCGGCCTTGCCCCCGAGTTCGAGGGTGACCTTCTTCCTCGTACCGGCCACCGTACGGGCGATGGCCTTGCCGACCTCGGTCGAGCCGGTGAAGGCCACCTTGTCGATGCCGGGGTGGGCGACCAGCTCGGCGCCGGTCGAGCCGTCGCCGGTGACGATGTTCACCACGCCCTTGGGCAGCCCCGCCTGACGGCAGATGTCCGCGAAGAACAGGGCGCTCAGCGGGGTCGTCTCGGCGGGCTTCAACACCACCGTGTTGCCGCAGGCCAGCGCCGGGGCGATCTTCCAGGCCAGCATCAGGAGGGGGAAGTTCCAGGGGATGATCTGGCCGGCGACGCCCAGGGGCTTCGGATCCGGCCCGTAGCCCGCGTACGCCAGCTTGTCGGCCCAGCCCGCGTAGTAGAAGAAGTGGGCCGCGACCAGGGGCAGATCGGCGTCGCGCGACTCACGGATCGGCTTGCCGTTGTCCAGCGACTCCAGGACGGCCAGCTCGCGGGAGCGCTCCTGGACGATCCGCGCGATGCGGAAGAGGTACTTGGCGCGCTCGGAGCCGGGGAGCGCGGACCAGGTCTCGAACGCCTTACGGGCGGCCTTGACGGCACGGTCCACGTCCTCGACGCCCGCCTGGGCGACCTCGGAGAGGACCTCCTCGGAGGAGGGGGACAGGGTCTTGAAGACCTTGCCGTCGCCCGCCTCGGCGAACTCCCCGTCGATGAACATGCCGTAGGACGGGGCGATGTCGACGACCGCGCGGGACTCGGGCGCGGGTGCGTACTCGAAAACTGGCATGGCGTATCAGTCCACCGTCACGTAGTCGGGACCGGAGTACCGGCCGGTGCTCAGCTTCTGGCGCTGCATGAGCAGATCGCCCAGCAGGCTGGAGGCCCCGAAGCGGAACCACTCCGGGGAAAGCCACTCGTCGCCCAGCGTCTCGTTGACCATCACCAGGTACTTGATCGCGTCCTTGGAGGTGCGGATGCCGCCCGCGGGTTTCACGCCCACCTGTACGCCGGTGGTGGCGCGGAAGTCGCGGACCGCCTCCAGCAGGACGAGGGTGACGGGCGGCGTCGCGTTGACGGCCACCTTGCCGGTGGAGGTCTTGATGAAGTCCGCGCCCGCGAGCATCGCCAGCCAGGAGGCGCGGCGGACGTTGTCGTACGTCTGGAGCTCACCGGTCTCGAAGATGACCTTGAGGTGGGCCGCGGTGCCGTCCTCGCGGGCGCACGCCTCCTTCACCTGCCGGATCTCCTCGAACACCTCGAGGTAGCGGCCGGAGAGGAAGGCGCCGCGGTCGATCACCATGTCGATCTCGTCCGCCCCGGCGGCGACCGCGTCCCGGGTGTCCGCCAGCTTGACCGGCAGCGAGGCCCGGCCGGAGGGGAAGGCGGTGGCGACGGCGGCCACATGGATTCCGCTGCCGGTCAGGGCCTCCTTGGCGGTGGCCACCATGTCGCCGTAGACGCAGATCGCGGCGACCTTCGGGGCGGTGCGGTCGGTGGGGTCGGGGTGGATCCCCTTGGCGCAGAGCGCCCGGACCTTGCCCGGGGTGTCGGCACCCTCGAGGGTCGTCAGGTCGATCATCGAGATCGCCAGGTCGATGGCGTACGCCTTCGCCGTGGTCTTGATCGAGCGGGTGCCGAGGGCCGCGGCACGGGCCTGTAGGCCGACCGCGTCGACGCCCGGCAGGCCGTGCAGGAAGCGGCGCAGTGCGCCGTCACTGGCGGTCACGTCCGCCATTGACGCGAGTCGCTCCGCGGCCTCTTTGCCGTATGCGGGAACTGTGGTGGGCATGGTCACCAGATGAGCATATCTACGCGCGTAGTCGGATGTCACCCCCGGGCCCGGAATCGACCGGCGGCCGAGGGCGGGCGACCCCGGGTCTCCCCTGGGCGCCCCCGTCCCCCGAGTGTGGTGCACAATCGGGCGCATGACGAGCCCGGACGACGACTCCAACCCCGCTGCCTCCAGCTCCGCTTCCTCCTCCGCCTCCTCCGATGCCGAGACCGAGACCTTCTCGGACCGGATCTACCGCTCCCCGAGCGGTATCGCGGGCGGAGTGCTGCTGCTCGGGCTCAGCGGCTGGCTGGGCATCGACGCGATGATCCGGGGCGAGGGCCGGACGCCGTGGCTGGCGCTGGCCGGGCTGCTCTTCGCGGTGCCGGTGGTGATCGCCTTCACGGTGCGCCCGGCGGTGTACGCGGGCCAGGACCGGCTGCTCGTCCGCAACCCGTTCCGTACGATCACGCTGCCCTGGGCCTCGGTCGAGGGGCTGCGCGCCGGGTACACCAGCGAGGTGCTCGCGGGCGGGGCCACCTACCAGCTGTGGGCGATCCCGGTCTCGCTGCGCCAGCGCAAGCGGTCCGCCCGGCAGCAGGCCAGGGCGGCCTCCGAGGACCCCTTCGGCAATACCTCCGCCCATGTCGCGGCGAACAAGCCCGACGAGGACCGCCGGGCCCCCTCCGACGCGGCCATCGGCGACCTGCGCGAGATGGCCGAGCTCAACGCCCAGCGCGGGGGCGCCCAGGGGGCGCCGGAGGTGCGCTGGGCGTTCGAGGTCATCGCTCCGACGCTGGCGGGCGCGGTGCTGTTGGGTGTCATGCTGGCGATCGGCTGAGAGCGGGCCGGCGGTTCAGCTACCTCAGCCGGATCTGAGCCCGCTCCGGCGCCGTCACCGATCGCCGTGGGCGACGGCGACGGGCTCGGCGGCCGATCCGCCCGCGCCCGCGTCCGCGGCTTCCGGGGGCTGGATTCCCGCCGCCACCGAAAGGTCCGTCTTCAGCGCGGCCAGCACGGTGTCCGCCGTGGCGCGGGCCGGGGTGAGGGAGTCGGCGGCGGGGACGTCGACGACCACCTCCAGGTAGCACTTCAGCTTCGGCTCGGTGCCGCTGGGCCGGACGACCACGCGGGCGCCGCGGACGTTCCCCTTCCCGGCGAGCTGATAGCGCAGGCCGTCCGTCGGGGGCAGGGTGTCCGTGCCCCGCGTCAGGTCCTCCGCCGAGGTCACGGCGAGCCCCGCGAGCTCGGTGGGCGGCTGTTCGCGCAGCCGCTTCATCGCGGTGCCGATCACGGAGAGGTCGGTGACCCGGACGGACAGCTGGTCGGTGGCGTGCAGCCCGTGGGCCACCGCGATGTCGTCCAGCAGATCGGCGAGGGTTCGGCCCTGCTCCTTGAGCTCGGACGTCAGCTCGGCCACGAGCAGCGCGGCCGTGATGCCGTCCTTGTCGCGTACGCCCTCCGGATCCACGCAGTAGCCGAGCGCCTCCTCGTACGCGTAGCGCAGCCCGTCCACCCGGGCCAGCCACTTGAAGCCGGTCAGCGTCTCGGCGTACGGCAGCCCCGCGTCCTCCGCGATCCGGGACAGGAGCGACGAGGAGACGATCGTGGTCGCGAACGCGCCGCGGGCGCGCTTGTGGACGAGATGGGTGGCGAGCAGCGCGCCGACCTCGTCCCCGCGCAGCATCCGCCAGCTCGCGGCGTCCGTGGGCGCCGTGGGGTTCGTGATCGTGGGCACGGCGACGGCGCAGCGATCGGCGTCCGGGTCATTGGCGATGATGATGTCCGGCGCGACCCTGCGGGCCGTCGCGAAGGCCAGGTCCATCGCCCCCGGCTCCTCCGGGTTGGGGAACGCGACGGTCGGGAACGCCGGATCGGGCTCGGCCTGCTCGGGCACGACCGCGGGCTCGGGGAACCCGGCGCGGGCGAACGCCGCGGTGAGGGTCTCCCGGCCGACGCCGTGCAGCGGGGTGTAGACGACGCGGGCGTTCCGGGGCGAACCCGCGGTGAGAACGGCGTCGGTCCGCGCGAGGTACGCCTCCAGGACGTCGTCGCCCAGCGTCTCCCAGCCGGTCTCGGGCCTGGGCACATCGTCCAGGCTGCGGATCGCCGCGATCTCGGCCGCGATCTCGGCGTCGGCGGGCGGCACGATCTGGGAGCCGTCGCCGAGGTAGACCTTGTAGCCGTTGTCGCGCGGCGGGTTGTGGCTCGCGGTGACCTCGACTCCGGCGATCGCGCCGAGGTGGCGGATGGCGAAGGCGAGGACGGGCGTGGGCAGGGGGCGGGGCAGTACGGCGGCCCGGAAGCCCGCGCCGGTCATGACGGCGGCGGTGTCGCGGGCGAACTCGGCACTCTTGTAGCGGGCGTCGTACCCGACGACGACGAGACCTCGCCCGTGCGGACCGTCCTGGTCGTAATGCGTGCGCAAATACGCGGCGAGCCCGGCGGCGGCCCGGATGACGACGGCGCGGTTCATCCGCATGGGCCCGGCCCCGAGCTCACCCCGGAGACCGGCGGTACCGAACTGCAACGTGCCGGAGAACCGCTCGGCGATCGCGTCGACGGCATCGTCCTGAAGCAGTTTCCCGAGCTCATCCCGCGTCTCGGGATCGGGATCCTCGGCAAGCCATGCGCGAGCCTGGGCGATGAGATCGGGCTCCGTGGCCATGGGGGGCCTCCTGGGGGGTGGTCGTATGGGTCGTGCGGTGTGCGGGTGCGAGGTTGCGGTGGTGGTTGCGGGTGCGGGTGCGGTGGTGGTTGCTGGGGTGCGCGGTGGGTCCGTGGTCGGGTCCGGGGACGGGGCCTCCGGGGCGGGGCTCTGGACCGTATATTTACGGCGCCATTGGCCGGGAACTTGCGTGGGCCGGGAATTGGCGCCACAAATACACGTAAGCGTCCAGAACCCCGCCCCTCCGACCCCGCCCCCTCCCGAGCGTCGGCGACCGCCCCCCCGGTGACACGATCCCCGGCTGGTTCCGGACCCGTCCGGGGCCGGGTGCGCCACCGTCCCTCGCACCTCGTCGGCATCCGTGCCCGGTCCGTGTCCGAACCCGTCCGGGTGTGCCCTGAGCCTCATCGGCGACCGTGCCCGCTAGGGCGAGCCACCGATGGCCTCGGCGGCGGGGAGTCACCGTCGGACGGTAGGGGCGGTGGGACTGCCACCCGGCGAGCCGGAGTCGGACCAGCGGCTCGTGCCACTCGCGGACAGCCGCGAGACGGCGGGAGGGGACGACGGTGGCGCCCACTCGTCCCGGATCTGGCCCCGGCGACCGCCGGAGTCGGAGAAGCGGCTTGGGGCCACCGGCGGGTGGGCGCTGATCCGGGCGGGCCGGAACCGGACCGGAGGCTGTGCCACCGGCGGGTAGCCGCGGGACGGCGGGAGGGGGTGGGGTCGGAGGGGTGGTGTCCTGGACGCTTACGTGTATTTGTGGCGCCAATTCCCGGCCCACGCAAGTTCCCGGCCAATGGCGCCGTAAATATACGGTCCAGGGCGCCGCCCCGGAGGCCCCGCCCCCGGCACCCACCACACAACCGACCGCGCACCCCGGCCCGTCCCGCGTCCCCGGTCCGCCCGTCCCACGTCCCCGCCACGCCCCGCCGCGCCCCGCGCCCCGCGCATCGCTGTTCAGTTAGCCAAGGGGTGAGTACCCGCGCAGGGCGCCGTGACGCCGCCTCCGCGGATCAGAGGCGGTCCAGGACCTGGGCCAGCAGGCTGCCCATGCGGGAAGCGGAGTCGCGGCCCGCCTGGAGGACCTCCTCGTGGTTGAGGGGCTCTCCCGTCATACCGGCCGCCAGGTTCGTCACCAGGGAGATCCCGAGCACCTCCGCGCCCGCCTCGCGCGCCGCGATGGCCTCCAGGGTCGTGGACATGCCCACCAGGTCGGCCCCTATCGTGCGGGCCATGTTGATCTCCGCAGGAGTCTCGTAGTGCGGCCCGGGGAACTGGGCGTAGACGCCCTCCTCCAGGGTCGGGTCGACCTGCTGGCACAGGGCGCGCAGCCGCGGCGAGTACAGGTCGGTGAGGTCGACGAAGTTGGCGCCCACGATCGGCGAGGTGGCCGTGAGGTTGATGTGGTCGCTGATCAGTACCGGCTGGCCGGGGCGCATGCCCTCGCGGAGGCCGCCGCAGCCGTTGGTGAGGATGATGGTCTTGCAGCCCGCGGCCACGGCGGTGCGTACGCCGTGTGCGACGGCGGCGACACCACGCCCCTCGTAGTAGTGCGTACGGCCGAGGAAGACCAGCGCCCGCTTGTCGTTGATCCGGTACGACCGGATCCGGCCCGCGTGGCCCGCGACGGCGGGCGGCGGGAAGCCGGGCAGCTCGGTGACGGGGAACTCGTGCTCGGGCGCCCCGAGTGCGTCGGTGGCGGGGACCCAGCCGGAGCCCAGGACCAGCGCGACGTCGTGGGTTTCCGCGCCGGTCAGCTCGCGCAGGCGGGTGGCGGCGGCGTCGGCGGCGGCGTGCGGATCGCCCTGGTTGTCCCAAGAAACTGATGCGTTCACGCGCACGAGGGTAGCCGGTAACTGCCTACGCGCGTAGACGGAGTCCGCCGAGATGTTCGGATCGTTGCATTGCCGCAAGGCTCACGGCCGGTTCCAGCAGGGTCGACTCACCCAAGGACCCGGCCGGGTCACGTTGCCCCGGACCCACCGGGCCAAGCGGGTCAACCGGAAACACCGGACTCAGCAGGGACGCTTCCGCAGCTCCATCACATAGTCGTGCGGCGCCCCCGCCGACTCCGCCGCGTCCGCGATCTCGCCCAGGTAGCGGGCCGAGGGCAGCCCGCCCTCGTAGCCGTTGAGGACGTAGAGCCAGGCGGCCTCGTCGCCGTCCAGCGTGTGGACGCGGATCCGCATCCGGCGGTAGATGTCGAGGCCGACGCCCTCCCAGCGGTCCATGGAGTCCTCGTCCATGGGCGCGATGTCGTAGAGGGCGACGAAGACCTGGGAGCGCGGGGCCTCCACGATCGTGGGGAGGGCGCCCTCCCAGCCCATCTGCTCGCCGCCGAAGGTGAGGCGCCAGCCGTTCAGCCAGCCCGTTCCGCGCAGCGGGGAGTGTGGTGCGCGGCGGGACATCAGCCGCGCGTCGAGGTTGCCGGCGTACGCGGCGTAGAGCGACATGGGTCTGAGGGTACGGGAGTGGGGTGGAACGGCCTCCGGGGTGGGAGCTTTGGCGGAAGGTTCGGCGAGAGGTTTCGTACGGCGGTCGCCCGCGCGAAGCCCCCCGGGCTGAAGGCATTCGAACCGGTGCGGGACAATGGAGCATGTGACTCGGATCGTGATCATTGGTGGCGGACCCGGCGGCTATGAGGCGGCGCTGGTCGCCGCGCAGCTCGGCGCGGAGGTGACCGTCGTCGACTGCGACGGTCTGGGCGGGGCGTCGGTGCTCACCGACTGCGTGCCGTCGAAGACGTTGATCGCCACCGCCGAGGTGATGACGACGTTCGACTCCTCCTACGAGGAGCTGGGGATCATCGTCGCCGACGACACCCCACCGCTGGAGCAGGCGGCCCGGGTGGTCGGCGTGGATCTGGGCAAGGTCAACCGCCGGGTGAAGCGGCTCGCGCTCGCCCAGTCGCACGACATCACGGCCTCGGTCACCCGGGCCGGCGGCCGGGTCATGCGCGGCCGCGCGCGGGTGGAGCCGCAGCAGTCGCTGGACGGCGCGCGGCGGGTGATCGTACGGGCCGCGGACGGCAGTGAGCAGACGCTGGTGGCGGACGCGGTGCTGCTGGCGACGGGCGCCCATCCGAGGGAGATCCCGGACGCGAAGCCGGACGGCGAGCGGATCCTGAACTGGACGCAGGTGTACGACCTGGACGAGCTCCCGCAGGAGCTGATCGTGGTCGGCTCCGGTGTCACGGGTGCGGAGTTCGCGGGTGCCTATCAGGCGCTGGGGTCGAAGGTCACGCTGGTCTCCAGCCGGGACCGGGTGCTGCCGGGCGAGGACCCGGACGCGGCCGCGGTGCTGGAGGACGTCTTCCGGCGCCGGGGGATGAACGTGATGTCCCGATCGCGGGCGCAGGCCGCCAAGCGGGTCGGGGACCGGGTGGAGGTCACGCTCTCGGACGGGCGGGTCATCTCGGGCACCCACTGTCTGATGGCGGTCGGCTCGATCCCGAACACGGCGGACATCGGCCTGGAGGAGGCCGGGGTCAAGCTCGCGGAGTCGGGGCACATCCTGACCGACAAGGTGTCCCGGACGAGCGCGCCGGGGATCTACGCGGCCGGTGACTGCACCGGCGTGCTGGCGCTGGCGTCGGTGGCGGCGATGCAGGGCCGGATCGCGATGTACCACTTCCTCGGGGACGCGGTGACCCCGCTGAACCTGAAGACGGTCTCGGCGAACGTCTTCACCGACCCCGAGATCGCCACGGTCGGCTACTCGCAGGCGGACGTGGACGGCGGGAAGATCGACGCCCGGGTGGTGAAGCTGCCGCTGCTGCGCAATCCGCGGGCGAAGATGCAGGGCATCCGGGACGGCTTCGTGAAGATCTTCTGCCGTCCGGGCACCGGTATCGTGGTCGGCGGTGTGGTGGTCGCGCCGCGGGCGAGCGAGCTGATCCACCCCATCTCGCTGGCGGTGGACAACAATCTGACGGTGGAGCAGATCGCCAAAGCCTTCACGGTCTACCCCTCGCTGTCCGGTTCGATCGCCGAGGTGGCCCGGCAGTTGCACACCCGGAAGACTCAGGAAGGGTCATAGACTCGGTCCTTATAGCACTTGGCGTCTTCATGGATGTCCAACTTCTGCTAATTGGTGCAAGCTGCTGAAAACAGACGGTCGTTGGCGTTACTGTCAGTTTCGTGTTCGCTGCAGAACGTCGCCAATTGATCCTTGAAATGGTGCGTGCGAACGGAGCGGTGTCGCTCCGGGAGCTCGCCCGCGTCGTCCAGACCTCCGAAGTGACCGTCCGGCGTGATGTGCGGGCACTGGAGGCAGAAGGACTGCTCGACCGTCGGCACGGCGGTGCGGTGCTGCCGGGCGGATTCACCAGGGAGTCCGGCTTCCCGCAGAAATCCCATCTAGCGACCGCGGAGAAGACGGCCATCGCCGATCTCGCGGCCGGTTTCGTCGAGGAGGGCGAGGCCGTCGTCGTCGGCGCCGGAACCACCACCCAGGAGCTGGCCCGCCGGCTCGCGCGGGTTCCGGGGCTGACCGTGGTCACCAATTCCCTGCTGGTCGCGCAGGCGTTGGCGCATGCCAACCGGGTCGAGGTCGTGATGACCGGCGGCACCCTGCGCGGCTCCAACTACGCCCTGGTCGGCAGCGGCGCCGAGCAGTCCCTCCAGGGGCTGCGGGTCTCGCGCGCCTTCCTGTCCGGCAGCGGGCTGACCGCCGAGCGCGGCCTGTCCACCTCCAACATGCTCTCGGCCAGCGTCGACCGGGCGCTGGTCCAGGCTGCGGCGGAGGTGGTCGTGCTCGCCGACCATACGAAGCTGGGCTCCGACACCATGTTCCAGACGGTGCCCACCGATGTGATCACCCGGCTGGTGACCGATGAGCCGCCCGCCCATGACGACCGTGCCCTGACCGAGCTCCAGGCCCTCGCGGACCAGGGGGTTCAGATCGCCGTGGCCGGGCCGGGCGCGGGGTCCGGCCCGGCCGGGAGTGGGGAGGGCGGCGGTTCGGCGGGGCGGCAGTCGGGGCGGCTTGGCCCGTCCCAGGGCCGTGGTGGCGGCGAGGAGGGGCTGCCGCTGCCGGGGCCGCGCCGGAACCACCCCCATGCGCAGGGTGGGCCCGGTTCCGCCCAGCTGCGTACGGCGGTGCCGTTGGCGGAGCAGCCGGGGCGGGTGGCGGATCTGGCGCCGCGCCGCCGCTAGCGGCTGGCCGTCGGGTCGTGACGCCTGCGGCGGGCTGCTCCCCTCCCCGCCCCTTCCCGAAACTGGGGCTCCGCCCCAGACCCCGCTCCTCAAGCGCCGGAGGGGCTGGAAGGTGGGGCTTCGTCCCAGGCCCCTGGGTCCAGGGGCGGAGCCCCTGCCGCGTGGCGGAGGCGCATAGCCGTGCCGCGGGACGGGGCGGGGAGGGGAAGGCGTGCGGTTCCGGCGTGTGGTTCGCCGGGCACCCGGTAGCCCCCGTAGCGAGTCGTCGCCGATGGGGGTTAGCGGGCCTTGAGGCCCGTGAAGGCCAGTGCCAGCAGTCGGTCGGCCAACTCCGGGTCGTCCGGCGACTGCTCCACGGCCAGTGCGATCGCGTTCGTGAGCTGCATCAGATCGGCGATGACCACATCGGACCGTACGGCACCGCTCTGCTGGGCGCGGGCGAGCAGTTCGCTGCCCGCCTCGCGCAGCGGCAGACCGCAGCCGCGGGACAGCTCCGAGGTCTCGTCGCTCGAGCACGCCATCAGGGCCTGGGACAGGCCGCGGTACGTGCTCGCGTGGTCCACGATCGCGCGCAGCCAGTCGATCATCGCCTGACACGGCCGCGGCGCCTGGGCCAGCTCCCGCGACCGCTCCAGCAGGGCGCATATCTCGCCCTGGAAGACCGCGCCCATCAGCGCGGTGCGGTTGGGGAAGTGGCGATAGAGCGTGCCGATGCCGACGCCCGCGCGGCGTGCGATGTCCTCCAGCGAAGCGTCGGTACCGTGCTGGGTGAAGGCCGTGCGCGCCTCGGCCAGCAGCCGCTCGTAGTTGCGGCGCGCGTCGGCGCGCATGGGGCGCGGTGGCGTCTGCGCCGTGGCTGTCTCGATCGCCATCGCGGTCCTCCCTGCCGTGCCTGCCCGTGAGTCAAGCATGCCATTTCGTGACCGGAGGCACGCCCTGGCCAGGCAACGCGGGTGCCGGAGGCGGCATCAAACAGGGCGACGGCACCGTGCGTTGCGGTGCGCCGGAGTGGAAGAACAATGGGACTGACCAGTCGATCACTCGAGTATGTGATGATCGCCCTCGCCGTGGTGTGCGCGGGGCTGACGCTCTGGCTGTGGCCGCGCTTCGCGGGCCGGGGCGTACGGGCCTGGGCGGGGCGGCTGGCCGCCCTCGCCGTGACCCAGTGCGCGATCGTGGCCGCCCTGGCCCTCGCGGTGAACAGCACCTTCCAGTTCTACGGGTCCTGGGGCGAACTGCTGGGCGAGGACGATGCGGCACCGGCGGCCCTGTCCCATGTGCAGGGCGGCGCCGCGGGGCCGGTCGGGGAGTCGGGCGGTCTGGTGCGGCCCGCCCCGCCGCAGGGGCTGAACACGGTGCACGGACTGCCGAGCGGGCCGCCCGCCGAGGCGGGCAAGGTCGAGTCGGTGCGGATCCTGGGCCGCCGCAGCCAGGTGGCCAACCCGGCGTATGTCTATCTGCCGCCGCAGTACTTCCAGCGCCAGTACGCCCGGCAGCGCTTCCCCGTGATCGTGGCGATCAGCGGCTATCCCGGCGGATCCTTCCTGCTCGCCCAGCATCTGCGGCTGCCGCAGACCGCGGGCGGGCTGATCCGCACCGGGGCGCTTCAGCCGGCGGTCATCGTGATGGTGCGGCCCACCATCGCCCCGCCCCGCGACACCGAGTGCGTGGACGTCCCCGGCGGCCCCCAGGCCGAGACCTACTTCGCCCGGGACCTGCCGGAGGCGCTGCGGGCGCACTACCGGATCGGCCATGACCCCAGCGCCTGGGGTGTGCTGGGCTATTCGTCCGGTGGCACCTGCGCCCTTCAGCTGACCCTGCGTCATCCCCGCGTCTACAGCGCGGCCGCGGCCCTGTCGCCCGACTACCGCGTGGTCAACGACCCCACCACCGGTGACCTCTTCGGCCGGGGCCCGGCGGGCGAGCGCAGGAAGCGGGAGCACGATGTGCTGTGGCGGCTGCGCCATCTGCCCCAGCCGCAGGTGTCGGTGCTGGTGGCCTCCAGCCGCCGGGGCGAGCCCGACTACGGCGCCACCCGCGACTTCCTGGCCGCGGTCCGGCCGCCGATGAGCGCGCAGTCGATCATCCTGGACCGGGGCAGCCACAACTTCCGCACCTGGCGCCGCGAGCTGCCCACCGCTCTGCGGTGGATGAACGGTCAGCTGACCTTCCCGCAGGACGTGGTGCACAGCCGCTGAGCGGGCCGTACGCGACGACGGCGGGCCCCGGCCGGATGATTCCGGCCGGGGCCCGCCGTCATGGGGTTTGTGGTGGGGAGGTCAGCCCTCGGCCTGCCCGTCAGTCCTCGATCTCCCCGTCAGTCCTCGATCTCTCCGTCAGTCCTTGATCTCGCAGATGACCGCGCCCGAGGTGAGGGAGGCGCCGACCTCGGCGGCCAGGCCCTTGACGGTGCCCGCGCGGTGGGCGTTGATGGGCTGCTCCATCTTCATGGCCTCCAGGACCACGACGAGGTCGCCCTCGGCCACGGTGTCACCCTCACCCACGGCGACCTTGACGATGGTGCCCTGCATCGGGGAGGCCAGGGCGTCGCCGGAGGCGGCGGAGCCGGACTTCTTGACCGCCTTGCGCTTCGGCTTCTTCGAGCCGCCCGCGGGGGCGGTGGCCACGCCCAGGGAGGCGGGCAGCGAGACCTCGAGCCGCTTGCCGCCGACCTCGACCACGACCGTCTCGCGGGCGGTGGGCTCCTCGGCCTCGTCCGCGCCGGTCGGGGTGAACGGGGCGATGGTGTTGTTGAACTCGGTCTCGATCCAGCGGGTGTGGATGGTGAACGGCTCGCTGGTGAACGCCGGGTCCTTCACCACCGCCTGGTGGAACGGGATCGCGGTGGCCATGCCTTCGACCTGGAACTCGGCCAGGGCGCGGGCCGCCCGCTGGAGGGC
The DNA here is from genome assembly GCF_052665095.1 of Streptomyces sp. NEAU-174. Classification (NCBI taxonomy): domain Bacteria; kingdom Bacillati; phylum Actinomycetota; class Actinomycetes; order Kitasatosporales; family Streptomycetaceae; genus Streptomyces; species Streptomyces sp. NEAU-174. The sequence goes on along the minus strand of NZ_JBQTCE010000001.1, from coordinate 1,179 downwards.
CTGCTTCCGCGTGGCGCCGGTGACGATCAGCTTGGCCAGCAGCGAGTCCCACGCGGGGCCGATGACGCTGCCGGACTCCACGCCCGCGTCCAGCCGGACACCGGGCCCGGCGGGCGGCACGAAGGAGGTCACCGTGCCCGGGGCGGGCAGGAAGTTCCGGCCCGGGTCCTCACCGTTGATCCGGAACTCGAAGGAGTGGCCGCGCACCTGCGGGTCGTCGTAGCCGATGGCCTCGCCGTCCGCGATACGGAACATCTCGCGGACCAGGTCGATGCCGGTGACCTCTTCGGTGACCGGGTGCTCCACCTGGAGCCGGGTGTTGACCTCCAGGAAGGAGATCGTGCCGTCGTTGCCGACGAGGAACTCGACGGTGCCCGCGCCGACGTACCCGGCCTCCTTGAGGATGGCCTTCGACGCCCGGTACAGCTCCGCGTTCTGCTCTTCCGTCAGGAACGGCGCGGGGGCCTCTTCGACGAGTTTCTGGTGGCGGCGCTGGAGGGAGCAGTCGCGGGTGGAGACGACGACCACGTTGCCGTGGGTGTCGGCCAGGCACTGGGTCTCCACGTGCCGGGGCTTGTCGAGGTAGCGCTCGACGAAGCATTCGCCGCGTCCGAAGGCGGCCACGGCCTCGCGGACGGCGGAGTCGTAGAGCTCGGGGACCTCTTCCATCGTGCGGGCGACCTTCAGACCGCGGCCGCCACCGCCGAAGGCGGCCTTGATGGCGATCGGGAGACCGTGCTCCTCGGCGAAGGCCACGACCTCCTCCGCCCCGGAGACGGGGTCGGGGGTCCCGGCGACCAGCGGGGCACCCGCGCGCTGGGCGATGTGCCTCGCCGCCACCTTGTCGCCCAGGTCGCGGATGGCGTGCGGCGGGGGGCCGATCCAGGTCAGGCCGGCGTCCAGGACGGCCTGGGCGAAGTCGGCGTTCTCGGAGAGGAATCCGTAGCCGGGGTGGACGGCGTCGGCGCCGGACTCGGCGGCCGCGGCCAGGACCTTGGCCTGGTCGAGATAGCTGGCCGCCGGGGTGTCACCACCCAGCGCATAGGCCTCGTCGGCCGCGCGCACATGCACAGCGTCCCGGTCCGGATCGGCGTATACGGCTACGCTCGCGATCCCGGCATCCCGGCAGGCACGGGCAACACGGACAGCGATCTCGCCACGGTTGGCGATGAGCACCTT